>JABSPM010000011.1 GCA_013215095.1 Flavobacteriaceae bacterium | reverse complement strand
AAGATGACATGTATATTGCGATTATACTAATTGATAGTGACACAGGATCTGTTATAAATGCATTTCAAAAATCAATTAACGATTCATTAAGTACTTCGGATTTAGAATTAGCTTCTGCTGTAAGTATTTATCCAAATCCTGCTACTGATAAGTTTAACATTGCTTTTGACGCCTCAAACGCTAACTACGCTATTACCGTAACAGACATGCTTGGAAGAACAGTGTTAGCGCAACAACACAAAAATTTATCTGGAAACAACACTATTGAGATTTCAACAAATCAATTTAGTGCAGGACAGTATATCGTAACGATTGCTACGGGCAATGCATCGTACAGCAAGCGTTTAGTGATATCTAAATAACCTTTTAAAACAAAAAATTATGAAACAAAAATTATTACTTACAGCTTTATTATTTGCTTCGTACTTCTCGTATGCTCAGTTTGAAGTAAGAGATAAAAGTACCGATGCACTCATTACAAACAATCAAACCTTAAATTTCAACGAAAGCGGTTGCGCTTATAGTGAACCTTGTAATTGGGGATTTGAGGTTACAAACACCTCTAGCAGTGACATTTACATGAGAATATTTATTGATGATATGACTAACACTGACGGTTCTCAAGTTCAGCTCTGTTTTGCTGGAACTTGTCTAAACAGTGTTGCTCTAAACAATGGATATCCAGCTAATGCTGCGCTTATAGCTTCTGGTGCCACTAGTTCTGCTGGTAACTACTTCTGGAATCAGCATCCGGCTGGTACAGCAACAGCAATGAGTTGGACCTTAAGATTCCAAGCTTTTGATGGCGTTGGTGGTAATGAGATTGGAACACCTTTAAGTGTTATATATAATTATGACCCTAACCTAAGTACTGATGATGTACAAAAACCTCTAGATGTAAACGTTTTTCCGTCTGTAGTTACAAATACATTAAATATTGTATCTAAGGATCAATTACAGGTTGAATTTTTCAATTTATTAGGTCAAAACGTTAAGCAAGTTAAAGTTGACACAAACACAAGTATAATAGACGTTTCTAATTTATCAGCTCAACCTTATATCTTAAGATTGACAAATTTAAACGGCGCAAGTATTACAAAGAAGATCGTTGTAAAATAGCGCGTAACTTTTACAAGTTTGAAAAACCTTGATACTGTTATCAAGGTTTTTTTTATGGTTTATATTTCAATGGTAAGTGCACAACTTTTTTAGTTTCAAAAAATGGTTCTTGAAAATAATCCGTTAAAGGATACCATTTGGCTTTAGGAAAGTCTTTCAATTCTTCAGAAAGATCTCCACCCTTTAAATACAATATGCCATTTTTTAACTCATGCTTACTTTCCTTCTTCACTTTTGTCTTCACCCAGTCGACAAAAGTAGGCATTGCTGTAACCGCCCTACTCACAATGAAATCAAATTGGGCATCTATTACCTCTACTCTACTATGGGTTGTTTCTACATTGGTTAATCCTAAACCTTGGGCAACAGCATTTACGACTTTCAATTTTTTATTAATACTATCTACGAGATGAAAATCACAGTTAGGATATAAAATCGCTAACGGGATTCCAGGAAAACCGCCCACTGTTCCTACATCCAAAATTTCAGTGCCATCCGAAAAAGTCTGTATTTTAGCTATACCTAAGGCATGTAATACATGTCGTAGATATAACTCTTCTATATCTTTTCTAGATACGACATTGATTTTAGCATTCCATTCAAAGTACAAATCATACAACGCAAAAAATTGTGAGCGTTGAATGTCGCTTAGATCTGGAAAGTACTTAAGGATTAAATCCATTTTTTTTATAATTTTGGGCAAAAATAGCTTTTTATGTGCATATTTATATGAAATATAACATTTATGATATCATAAATTAGTTATCTTTGACCTTTTAACTCTAATTTATAGCATCCCATTAAAACTAAATATGAAAGCGCAAACACCGACGTTCTCTAGAAACGACCCAGCCAAATTTTTTAGAACTCTAAATAAACGTGTCAACAACTACTTTAAAGAAAACAATATAAAAAAAACAGGAAATTGGAAATTATATTTCAAAGCCTTCGTTATGTTTTCTTTATTATTTGGACCATTAATTCTCGTTCTTAGTTTAGACTTACCCACTTGGGCGGAAATAGTATCGATGATAATCATAGGCATTGGCATTGCTGGCGTAGGAATGAATGTCATGCATGATGCTAACCATGGTTCATTTTCTAGCAAAAAATGGGTTAATAAACTTATGGGCAGCAGTATTCATATTCTTGCGGGTAATGATTACAACTGGAAAGTACAGCACAATGTACTTCATCACACGTACACGAATATTCAAGGTCATGATGAAGATATTGATGCGGGACGTGTCATTCGCTTTTCACGACATGCAAAATGGTTTAAAATCCATAAATATCAAAAATATTATGCATTTTTTTTATATGGTTTCCTAACTGTAAATTGGGCGCTAACTACAGATTTTAAACAAACCTATCACTACCTTAAACGACGTTTATCTTATGGTGAATTTCCAAATCCTGTAACGCAATGGACAAAATTAATCGTTGGTAAAATTATATATTATTCTATCTGGGTTGTACTCCCACTAATTTTAGGGTATACTTGGTGGCAAGTCTTACTTGGCTTCTTCATTATGCATTATACCGCTGGTATTATTTTGAGTGTTATTTTTCAATTAGCACACGTGATGCCAAATACCGATATGCCCTTACCAGATGACAACGGAAACATCAAAAACACATGGGCAATTCATCAATTGTTTACCACGTCTAACTTTTCGCCAAAAAATTGGTTGGTCGAATTCTATACTGGAGGTTTAAACAGGCAGGTAGAGCACCACTTGTTTGCTAACATCAGTCATATTCATTATAGAAAAATTGCAAAAATTGTAAAAGAAACTGCTAAAGAATTTAGCTTACCTTATAATGAATACAACTCCATATGGAAGGCAATTGCTGAACATTATAGACAATTAAAAGTTTTAGGGGAAAAGCCCGTTATGGCTTAATACGTAACGTAAAAACACTCATAATACCATCATGACTTTACTTTCTGAAAGAATATTAAACATGTCAACTTCGGCAACATTGGCTATGGCTGCAAAAGCAAGAGAACTAAGAGCCGAAGGCAAAGACATTATTGGACTAAGCTTAGGCGAGCCAGATTTTAATACTCCAAATTTTATTAAAGAAGCAGCCATACAAGCCATAAACGACGATTACAACTCTTACACACCTGTTGACGGCTATGCGGATTTAAAGCAAGCCATTAGAGATAAGTTTAAAAGAGATAACAGCTTAGATTACAATCTTTCGCAAATTGTAGTTTCGACTGGTGCCAAACAGAGTTTAGCCAATATTGCACTCGTATTACTTAACGAAGGGGATGAAGTCGTTTTACCTTGCCCATATTGGGTAAGTTACGCCGATATTGTAAAATTATCTGGCGGTGTTCCCGTAGAAGTAAAAACATCTATTGCTACAGATTTTAAAATGACCCCAGAGCAGTTAGAAGCAGCGATTACTCCAAAAACAAAAATGCTGTGGTTTAGCTCTCCTTGTAACCCTAGCGGTTCTGTTTATAGTAAAACTGAACTTAGAGCCCTTGCAGATGTTTTGCATAAACACCCAAATATTTATATTGTATCAGATGAAATTTATGAGCATATCAACTTTAGTGAAGCCCATACTAGTATGGCTCAATTTGAAGATATGTATAATAGGACGATTACAGTAAATGGTGTGTCTAAAGCTTTTGCCATGACGGGATGGCGTATTGGATTTATTGGTGCTCCAGAAAAAATTGCTCGTGCTTGTAATAAAATGCAAGGCCAAGTTACTAGTGGTGCAAACTGTATTGCACAACGTGCTGTAATTACGGCTATGCAAGCAAACCCTAGCAAGGTGCAGTACATGATTGACGAGTTTAAAACGCGTAGGGATTTAGTCCTAGCTATGTTAAATGACATTGAAGGCTTTAAAACCAATACTCCAGAAGGGGCGTTTTATGTTTTCCCAGACATCTCTTCATTCTTTGGAAAAACCATTAAGGGTACTACTATTAATAACGCTACAGACTTTTCTTTATTCTTACTAGAAGAAGCTTTAGTTGCTACAGTTACTGGGGAAGCTTTTGGAAACCCCAACTGTATTAGAATCTCTTATGCTGCATCTCAAAACGAACTTGTAGAAGCGCTCAATAGAATAAAAAGAGCATTAAGCTAAACGTTTAAAAATCTATAAATTGTGACAGCCATAAGAATACGTTTATGGCTGTTTTTTTTTTAACACATCTTTTTTTAAAATACCCAATACAAAAATAAGGCAATTAAACCACCAAATACTACGCTAAACACAACACCAACCTTCACAGCTCTTATGCGACGTTGCGACATCATTTTAGCTTTTATAGCTCGTAATTGATGGCGTCTAGCACGAGGTAAATCCACCAATTTAGTTTTTTCTTTTTTGTTAGAACGTCCTATACTATTCTTGAACTTATCTCGCTTTGAATTACTTAATAAATTCCTGTTATTTTTTAAAACTGTATTCATCGAAGCTACGCCACCAAATCCCATAATTAAAAATTTTTAAAGGTTATACACTAGTTTTTTTTAGTAGTTAGAACCTCATTAAAGTTAGGTCCCACTTGACTCATCATATAAAATATGCCTCAGAAAACTTATCCAGAATTGCATGATATTACACCTCAAGCGCTTCAGTTATTAAGAACACAATAAGATGTCATTAATCTCTAAATGCTTTACAGTTACATAGTACATCGGTACAACAATACTTTGACAATTTATCTCAACTAAACGCCCATTTCTTATAAAATGAAACCCAAAGTAATTACAAAAATAGACAGCTTTAAAGCCGCATCTATACGCAGCGCAGCGCGATATCTTTTACGTTTAACATCTTGCCTAATCCCGAATATAGATTTTGGGTTAGAATTAAAGAGATTATGTTGCGTTCTTCGTTTGTAAACCGAATTTAAAAGACCTTGAGTCTTAAAATCTGATGCTAATAATTGCTGTTCGACTAATGATTCTGTTTTTTGTCGTTTTAATATGATTTCCATGATGATATATTTTGATTGATTATATTCATATGACGTATAGCCAAACAAAATGTTACACTAACACACTCAAAAACAATATAAAAACCCAGCAAAAAAACTCTACCTAAATTGATAAGTCCACTTTTTTAAATGATGCGTATTTATCTATTTCTCCAGAAAAATGGCGTTAAAAGAATAAGTACTGTAAACAATTCTAATCGCCCAATAAGCATCAAAAATGAACACCACCATTTTCCTTCTGCTGGCATATCATAAAAATTGTTCACAGGACCAAAATCACCTAAGGCAGGTCCTACATTACCTAGACTAGAAGCGGCAACCCCAATAGCAGACTCAAAATCTAACCCCATTAACGAGAAACCTAAAGCACCGACAATAAAAGATAACATATAAAGAATGAAAAAGGCTAGAATATTAAATACTATATTTCCGGTAACAGACTTCTTGTTATAACGCACAGGCAATACCGCGTGCGGATGCAATGTACGTTTAAACTCTAGAAAACCATTTTTAATCATAATTAGATGGCGTACAATTTTCACTCCTCCCGAGGTACTTCCTGCCGAACCTCCTAGGAACATTAACCCAAAGAAAAACACTACCAAAAATGGACTCCACAAGGTATAATCTGCAGTTACAAATCCCGTTGTTGTAATAATTGCAAGCACTTGAAACAATGCATGCCTAAAAGCACTTTCACCCTCTCCCCATACCATTGGGTGCGTAATTGAAGACAGTGAAGCATCAGCTTGAAAATATATAATTAATGCCGCAACTATAGTAAAAACACTTACAAACCAAAGGTACAAACGGAATTCATCATCCTTAATAATATTTTGCACTTTTCCTTTAAAAGCAAAATAGCTCAGCACAAAATTCATACCTGCTACAAACATGAAAAAGATAATGATATATTGGATTATTGGATTGTCATTCCAATATGCAATACTTGCATTTTTTGTAGAGAAACCACCAGTTGACAAGGTACACATCGAATGATTAATTGCATCAAAAAATGACATTCCAGCAACACTTAACAACACTGTTTCTATTGCAGTATATCCAAAGTAAATAAGCCATAGACGTTTTGCTGTATCCGTAATTCTTGGATGTAATTTGTCTGCGCTGGGTCCTGGTGCTTCGGCTGCAAAAAGTTCCATACCTCCTATACCCAATAGAGGAAGAATAGCAATTGCCAAAACAATGATTCCCATACCTCCAATCCAATGGGTTAAACTGCGCCAAAACAAAACACCTTCTGATAAAATTTCAATATCGTTAAGTATGGTTGACCCTGTTGTTGTATAGCCAGAAATAGTTTCAAAAAAAGCATTGGTGAAATCTGGGATTTCACCTGTAAATACGTACGGAAATGTCCCAGATATTGCCATAATCAACCAACCAAAGGTAACAACGACATAACCCTCTCGTTTATTCAATTCTTTTCTGTGATTTCTAGTGACAAACATCGCAATACTACCAATAAGCATTACCGATATCCCAGCATAAAAAATATCTAATGTGGCACCATCATCATAACATAAACTTAATAAAGCCGCGAGCAGCATAAAACCACCATTAAACAGCATTAACAAACTGAAAAAATGAACTATAATCTTGTAATTGAGTTTCATAGGTTAAAAGAAAAGTCGCTCTACTTTTTTTATCGATTCAGGTCTACAACATACTACAACTCTATCCCCAGATTCAACTTTAAAATCACCAAGTGCAATCATACCCTGTCCATTTCTAATCACACCTGCTATAATTGCAGTTAGAGGAAAATTAATTTTTTTAATCACTTTATTACAGATTTTGGATTTTGGTTTTACAATAAATTCGAGTAATTCAGCATCCATACTACTCAATTTAGTCATAGCAACCACCTCCCCTTTTCTTATGTATCTAAAAATACTATTTGCCGCTAGTAATTTTTTATTGATTAAGGTATCGATTCCAATAGAATGAGACAGTTCAAAATAATCTACATTTTCTACTAAAGCGATAGTTTTTTTTACACCCCTAGACTTTGCCAACAAACAAGAAATAATATTAGTTTCAGAATCTCCAGTTACCGAGATAAAAGCATCCATATCTTGAATATGTTCTTCCTCCAGTAGTTCTACATTTCTACCATCACCATTTATTACTAAGACATTTGGTAATTCGTCAGCAACATCAAAAGCCTTATCTTTGTCTTTTTCTACAATTTTAACATTAAATTTACCATCATTTGTTAAATCTCTTGCCGTTCTACTACCTATGCGTCCTCCACCTAAAATCATCACATTCTTAATTTCGGTTTTAAACTTACCTGTAAGCTTGCATAGTTCTTCATCTCCACCTTCGGAAGTCATAAACACGACATGATCACCTTCCAAAAGCATCGTATCCCCTCTTGGTATTAAAGTTACATGAGCGCCATTGCGCTGTATAGCAATTGGGACAAAATGAACATTTGGTATCAATTTCGCTGCATCTTTAACCGATTTGCCAGCAATTTTTGCAGTACCAGACAAATTTAACCCCAACATCGTTAAAGCCCCACCTTCAAACTCATAAGTATCATTAAAAACAGATTGATTTAAAAGCAACTCAATCTCAGAAGCAGCTAATGATTCTGGAGAAATCAATTCATCAATACCAAATTTTGTGAAAGCGACCTGCTCTTGATGCTCTATAAATTCTGTATTAGAAATTCTAGCAATGGTCTTTTTTGCACCTAATTGTTTCGCTAAAACACATGCTGTAATATTTGTAGTTTCTGAAGACGTAACTGCAATAAAAAGATCGGAAACCTCAATTCTCGCATCATTTAAAATGCTAATTGAAGTAGCATCGCCTTTCATGACCTTTATATCTAAATGGGTATCAGCATAAATAATACTATCTCTATGTGTGTCGATTAAGGTTATTTCTTGAGATTCGTAGGATAAAAGTTTTGCTAAATGGAATCCGACTTCGCCAGCGCCAGCAATTATAATTTTCATTAATTCTTAATTAAAAAAGATAAGCAAATATAAGTTATTTTTAGGGATTTGCTTATGAATTCCATTTCTTTGCACTTTATAAATGTATACTATGTCTGAAAAAGTAAAGCCCTATAAAGACAGTGACCTAAGCAAAAAGGAACAAGTTGCCAAAATGTTTGATAATATCTCTAAGGAATACGACGATTTAAATCGTGTTATCTCTTTTGGTATTGATGTGAAATGGCGTAAAAAAATGGTAGATATTGTAGCAAAAACACAACCGAATAGCATTTTGGATATTGCAACTGGAACTGGCGATTTGGCCATTAACCTATCTCAAACTAATGCAAAAAAAATCATTGGTTTAGACATTAGTGTTGGAATGCTTGAGGTTGGAAAACAAAAAGTCAATCACAAAAACTTAGACGGTATTATTGATATGGTTATTGGGGATTCTGAGAATCTTCCTTTTGAAGACAACTCCTTTGATGCCATTACTGTAGCTTTTGGAATAAGAAATTTTGAACATTTAGAAAAAGGACTTTCCGAAATCCTTAGAGTACTAAAGCCTCAAGGTATTTTTGTTATATTAGAAACGTCTGTACCAACAAAATTCCCTTTTAAACAAGGCTATAAATTATACACAAAAGGTATTATGCCCCTTATTGGAAAATTATTCTCTAAAGACAAATCAGCCTATTCTTATTTGAGCGCTTCTGCCTCTGTATTTCCTTTCGGGCAAGCTTTGAACAATATTTTAAAAAAAATTGGGTTTATAAACCCTAAAGCACTGCCGCAAACAATGGGTGTTGCAACAATTTACACGGCTTCAAAACAATAATATGAAAAGAATACTTCTTGTTTTATCCTTTTTAAGTTTAGTTCAAACAGCTTCCGCACAATTATTTAGTACCGAAAAAGTGCGAAATCAAGAAAGTTTTGACAAGAACTTTTTATCTTGGGGATATTTCTTAGGCTTTAACAGTTATGACTTTAATTTTGACTACGAGCAAGACCAAAAAGATATTCTCATTGATACATCTGCTGGATTTAATGTAGGCTTAATTGGTAATATGCGCATTAATGACTATCTAGATCTCCGATTAGAACCAGGGCTATATATTACTAAGCGCTTTTTAAACTATGACCCAAGTTATTTTGCAGGAATAGCTGATGTTAATTCGTCAGATTTAGAACGTGAAGTACGTTCAACCTATATTCATATCCCATTATTGTTAAAGGCTTCCACCAAACGTTTAAATAATTTCAAACCTTTTATTGTTGGCGGAATTTCTACAGCCTTAAATTTGTCTAGTAATGAGGAAAATCCTGATGACAATAGTGTTGGACAATTTAGAACGAAAAAAAATGTCTATTTCTATGAAATAGGTTTTGGAATTGATTTCTATTTGTATTGGTTTAAATTCTCACCATCCATTAGAGGTGTTTTTGGCCTTAATGACGAATTGATAAGAGATTTGGATGCCAATAGCCCATGGACAAGTAATGTAACAACTATGAAAACCAGAGGTGTTTTTATCAATTTTACATTTCAATAGGACATAACATATTTCATCTAAGCCGAATCTTATTAAACCTCTATTCCATCTTTTTTTGAAATTATTCTCAAACAAATTGTAGATACTTTTCTTTATAGCTTGAAAAAAACATTAGGTAGCTATTGTTCCGCTTTCTATTAATACCAGTTCTTCTGTTAAATTACACATTAGAAAAATGATTGTTTTTTTTTACTAGATAAAAAATAAAAATCAGTCGTAGCGATAGTTAAGAGTTTTTTTTGAAAGATAACGCAAAAAAGGGCATTTTAGTTGAATAATTTAGGAGTAGAGATAGTATAATTCTTAGTTATGAAGGACAAAGATGATAATTTAAAAAAAAATGACTGCTCGCTTTTAGGCCATTTAAAAAACTTAATATTATGCCCGAGCAGTCTTCCACTTCATTACAAAAACATGACTATGAAAGCATAGCATTATTTCATTGACGTCGTTTAAACTCACTTAAAATTATAGCTGTGGCATTCGCTACATTTAAGCTTTCTGTCTCTTGAACCTCTCCAAAACGAGGAATAGCAATTCTTTGCGATACCAACTGAGATACACCATCAGAAATACCATTTGCTTCGTTTCCCATGACAATAACACCTTTAGAAGGTAGTGCATTTTGATAAATGTTATCCCCACCCATAAATGCCCCAAAAACTGGAACATTTTGAGTGTTCAAAACATTTTCAATACTGTTATAAACAATATTAACCCTAGTAATAGAACCCATTGTAGCTTGAATAACTTTTGGATTGTAACAATCTACAGTTGCCTTACTACACAATAAATGTTTGACGCCAAACCAATCGCAAAGTCTAATAATTGTTCCTAAATTACCTGGATCTCGTACATCATCTAAAGCAACAACAAGCTCTTCAAAATTTAGAGGTTGTTGTACTGGCATTTTAAATAGAGCTAAGGCTGTATTTGGAGTTTTTAAAAAACTGATTTTTTTCAAATCCGAAGCAACAATCACCGTCTTTAAAGCATCCAAAACCTTAAAATCATTTGTGGTTGTAAACAAATGCTCCAATTCAAATTTTGAGTTTAAAAGTTCATGTATTGTTTTTTTACCTTCCACAACAAATAACTCATGCTGTTGGCGGTACTTTTTTTGTTTCAAACTCGTTATAAGTTTTATTTGGTTTTTACTTAACATCTAAATAGTGTATTTTTGGGCTATAATTAACTGCCTTAACAACATAAAGCAGTACATATAAAGGAACATAAATAAACCACTAAGGTCTAATTTTGAGACAAACCTTAAACCGTGTACGTCTCTTTTATCGAGTAAAACTAAATTTATTTATTGATAGTTGAAAATAACTCTTAAAAAAATAGCACTAATCCTCATTACCGCATTTGGCTTTTCGTCTTGTAATGTCGTAAAACGAGTTAAAAGAAATGATTACTTGCTCACTGATACGGAGGTACGTATTAATAATAAAGTCAACAGAAAAGAAGACATTAACAACCTACTTCTACAGAAACAAAACGTAACACTTCCTTTGGTTAATTATCCTTTGCGTCTTCACATCTACAATTTGGCTCGAGACAATAGAGATTCGCTTTTTGAAACTTGGTTAGATAATAAACCTCATCGTCGAGAACGCAAAACCAAACGACTATCTGCTAAACAGTTAGCTAAACTTAAGGAAACAGCTCTGGGCTTAAATTCTTGGCTGCGTAAAACAGGTGAAGCCCCTGTAATTTTAGACTCTTTAAAAACTCTAAAATCCAAAACGAATCTTGAAAACTATTTTTTTAAAAATGGTTGGTTTGACCGCGTTGTAACCTATGATATAAACAAAAATAAAAACCAAAAGGCCACACTCACTTTTGACGTAACAACTGGTCAACCTTACAAAATAGACTCCATATCTACACGCATAGCATCTAAGGTAATTGATTCTCTATATGAAACTTCAAAACAAGCGTCCTTTATAAAAAAAGGTGAACAATTTAAGGAAGCTGATTTTGCAGATGAACGTCAACGTTTAAATACCACATTTAGAAACTCTGGCGTTTATCATTTCACACAAGACTATATCCGATTTACTCAAGATACATCTGGTGTCTCAAAAAAAGTTGATGTCCAAATAGAGATTGCTAATCGCATTATTCGTAATGAAGATTCTATAGCAAGAATACCCTTTAAAATATTCAAAATAAAAGACGTCAATATCATTACCAATGCCGCTTACAGAACGCAAAAACAAGCATTTCAAGACTCTATTATATATGACGGCTACAATCTTTATAGCTATGACCAAAAAATCAAATACCGCCCAAAAGCTTTAACTGATGCAGTATTAATTACTAAAGGAAATATTTTTAAAGATATAGATCGCATAAGAACTTACAGGTATTTAAATGAGCTAAAAACCTTTAAATACCCACGCATTGACTACGATGTTAACGAGCAAGACTCTACATTAACAGCTACTATTACTTTAACTCCAAAAAAGAAATTTGGACTTGGTTTTAATGTCAATGTTTCTCAAAGTAACATTCAAACGGTTGGAGTATCTTTTAGTTCATCATTGCTGGCACGCAATATATTTAGAGGAGCAGAAACTCTTGAAATATCGGCAATTGGTGCAATTGGCGCCTCCAAGGATGGTGGTAATAATGATGCGCAACAATTCTTTGATATTAATGAAATTGGTGCTGATATAAAACTAAGATTACCACGTCTATTTTTTCCTTTGAACACCAATAAAATTATTCCTAAACACATGGCCCCAATTACACAGATTAGTTTAGGATTTACAAGTCAAACAAATATTGGACTAGACAAACAAACTGTAAACGGTATATTTAATTACAAATGGTTTTCATCCAATAGGGTAACGAATAGTCTTGATGTCTTTAACACACAATATGTCAGGAATTTAAATCCAGGAAATTATTTTAGTGTCTATCAAAATTCGTTCAGCAGACTAGAAAACATCGCTTTAGAAAACTACAACACACCTTCCAATTATATTTCTGTTGATGCAGATGGTAATGAAAGCCTTATTAAAGATACGACAGATAATTTTATGAATCTAGTGCTTCAAGATGCGGCATTTAAAAACTCAAACCCACAAGAATATCAAGAGGTTAACAACATTAAAGAACGTAAAGATAGACTTACCGAAAACAATCTTATTGTAGCAAGTAATTTTAGTTATGCTATAAATAAGAAAGAAAATGTTTTTGATAAGGATTTTTCGATTTTTAAAGCTAAAATAGAACTTGCAGGAAACCTTTTGTCTAGTGCATCTCAACTTTTAGATTTACAAAAAAACACGGATGACAGGTATGAAATTTTTGGTGTTAATTTTTCCCAATATGTTAAAACAGAATTTGATTATGTTAAATATTGGAACGCTGGTCGTAATAACGTTATTGCATTAAAAACCTTTTTTGGTATTGCTATCCCTTTTGGTAACTCCACGAGTATACCATTTTCCAAAAGTTTCTTTGCAGGAGGTACAAATGATAATCGCGCATGGACGGCTTATAACCTTGGGCCTGGAAGTTCCGATAGTAATAACCAATTTAATGAAGCTAACATGAAAATAGCTTTTAATATTGAGCATCGTTATGCCATATTTGGAAGTTTGGACGGCGCCTTCTTTGTAGATATTGGAAATATTTGGAATGTTCTTGACGACGTTGATGACGCTAACGCTACATTTTCTAATTTTGAATCTATAAAGGATATTGCTATAGGCTCTGGTTTTGGATTGCGTTATGACTTTGGCTTTGTCGTTGGACGTTTTGATATTGGTTTTAAAACGTATGACCCTTCTTATCCAATAGATAATAGATGGTTTAATGACTATAATTTCTCAAAGGCTGTTTACAACATAGGTATTAACTATCCTTTCTAAATATCACACCATTCTTTTTAATGATTTGCGCATACCTTGGAGACAGCACTACATTACACGAAGTGCAATATATACACAACTCTACTATAACATGCCATTACATGCCTTCTAAAGTTGTTTTATACCATTTTCCATTTAAAAGTACCATAAAAGAAAAAGATGCTTTTTTCTTTATAAATTAGAAAATGAAAACATAACCTTAACCACGGTCTATTTTTATACTGAAATGGAAAAAAGAAAATAGAGCTTTATTCAAGTAATTTCAAATGAAAAATGATAATAGTCCAAAAGTCTATATTATACAATTCATTATCTCTAAAATTTCCTTATTTTTGGGCTCTAATTTTCAATTAAAAACACCAATACATGAGCCATAATATAAAAGCTGGGGTCGCAACAGGAAAAGAAGTACAAGAAATATTCAAACTTGCTAAAGCAAAAGGTTTTGCTTTACCAGCAGTTAATGTTGTAGGGTCCAATAGCGTCAATGGCGTACTAGAAACAGCCAAAGCTTTAAACGCCCCAGTAATTATTCAATTCTCAAATGGAGGCGCCTGTTTCAATGCAGGAAAAGGTTTATCCAATGCAGACCAAAAAGCAGCTATTGCAGGTTCTGTCGCTGGTGCAAAGCATGTACATTTAATGGCTGAGGCTTATGGTGTTCCTGTAATTTTGCTCACAGACCATTGTGCAAAAAAATTATTACCATGGATTGATGGTTTATTGGAAGCTAGTGAAACGCATTTTGAGGAAACTGGAAAGCCGCTTTACAGTTCTCATATGATTGACTTATCTGAAGAACCTATTGAAGAAAACATTGCAATCTGCAAACAGTATCTAGAGCGTATGTCAAAAATGGGTATGACTCTAGAAATTGAATTAGGAATTACTGGAGGCGAAGAAGATGGAGTTGACAATACAGATGTAGATGAATCGCGCTTATATACGCAACCAGAAGAAGTTGCTTATGCTTATGAAGAGTTAAGCAAAGTGAGTAATCAATTTACAATTGCCGCTGCTTTTGGGAATGTTCATGGTGTATACAAACCTGGAAATGTAAAACTAACTCCAAAAATTTTAAAGAACTCTCAAGAGCATATTTCAGAAAAATATGGCGTTGGTCACAACCATATTGACTTTGTTTTCCATGGTGGTTCTGGTTCTACACTCGAAGAAATTAGAGAAGCCATTGGATATGGAGTTATTAAAATGAACATTGATACAGATATGCAATACGCCTTCATGACTGGTGTCCGAGATTACTTCGCTGAAAAGCATGCATATTTACAATCACAAATTGGAAATCCAGAAGGAGACGATGTGCCTAATAAGAAACATTATGACCCTAGAAAATGGTTACGAGAAGGAGAAAATGCTTTCGTTGAAAGATTAAAAAAAGCCTTTGAAGATCTAAATAATGTAAATACTTTGTAATTTTTACTAGTTTTGCAATCTAAACTAACTTAAAACACAATACGCATAATGGCTTGGTTTAAACGTAAAGACAAAGGTATTCAAACACCTACCGAAGCAAAGCGCGACACCCCAAAAGGGCTATGGTACAAGTCGCCAACTGGTAAAGTTATTGATACTGAAGAATTAGAGAAAAACTTCTATGTGAGTCCAGAAGATGGGTATCATGTAAGAATTGGAAGTAAAGAATATTTTGAAATTTTATTTGACGATAATAAATTTAAGGAGTTAGATTCAAAATTAGAATCTAAAGACCCTTTAAAATTTGTTGACACAAAAAAATATCCAGACCGCCTAAAACAAGCAAAAGAAAAAACAAATCTTAAAGACGCTGTAAGAACCGCTATTGGAAAATCTAAAGGTAAAGATTTGGTGATTGCGTGTATGGACTTTAGTTTTATTGGAGGCTCAATGGGAAGTGTTGTAGGCGAAAAAATTGCACGTGCTGCTGACTATGCGCTAAAAAATAAATTACCTTTTATGATGATTTCGAAATCAGGTGGCGCACGTATGATGGAAGCTGCTTTATCTTTGATGCAATTAGCAAAAACTTCAGCGAAACTAGCACAATTAGCTGAAGCAAAACTACCTTACATCTCATTATGTACAGACCCTACAACTGGAGGAACTACAGCTTCTTTTGCAATGCTCGGCGACATTAACATCAGTGAACCAGGAGCGCTTATTGGATTTGCTGGTCCACGAGTTGTAAGAGATACTACCGGTAAAGAATTACCAGAAGGCTTTCAGACTTCAGAGTTCTTACTAGAGCATGGCTTCTTAGACTTCATTACCCATAGAAAAGATTTAAAAAACAAGGTGAATTTGTATATTGATTTAATTCAAAACCAACCTTTAAGAACATAAGTAAAAGACCTCATATTGAGGTCTTTTTTATACACTTCTTTATTTTAAAAGCAGTAAGACTACAATAATCATCTCTAACGAATAACATGATAATATGAAAAAAACTTTAGGACTTACACTACTAGTACTGCAGCTATCGTTTGGGCAATCCCCTATTAACAATTACACTAATACTATAGAAACCACCTATTTTGTAATAACCTCTAATGATGCTATAGATCACAGCTCAAGCGGTTCTAACTTAACTTGGAACTTTACAAGCCTTAGTCAAAATGACAGCAATACAGACACCTACGCAACACCAAATGCCAGTCAGTTGAGCACATATCCTGGCACAACTTCCGTTTTAACCATTACAAACGCGAGTAATCCAAGCGTTCAAAATAATTTATATATTAAAGACGTAGCTAACGAAATTTCAATGACTGGTGTTTCAGGCGAAGACCTTATGTTAAATTATGCTACAGATAACGCTACACTTGGTACATTTCCTTTAAATTATAATTATTCTAACACAGATAATGTCGCAGGAAACTATCAATACACCACATATTCTGGAAATTTTAACGGTACACTAACAACGGTAGTTGATGCCTACGGCACATTAAATCTTAATGATTTAGGAAATGGTGCTTATAGCGGTAACGTCACCCGACTAAAAACAGAACAAAATTTAAGTTTTGATTACAGTATTTATCCAAATGTAGGAACCGCTATTCAAACCTCATATTTTTATTATGACGATACTGATGGAAGATTAATTTTCAGATCTACAAGCACCTCATTTAATATTCCTTTAGCAGGAATAAATGATACTGTTGTCACCCATGAAGCCATCTCAACCCCAAACTTGAGTGTTGACTACCATAATTTAGACCATAGTATTGCATTATATCCAAACCCAACCAAAGCTATTTTAAATATCAATTCTAATGCTAATACGATTTATTTGCTTGAAGTGTATGACATTAATGCAAAGCGCATAATGCATCTAGACCATCCTCAAAATAAAATTGATTTAGAAGCTTTACAACGCGGCCTATATATAATCAAAATCTATACAGAAGAAGGATTTATGATAAAAAAAATAATGAAACAATAGCCAGAAATAAAGACTTTTAATCACACAATTCACGGAGTATTCTTCTATTTTATAAGTATTTATAATCACGTCATAATCTTGTGAATTAAAAAAGATTTGATTTTAATTGAAGTGTCTAAAAGAACTTTTTTTAGCCGTATAAATAAAACACTTACTAATCAATTGGAAGTGTCTAAAAAATACTATATTTGCGGCTTGATACGAAAACCGTATCTGTACATAAAAATCATTATAAATAATATTGGAATGTATTTAAGTAAAGAAATTAAAGGAGACATCTTTAAAAAACATGGTAAAAATGCAAATGACACAGGATCATCTGAAGGGCAGATTGCGTTATTTACATTTAGAATTAATCACTTAACTGAGCACTTAAAGAAAAATCGCAAAGATTTTAACACTGAGCGTTCATTGGTAAAACTAGTAGGTAAGCGTAGAGCTTTACTTGATTACTTAGCAAAAAAAGATATCATGAGATATCGTGCGATAGTAAAAGAATTAGGATTAAGAAAATAAAAAAGAGAGGCTTTATAGCCTCTTTTTTGTTTTAACAATACTCTTGTATAAGTTAAAATACATCATTTTTCTAGTTATATTTAAGCAGAATATAAAATAATAAGAAGCTAATTACAGTTTTTCATTGGTCACACAACAACTACAACAACACAACGACCTTTGTTCAATTAGAATTAAAAAATATTTATGATTCCAAAAGTTTTTAGAGAGGTTATAGACCTTGGAGATGGAAGAGAGATTTCTATCGAAACCGGAAAATTAGCAAAACAAGCTCATGGTAGCGTTGTTGTGCAATCTGGAAAATGTATGCTCTTGTGTACAGTTGTTTCCAACTACAAACAATCAGATGTAGACTTTTTACCTTTAACAGTAGATTACCGCGAGAAATTTGCTGCTGCTGGACGTTATCCTGGAGGCTTCTTTAAACGAGAGGCAAGACCAAGCGACGGTGAAGTTTTAACTATGCGCTTAGTAGATCGCGTACTTCGTCCGCTTTTTCCAAAAGATTATCATGCCGAAACACAGGTAATGATTCAATTAATGTCTCATGACCCTGATGTAATGCCAGATGCAATGGCTGGCTTAGCCGCTTCCGCTGCTATTCAGTTATCTGATTTTCCTTTTGAATGTCCTATTTCTGAAGTAAGGGTTGGTCGTATCAACGGAGAATTTATCATTAACCCTTCATTCGCACAACTAGAAGATTCTGACATTGATATGGTTATTGGTGCTTCAGCAGATTCTGTCATGATGGTAGAAGGTGAAATGGACGAGATTTCTGAAGAAGAAATGACAGAAGCTATTAAGGCTGCTCATGAAGCTATAAAAATTCAATGTGAAGCACAAGTAAGATTAGCAGAAGCTTTTGGTAAAAAAGCAACACGCGAATATGAACCAGAACGTGCTGATGAAACATTAGCTCAAAAAATTCATGACATGGCATATGACAAAGTATATGCTGTAGCAAAGGCTGGGTCATCTAAACACGAAAGAAGTGCTGCATTTACAGAAATTAAAGAAGAAATCGTCGCATCTTTTTCGGAAGAAGAAGTTGAAGATTTTGGTGGCTTAATTTCTAAGTATTATAGTAAAGCAGAAAAAGCTGCTGTTAGAGATCTGACTCTTAATGAAGGCTTACGTTTGGACGGTCGTAAGACAACAGATATTAGACCAATATGGTGTGAAGTAGACTATTTGCCATCCACTCATGGGTCGTCAATTTTTACACGTGGAGAAACTCAAGCTTTAGCAACAGTAACTCTAGGAACTTCGAGAGAAGCCAATCAAATAGACATGCCATCTTACGAAGGAGAAGAGCGTTTCTATTTACATTATAACTTTCCGCCATTCTCTACTGGAGAAGCAAGACCTATTAGAGGAACATCGCGTCGTGAGGTAGGACATGGAAACTTAGCACAACGTGCATTAAAAGGTATGGTACCAGATGATTGCCCTTATACAGTACGTATTGTTTCTGAAATTTTAGAATCTAATGGTTCTTCTTCAATGGCAACAGTTTGTGCAGGAACCATGGCAATGATGGATGCAGGTGTACAAATGAAAAAACCTGTTTCTGGTATAGCTATGGGATTAATCTCTGATACAGAATCTGGCAAGTACGCAGTATTATCTGATATTTTAGGTGATGAAGACCACTTAGGTGACATGGACTTTAAAGTAACCGGAACTGCAGATGGTATTACTGCATGTCAAATGGATATTAAAGTAAAAGGATTATCCTATGAGATTCTTGTTAATGCTTTAAATCAAGCTCGTGATGGTCGCTTACATATTTTAGACAGAATTGTAGACACTATTGAAACTCCAAATGAGGATGTTAAATCACATGCGCCTAAAATGATTAATAGAACGATTCCGGGAGATTTAATTGGTGCTTTCATTGGTCCTGGAGGAAAACATATTCAAGAGCTGCAAAAAGAGACTGAAACCACTATTGTAATTAACGAAGTTGATGAGCAAGGTGTCGTTGAAATTTTAGGAACGAACCAAGAAGGTATAGATGCCGTAATTGCTAAAATTGAAGCCATGACATTCAAGCCAGAAAAAGGTAGCGTTTATGAGATGAAAGTTGTTAAAATTTTAGATTTTGGTGCTGTTGTAGAATTTACGGAAGCCCCAGGAAATGAACAACTATTACATATTTCTGAAATGGCATGGGAACGCACAAGTAACGTCACTGATGTTGTAAACATTGGAGATATTATTGATGTGAAATACTTTGGATTTGATCCAAGAACTAAACGTGAAAAAGTATCTCGCAAAGCAATTTTACCAAAACCAGAAGGTTATGTAGAACGTCCTCCAAGAGAAAAACGTGATAACAATAATCGCGGTAGAGATAATCGCGGACGTGATAATCGTAGAGATAATAGAAATCGCGACGATAGAAAACCAAAAGAACATAAAAAAGAAGATTAATTTCTTTTCTATTTCATACAAAAAACCTCTAATAGATAACATTAGAGGTTTTTTTGCTTTTATACGCAACCATTTTCATAATTTAAGACTATATAAATATAGCTCAATCGCAATAACTAAGTATTGACATTAAATAATCTCATAAAAGCGTGTAAAAAAAACAAACGAAGTGCTCAACATGAGCTTTATAATCGTTATAAAGATACGCTGTATTTATTATGCTTAAAGTATTGTAAAAATGTTGAAGATGCAGAAGACAATCTCCAAGATGCTTTTCTTTCAATTTTAAAAAACATTTCATACTACAAAGGCAATGGTAGTTTTGAAGGTTGGATGAAGCGTATCACAATTAATAAAGCCATTGATAAATATAAAAAAGATGCCTTTATCAATGTAATTCTAAACGATAATCTATTAGCAGATACTAAGGTTGAAATTGATGAGTTTAAGCTACCGCTCTCAACAATTTTAAAAATGGTCCAAGAATTGCCTGACAGATACCGTCTTGTATTCAGCCTATATGAATTGGACGGTTACTCTCATAAAGATATTTCAGAAATATTAAAAATAGCGACAGGAACATCTAAATCTAATTTGCACAGAGCTAAGTATATTTTAAAAGAAAAAATAGAACAAATTCATTCATCCCAAAACCATAGCAACCTAATTCATGGCAAATAAAAAAGACATAGGACGTGCTTATAAAGAGCAACTAGAAACCTATAAGGTTTCGCCTCATAACAGAGTTTGGGATCGTATAGAAGAAGAACTAGATAAAAAAGAAAACAAACGAGTAACCTATTGGAAATTTGTCTCTGGTGGCTTACTCTTACTGTTATTATTATCTAGTACTTTCTATTTTTTACGAAATACAAATGCAGAACAATCAAAAGAACATAAAAACGTAGACCATATACATTCTAAGAACAAAACTTCTTTAGAAAAAAAACCAAAACCAAAACAAGAAATTACAACTACTAATATTACAAATACTTCTCTAAAACTAGGACATAAAACTTTAGAGCAAAGTCATAAAAATAGTTCTCAATCTTCAACTAGCAAAAAACATACTACAAGCAAAACTTCGAAATATACTTCAAATAGCAATCAAGTATATTCAACATACAACATAGAACCCTATTCTATAATAAACATGCAACTATTGACCTATAGTAGCTTAATTAATATTGCAAAAACTGAAAAAAACTTCAAAAAGAACAACCATAAAGATTCCCGAAAACATTATATTAAAACCAGTATTGGCGCTAATCATTTTAGCACATTAAAAAATGGTTCAGCAATTGATGAATCATTAAAAAACAATTCTATAAAAAGCGAAATCTCAATCACCTATGGTATTGCCCTTGGTTATGATTTATCAAAACATTCTAGTATTAGTTTTGGTATGCAATACAGTAAACTATCCACTACTACAAAAGCAGCAGATTCTACAAATTTAGATAGTACTTTAAAATATAGTCATGGATATCAGAATATAAATTTAGACAATTCTATTAATTCATATGCCGCACTTGGTTCGCTTTCAGAAATAGACTTTAAACAACAACTAACGTATCTTGAATTTCCGCTACAGTATTATTACACGCCTTCTAAATCCAATCTTCAATTAACATTTTTTGGAGGCGTAAGCTTTTTAGCTTTATTAGATGATACCATTACAGCAGAGTCTTCTAATGGTAATAGTATAGAGATAGGAACAGCAAATAATTTAAGTAAACTCTCTATGAGTTTAAGTATTGGTTCAGGATTAAACTATTTGATTTCCGATAAGCTAAAATTACATATTGAACCCACTTTTAAATACTATCTGAATACTTATAATAGAAATAACAGTATTAATCCTTTCAGCATTAATTTCAACCTTGGAATGAGTTATAAATTCTAAAAAAACACATTTTTTCAAAAAAAATATAACCTCTTTGTAACATTTATATAAAATTGTGCGTATAACTATATGATACTTTTTATTAAACCCGAATAAAATACAGGAGACGATTAGATGAGACAACTTAAAATTACTAAGCAGGTTACTAATAGAGAAACTGCTTCCTTAGATAAATATCTTCAAGAAATTGGTAAAGTTGACTTAATTACAGCAGACGAAGAAGTAGAGTTAGCACAGCGTATTAAAGCAGGAGATCAAATTGCTCTTGAAAAACTTACGAAAGCTAACTTACGTTTCGTAGTATCTGTAGCTAAGCAATATCAAAATCAAGGATTAACACTTCCTGATTTAATTAACGAGGGTAATCTAGGTTTGATTAAGGCTGCTCAAAGATTTGATGAAACAAGAGGTTTTAAATTTATCTCTTACGCAGTATGGTGGATTCGTCAATCTATTTTACAAGCCTTAGCGGAGCAATCACGTATTGTGCGCTTACCATTGAACAAAATTGGTTCTATTAATAAAATTAATAAAACCTATGCGTTCCTAGAACAATCTCATGAGCGACCGCCAAGTGCAGAAGAAATCGCAAAAGAATTAGACATGACCATTAACGATGTTAAAGAGTCTATGAAAAATTCTGGCCGCCATGTTTCTATGGATGCGCCTTTAGTGGAAGGAGAAGATTCGAATTTATATGATGTATTACGAAGTGGAGAATCTCCAAATCCAGACAAAGATTTATTGCACGAATCATTACGTACAGAGATTGAAAGAGCTTTAGAAACCTTGACACCTCGTGAGGCAGATGTCATTCGTTTATACTTTGGTTTAGGCAACCAACACCCTATGACTTTGGAAGAAATTGGGGAAACATTCGATTTAACTAGAGAGCGTGTGCGTCAAATTAAGGAAAAAGCCATTCGTAGATTAAAACATACCTCAAGAAGTAAAATATTAAAAACATATTTAGGTTAATTATAACTAACCTTTAACCGCAACAAACAGTTACATAACTGTTCGTTTTTTGATTGATGAAAGAACCCAGAGCTGATTACTCTGGGTTCACTTTTATAGAGCAACACCACTATTTATAGCTACTAAAGAATTCCGCTATTTGCCCTTATCAATTACACCAGTTCTTCTGTTAAATTACACATTAGGAAAATGATGATTTTTTGTATTAGATAAAAAAGCGCATTTTAATTGAGTAACTTAGGAGTAGAGATGGTATTAGGTCTCTGCAAACACTTCCCCTACAAAGCAATTTCGTTTGTACTTTGGGAATGATCACAACCTTTTTCTTATTCACCCTGCCCTCACACTGTTTAAAGGATAACATTTACATTTCTTAGTTGTGCAATTCAAACTACAATCATGTATTGGTCATAAAATTTCTTGATAAAAACTGAGTTTAACTCATATTTAATATATTTTTGCAGCAAACAAACAATTTAACATGAGTAATTTGATAGCACCTTCCGTTTTGGCAGCAGATTTCGCCAATCTTCAAAGAGACATAGAAATGATAAACAAAAGCGATGCCGATTGGTTTCATATTGATATTATGGATGGTGTTTTTGTTCCTAATATCTCGTTTGGAATGCCAGTGTTAAAATCTATTTCCACACATGCTAAAAAAGTTATAGATGTACATTTAATGATTGTGGATCCTGACAGGTATATTAAAACTTTCGCAGACCTTGGCAGCAACATACTCACAGTACATTATGAGGCCTGCACGCATTTGCACCGTACTTTACAAGCTATAAAATCTGAAGGCATGCAAGCAGGAGTTGCTTTAAACCCGCATACAAATGTCAATGTTTTAGAAGATACGATAAGTGCCATTGACCTTGTTTGCATAATGAGTGTGAACCCAGGTTTTGGCGGTCAAAAATTTATTGAGAACACCTACTCAAAAGTAAAACAACTAAAAGAACTTATTGACCGAAAAGGCGCCACTACAAAAATTGAAATTGATGGAGGTGTTACTAATAAAAACGCGAAACAATTGATAGATGCTGGTGCAGATGTATTGGTTGCTGGAAGTTATGTTTTTGGAAGTGCTAATCAATTAGCTACTATAACGGACCTAAAAGCTATTGCTAACTCTTAGAAAACACCTTAAATTCATATCGCACAGTAGGTTAATACCCCGCAAAATTAAAGTTAAGCATCTGCTTTACCTTTTTATATATCATTGGAAATTGACTTCTAATATCTTTTGGGTTTTCTATAAAACTCTCGATAATTGCTGCAATAAACTCATACTGGTTGGTATATGCATAATCTCTAAAATATCTGGTTGTTATCAGTCGTAATCGCAGCTCTTCATCTTTAGAAAGTAAATGCATCAATTCTTTATAGCCATCAGAAAAGATGCCAGAACTTACATCACGTTCTTTAAGACTATTGAGATGTATGGCATGAGAAAACTCATGAACACCGAGATTGAGATTGTCATTTTCTATGTCGTAGCCATGATTAAAGTCTTCCCATGACAACACAAGAGCTCTTAATTGAGGATTAAATTCACCCTTATGATAACCATCCGAAATATTAGAATAATAGGACTTTGGATACACCAAAATTGTATCTATTAATCCTATAAAATAATCTCTAAAACCAAAAGTAAGCATTACCGCCGTGGCAGAAATTAAGACTTTCACCTCATCATTAATAGGTTGCCCTTGACGTCCTATAAAATCTTTATCTTCTATAAACTTATAAACGCGATGTTCAAAATAACGCTGTTGTTTCCTATTGAGCTTCTTATAAAACGAAAGATGATCATCTAGAATTAATTTTTGTGCACTTGAAAGACGATTTAATCGTAAATAGAGATGTATATAAAGAGGTCGTCTTCTTTTAAAGACATACATCATTTCAAGCATCCTAAACCCAAAATAAGCTATGACTAAAAATAATGCTACAATAAAGCCTATGATTACATCATTACCAGAAGCTAAAATAAAACGTATCAGTTGTCCTTGCATTATATAAAACAACTTATTTTTAGAGACATTATTGTATGATTTCGATTAAGATTTATGAAATAACCTTTTAAACCATTTTTTCCTCTGTTCATCCATGGAATACCCATAATTATAACCGTAGTTATAACTATAACCATAAGATTGATTTGGGTTTATACCATTGATAACATAACCCGTTTTACCAAGCTTTTCCTCTTCTAATAATTCTCTAGAAAACCCTAAGAGTCGTTTCTCTGTAAAATCAGATCTCACCAAATAAACTGTATAATCTGCATGACAGGATATTAGTAAGGTATCCGCAACTAGAATTGTTGGTGCTGTATCTACAATAACATAATCAAATTCTTTTTTAGCATTTTCAATAAACTTTTCATAATTTCCATTAGAGATTAAGCTAGATACATTTGGAGGAATTGGTCCAGAGAATAATATTTTAAATGGCATATTATTCAAATTATAATCTACATATAAGTCCTCTAGACAAAGTGATGGATCATCCAGATAATTCGATAATCCTCTGATTACCTGTCGATCCAAATTCAAATAGCCATGAATTTTTGGATTTCTAAAATCGGCACCTACTAATAAAACATTTTTATTATAAGACGCATAGGTTAAAGCCAAATTTAAAGCTGTAAAAGTTTTTCCTTCCCCTTTAATTGTAGAGGTTACATAAATAAGCTTTCCACCCTCCTTTTCTCTCTGTCCCAAATTATGAGTAATATTTGTTCTCAAAATTCTAAAGGATTCTGCTAAAACCGATTGTTCACCATACCCAGAAATTAAGTTTTTATGTTTTATAAATGGAACTTCACCGATTACAGGAGCTATAGCACGGGTTTGCTGTTCTATATCTGATTTTGTATGCACTTTGGTGTCTAGTAAGAGTATAATATATATGACCCCAAAAGGCAAGAGTAACCCAAAAAATAAAGCCGTAAGATATGTACTTCTAGACTTCGGGGATATCGGTTTATGATCGGTTATAGCATAATCTACTATTTTTATTGAAGGTGAAGTTACCGACAAATTAATAGCTGCCTCTTCACGCTTTTCTAACAATAAAATGTATAAGGCCTCCTTTATCATTTGTTGTCGCTCAATAGAACGCAAGAATTTTTCCTTCTTAGGAATTTCAGAAAACACAAACTTAGTGCGCTGATTATTACGATTAATTCTCTTTAAAGTTCTTTGATACTGTTCCTCAAGGGCTAACACAGAATTAAAAATATTAACCTTCAACTGATTTAGTTTGTCAGTCATATTGCTTACAAGAGGATTGTTTTCTCCGGCACTAATTCGCATTTTACGTCGACTAAGCAACAGAGTATTATACTCAGTAATTAGCGTATTAATTCTAACATTATCTATACCTATATTAGCTGGCAGTAAACTATCGTCCTCCGGTTTGTTTAATGTTTCTTTAAGTAATCTGGCCAATTCCAATTGCGTTTCTTGTTCTATAACTTCCTTATTAGAATTTGATCGATCTAATAATTTATACTCAGTATCTAGTTTTATATCGCTTAAATTATTCTTTCGTTTATATCTTTTTTTTCCTTCCTCTATAGAGTCTAATTCTTCGGTTAAAAATTCAAAACGCGCATCAACAAAGTCTATTGTTCTTTGAGATACTAATTGTCTATCTGCAATCCCATCAAGGTTAAATTGATTGATAATTTCATTAATTATAGCTTCCGATTTCTTCTTATTTTCACCTCTTAGATTTAACTTTAGTATGTCACTCATTTTACCCACATGCGACACCTTTAGATTATTTGCCAAATTTTTAGCTATAATATCGCTAGAATGAAAGCTTACTGTATAGTTTTTTCCGCTATGCCTATAGAACAGTGCCGTATCATTTATAATGACATGAAACGGTAAGGCTGTGCGATCATAAATTTTACCCGAAACATGCCATTTTTCATCAAATATATCAGAAATTTCTATATGATTCGACTGAATTAGGAATTGAAATGATGCCCCCTTTAAGCTTTCATACTGTAAAGAATCTTTAGGTTTAACCTTAAAAGGTGTCTCCCATAATTCCATTTTCTTAATTGTACCTTCCTCATAATAATTTACATCCAAATTTAGCTTTTCTACAACTCTATGTAACAAACGGTATGACTTTAGAATCTCTATATCGTTTTCCAAGTTGACCTTGGAACTTTCAAATAAAGATGATAAATCTTTTGGCAATTCTAGACCTTTAGATGTTTCGTCTAAAATTTTAATTTTGGCATAAGTCTCATAAATAACGGGACTATATTTTAGGTAAAAAAAAGCAATAACAACAAACACGGCCGAAGTTGCCACAAACCAAGGCCATTTTCTCAAATACTTAAAAGCCTCTTCCTTTATATTGAAAGTGCGACTTAAATCCGACATGTAATAAGGATTGTTTGCCATAAGACTTTACCTAGTAATTAAAACGATAGTTGTAAGTAATATTGAAATAATACCCATAAACGTCCCAGCATTACCAATAAACCCAGCACTTTTAACTCTGGCATCATTAGCACTAACAACAATAACATCGTTTTGTCTAACATAATAAAAAGGTGATGTGAACCAATCTGACTTGGTCAAATCAATATGCTTAACCACCTGATCACCGCCTACATCTCTAATAACCATTATATTTTTACGTTCAGCATGAATTGTTAGATCACCTGCATAGCCCAAAACTTGTGGCAAAGAAATGTTTTGTTCTGTAATCGTATAAGTTCCTGGTTTTGCTACCTCTCCAAGTACTGTCACTTTATAATTTAAAATTCTAACACTTACAGATGGATTATTTACATGACCGCCATCTTCCAATAAGTGCTTAAGATAGATTTCGAGATCTTTGGTAGATTTTCCCGCAACCTGTATTCTTCCTAATATAGGGTATGAGATAGTTCCATCGCGCTCTACTAAATAGCCTTGCAATTTCAAAATATCCGTGGAACTCACATTGGGAGAAACACTATTATCAAAATGATATGGTAAAATTGACTCTGGGTTTAAAGCACTTAATTTTATCGACAAAATGTCGTTATACTGAATCTCTGTAGTTTCAAAATTTAAAGCCGTTTGTTGGTTGTCTTGTAGATCTTGAAAATACCAAAAATCCTTCTTGGACTTACAAGAAAACACTAACAAAAGCATAAACATAAAAAATACTACATCATTTAACTTGCGGGTCATAAGAATATTAATTATACAATAAATGCGTATGCTATTATGATGAATATCTTGGTTTTATGGCATCCTTAGCTTTAACTTTTTAGCGGTTACCAAGATCTTCTTAATCATATTTATAGACAACACAAAAAACAGGCTTTTCATACACATTATCAATAGTAGTGTATTGGTTTCTATCATATTAAATTTATAGATAAGTAGCAGCATTAATAGACCAAAAGACGAACCTATTAAAGAGATTTGCCAATGTTTCAAACCAAGTCTTAATAAACTATGATGCAGATGATTTTGGTCCCCTGCAAATACATTTTGTTTCTTTTTTAATCTTACGATAATTACCCTAACTGTATCTAATAACGGAAAACTTATAATAGATAAGGCTATAAGCGGTCCATTAACACCAAACAATATTGATTCTGCAATATTAACATTAACAAAACTCACACATTGGTAGGCTAGTAGAAACCCAATAATCATTGACCCCGTGTCTCCCATAAATATTTTCATTTTCTTAGACAGATTAAAACTTAAAAATGCTACTAAAGACCCCACAATTGCAAAAGATAAAAATACCATCATTGGTATATTTGCTTTCACAAAAAACAATCCAAAAATTAGACTTGAGATTAAACCAATACCTCCTGCCAATCCATCTACACCATCTATCAAATTATAAGAATTAATAACCAATAGAAATACAAATAAGGTTAACAAGACAGACACACTATAAGACAACTGACATATTCCCATTAAGCCATGAAGATTATCAATTCTAAAATCTGCGATCAAAATCACTGATAAAATAGAAATTAGTTGCCCTAAAAGCTTACTTATTGGAGATAATTCTATCAAATCATCTTTTAAGCCAGTAAAAAACAATATAGTTAATGCTCCCAACAATACAAGTAAATTCTTATCTAAAAAGTAACTCCCCAAAAACGTTGTCACTACAACAATACTCAGAAAAATTCCAACGCCACCAAGGTTTGGAACTTCTGCTACATGAACACACCGTTTACCTGGTGCATCGGCTAACTTCTTTAAATTAGACACTTTTATAATAACAGGAATCATAAAATATGAAATTGTGTAGGACAACAGAATAGCAGTAATTATCCAAGAAATACTGTTTTCCATAAACATGAGGTTAGAGCTAATCATACTCATTCGAAAAAATATTAGTTATTGTTATAAAATGGCTGGGAGATGCAAAGGTACAAAAATTTAGTGATTAAATATGTTTATATACATGAATTTTAACTTTTTAGAAAAAAACCACATAAATTCACTAAATACATTCAACACAATAAACATATATTTACACCACTAAAAAACAAAAAAAACCTACTTAATTAGTGCTTATTTATACTTTAATTAAATATGATTACCCTTTTTATAAAAACACAAAAACCCACTAAAAAAGACAGGTTTACACTACTAATATTGTAGAATCATTAAATTAGCAAATAAAAAGATATGTTTTCAGAACAGTCTTTTGATTTGTTATTAAATTTTGGTGAAGATTGGAAAGTAGAAGATGTTAAGGTGGACTTCAAAATGGATGAGATTGATATTTTTGTACGCTATATAGGTTCTAAGGCAGAATGTCTAGAATCTATGAAGTTTTTAGTATATATGACCATAGGGAGTCTCGTAGATGGCGGCATTTAGATACTATGCAGTTTAGGACCTTTATTAATTGCCAGATACCTCGTATAAAATCATCAAAGGAAGTAAAGACCATAAAAGTTCCTTGGGCGAATAACTATGAGCGACACTCCTATTTGTTTGAAGGTTTGTGCATTGATTTGTTAAAAGCTACTAAAAACCAAACTCAAACTGCAAAATTATTACGCTGTGGATTCAATGTAGTGAACAGAATTATTCATTGTTCAGTAGACAGAGGTATGAATCGACGCCCAAAAGATGTTGCTTTTACCAATCTAAGCCTTGATGAAAAATCTTTTAGAAAAGGGCATAACTACGTTACTGTTTTAAGCAGCCCATTAACTGGTTGTATTATAGATATTTCAGAAGGTAGAGACATCAAGGCAGCTAAAAGTTTGTTGCAGCAGGTTGTAAAACCAGAACATAGGGACTCTGTAGAAACAGTATCTGTAGATATGTGGAAGGCATATCTAAGTTCAGTATAAGAAGTATTACCAAAAGCAGCAATTGTACACAACCGTTTTCATCTTATAAAATACCTTAATAATGCTATTGACAAAGTACGCAGGCGTGAAGTCAAGCAACACGAAGAGTTAAAGAATAGTAGGTTTGTTTTGCTTAAAAACAAAGCAAATCTAACTGACAAACAGCAGATTATTTTTGAGCATATCCAAGCTGCAAATTATCAGGTAAGTAAAGCTTGGAGAGTAAGAGAAAATTTTAAAGATATTTTTGGTAGCCAAACAATTAGTGAAGCATTTAGTTTGTTTGTCAAATGGGGAGCAAGCGTGTTAAACACTAAAATTAAGGAACTTGTAAAAGTTGCTAAAATGTTTAACGCACACCTAAAAGGTGTAATAAATGCTCTTACAAATAGCTTCTCTAATGCAATGGCTGAAAGACTAAATGGCAAAATACAAGAAATAAAAACTGTAGGCAGAGGCTATAGAACTTTTAAGAACTTTAGAAGTGCTATTCTCTTTTTTCATGGAGGACTTGATCTATATCCACACAATTAATGGTAGAATTAAAGATAGAATATAAATCGCACAACACCGCCCATATTTTTAGAGTAGTAAAAAATTGTTTTTTTGTTAATGGGTATTGATTTTATATTTTGGGAGGACTATTGTTTCAAATTTCGCTTTAGGTTCATGGGGTACTATAAAAATCCAAAAAACAACAATATACAAGACAAAAATATGCCGCTTAAGAAAGATGAACACGGAAAACGTAATGATGTAAAAGACTTAAGATCTTGTGAGCTTAACCAAAATTTATAGGTTTAACTTCGCCTTAATCAAATACCACAAAAACAATGGTGTAGACACAAAATTACGTTTCCAAAGGCGTTTTGGCTCCCTTACTAACCTTGGAAGCCACTCCAATCCCAAATTGATCCATATTTTACCAGAACGTTTTACTGTTCCTGCAAAAAAATCAAATACTGCCCCTATCGATGTAATGACTCTAGCGTTTAACTGCTCTCTATTCTCGTAAACCCATTTTTCTTGCTTAGGCGCAGTCATTCCAACAAATAATACATCTGGCTGAAATGTATTAACCTGTTTTATCATCTCTGCTGTATCACTATCTGAAAATTCTGGCTTATATGGCGGAGAATAATACGAAAGTAAAATATTTGGATACTCCTCTAACGCTCTTTTTTTTATAAGCCCTAGTGTCTTTTCAGACGCACCTAGATAAAACACTTTCCAACCATTAACATTTGCTTGTTGCAATAAAAATTTATGAATATCCGCTCCTGCAATTTTTTGAATTCGCTTACCTTCTAATATTAGTTTTGCCAATACAATACCAGAACCATCTGGCATTAAATAATCGCTACTTAACAAGGCGTTTGCAAATTTTTTATCTTCTTTTGCAACACAGTAAGAATGCGGGTTTATAGTGTTAATAACCAGTGGTTTACCCAATCCAATACGAGACAAATCACTTTCAAACACGTTTTCTTTAATCACTTCTTTTAAATTCATAATACCGTATTTTTCAAATCAATTTATTATAGGCTTCAAATAATTTAGAATAATAATATTTGAGGTTAAATTTAGAGTTAACATATTTAAAACTGTTCTTTGACAGTGCTTTCAATTCAGATTCATTCTCCCAAAGATTTCCAATAACTTGCGCCAAATCACTGGCGTCTTCGGGTTTAAAAAGTTTTCCATTATAATCTTGGAGCACCACTTCTGGGTAACCTGCCAATTTAGGTGCAATTAACGGCAACTTATGTGCCATTGCTTCAGGAAACACCATAGGAAACCCCTCATAGCAAACGCTTGTATGCAAATACAATCTTGCTTTGGCATAGAAATGTCGCATTTCCTTCTTATTAAGCATTCCTCTTAGGGTTACATTTGATGGAATTGTTTCTCCAATCTCATACCCCTCTCTTAAACGTCCTGCCAACTGAAACTTAATATGTGGAAGTTGTTTAGCTGCTTTGATAAGAATATGTATGCCTTTTTCTGGACTTAATCTTCCAGCAAAAGCCACATAATCTCGCTTTCCTAAATCATAATCCAAATCCTGAATATCTTTATTATAAAAATTAGGTAATATGCTACATTTCGCCTCTTCCACACCTGCTTCTATAAGTTTTTCCTTCTGAAAGGCGGTAAGACACAAAAACGTATCAACATAATTATGATAATATCCATTTACACGTGCCCAATAATTTCGTAAGGCATAGCCAGCACTTTTAAAAATACTACCTTCACAGTTGCGAACTACACAATTCAATTCTTTCCCAAAACCTAAACATTTTTCACAGACTTTATTATTTGAATAAAACAACCCGTTTGGACAAGCTATTCTATAATTATGAACCGTCATCACAATAGGCAGATTAAACCCTTTAATCATTTTTAACACCGATGGCGCAATCAAAGGATATAAATTATGAACATGCACTACATTGGGATGCTCTTTTACAATTAATGCTCTGATGTCTGATTTGGACTTTGGATTATTTAAAGCACTAAAAAAAGCCTTGAATTTCCCCTGCTTCATTTCTAAGATCTCTTCACTGCTCCTATAATATGTAATAACTTCATGTCCATTAGATTTAAGCATATCTATTTGAGATTCAACTACCGCTTCCTCACCACTAAATTTTCCGTATTTATTATGAACAAGCAGTATTTTCATCTAGTAATTGGGTATAATGTTGCTTAAGTTTATGTACTTTATCTCGCCATTGAAAATCCTTGGATCGCTGTTGCGCTCCAATAGACAATTGCTGCCTCAAGGTTTCATTATCATATAATTTTTGAATTGCTAAGGCTATATCCGTCGTAATGTTTGATGGTTTTGCAATAGGTATTTTTATACCACATGTCTTATTAATTACATGTGAAAAACCACAATGATCAATCGTTATAACTGGCAAAGCTAAAGAAATAGCTTCTATAATTACGGTTGAAGTTAAATCTTTCAAACTCGTCATTACAAACAAATGACCTTGTTTCATTACTTTTATTGCTTGGTCTTTTGGCAACCACCCATACCAGATACAACGGCTATTTATACCAAGTCGATGTGCTAATTGCTTCCATTATTTAGTTTCTTTACCTTCTCCAAGTATATGAAGATTCCAATTGGTCGTTTTCTGCAATTTCAGCAAGCTAAGTAACAAGATATTCAGCGCCTTACCTGAAGTGTGTTGTCCAGACCACACAACATTTATAGGTTCAGATGCAGCTCTATGATTAATGTTTTGCTGTATGTGTTTTAAGGCACCTACCTCCGTAAGAATAGACGCTTCTACATCCCATAATGTTTTAAGAGCTGCTTTAATATCTGGTGTTGCCGCAATAATTTTAGCATTATTTCGAGTTGCTGCACGTTTTGGCCTTATCAAAAAATTCGCTTGAATACTATTATATAGGTTTCGTCCACCATAAAATAGTTTCCCATAAAGATCTAAAAACCCAAATAGTTTCCATGATGTATTTTGCAACCCTCCTATTGGTCCCCAAACAAATGGAACATCTAATTTCCATAAATACCCTGGTTCTCTATATCCAACCATATTAAGTTGGTGGCATAAATCAAAATGATGAGTGTTATGCAATGCTATTGCCAGTTGAAATGCCTCTTTTTGCCATTGCTTATAGAACCAATAATAAGATGGTGGCCATATTTTCCTTAGCTTTCTATTTCTTTTTTTCTTTATAAAATAAAAATGTAAATGTTCATACGCTATTGATGTTTCTTTCAAATACCTCTCAATGTCTACTTTAAACTTTTCTTCTTCAACAATAACATGCACTTGATAATCTTCACTTAATCCAGACACAAAGTTCCACCCCATACCTGGCTCTGAACCTCTATAAGGACTACAAGCATAGCAGGAGATAAGTATTTTTTTTAATACCATTATAGTTGAAGCATTTGGAGTTCAAAATCAAAATTTTCATCATCGTTTTCTAATCGAAGAATTTCTTTAATTAAAAATATCTTAAATAGCAGCTCTGGTTCCTCACATGGAATCTGAGCACTTACAAAACACTGAAGTTCCAAACCTTGAAGATTTTTGAGCAGTTTACCTATTTGATAGACAAATTTTATAGCATCTAAATATTCTAAACCAGAGACTACAAAATATTCAAAATCAAAAGGCACTACGCCGTGTTTTGTTTTTATTAAATTCCAAGGTGTAAAGTCACCATGCTCAAACACCTCATAGTAATGGCATTGAGACGTTGCTATAAGCTGTTTGAGCATTCCTCCTAAAAGTGTAACCTCTGAATTTTTGGCTTGCGCTAATAGCTGCAAAATCCTCGGGTGATTTTTTAATTCATATTGATTTGTTTTTTTAAACCCTTGCAACACAGTAAACGTATCTTTAAAAGCTACATCTTCAATAGTTCCTTCTAATTCATCTATTATAATAAATGATGTGTTCTTAAAATTTAATATTGCTTTTGCTGGCTTTACGATTCCTCTTTCTGAAAGCATTTCAATGGCTTTTATCTCATTAGTAATTCGTTTTAAGCCTATGGCATTTATAGGAAACTTGACATAGCCATAAATCCCAGCTTTGGTTTGTAATTGTATCACCAATTTATCTTTTGCTGTAGCTTTATAGACCGAAACAGAAAAATCTTCTCTCAACTCAGATTCTAAATAAGCGATAAATGCGCTATCTACTTTATGCTTTTTTGCCAAGCTTTTAAATAGCGGATTTAAATTTACAAAACACATTTTAGCCGCCCATTTTAACACTCTTGCTTTTTTAGAAAACGGATTATATAGCTTAAATGCATTGGAAGCCACACCGCCGTTGGTTACATCTAATATCACCTTACATTTTTCTTTTGAAGGCAAATACAAATAGACACTATGTGACAAAAAATCAATAGGCTGCATAACGTTTCCTCATTGTCTCATTAATTACTTTTTTAACTATAGTTTCTGGTGGTTGACTTACATCTACGTTAATATAACGTTTATCATCTACTAATGTTTTATATGCTTTCACTTGTCGCCTAAGTTCATCTATAGTCACTTCCTGCTTACGGCTATGAATTATTTCTGGAGCCGCAGTAAGAATGACATATAAGTTAGGTTTTGGAATAAACCATCTTACCAATTTTGCCATGCCCACATTGCCACCATACCTATAACGTTTATGATCTACAATTATATCATCATAATAACGATCGAAGATAATTAAAGATGATTTTATCTTTAATGTGATGATATTAATTAGCCAACCATAATTATATTGCATTATGAATACACAAAGTTTTAAATATGATTTTAATACCGAATACGGCGGCAATGCGTGTGGGTCTGTAACCGTTTGCGATGTCATTCCATTTTTTGTTGGAAATGGTTTAAGATGAAAATAATCCACTCTTCTAAACGGTAATTCAGACGTTACAACTCCCTCAATAACAGTAGATTTACCAGAACCGTCTGGCCCTAAAAATGCTATAGAAAATCCTGTTGGCTGTATAATTCTCTTAAAAATTCGGAATTGATTTTTAACTTTTTCCGCTACACTTAGCTTCCGGTTTCTAATAACAGCCTTTGCTAAACCTTCAAGATTAGCTTTTAGCATTTCATAATTGTGTTGTTCAAAAGCTTTTTGTAAAATATCTGTATCAGAATTCACATAACGCTTTATATATGCTAAACATTCTTGTACATTTTTATCAAACAATGTCTTTAAATGTTCAAATTGGGGTTTAGAAATTTCAGTTTTATCAATGCGCTTCACAAGATAATATACAAATTCTTGATGTGGCTTTAAAACAGGAATACCTTTATAAATTTCCGATGTTGGAAATAGTTCATTCTCACTGAAAAAAGTAATGTGTTTCCCTATCAATTTACCGCAAATATCCAAGTTTAAAAACTGTTGTGTACCTTCATTGTATAAAAAGAAATTCTTGGCATAAATATCTTGATCATAACATTGCACAATTTCATAATTAGATTGCTTGCAAAATGATTTCAGGATAGCATTGACATTTTCAAAGTCTTTTTGTTTAAACAATACATCTATATCTTGCAAAGACGTATCCGCGTCCAAAATAGTCTTATAACCGTTTGGCATAAGATATGCTATTTGGGCATTATTTAGATATGTAAAGAATGTTTGTATCACTTCTTATCAGTTCTTTTTTTTATTAGTTTAGCTGGCACCCCACCAATTACCGAATAAGGCTCAAAGGATTTTGTAACTACTGCTCCAGAAGCTACAATACTATGGTCTCCTATTTCCACGCCAGGCATTATTATTGCTCTAGTACCAATCCAAACATCATTACCAATTTTTACTGGACGCTCTTCTGCAGCTCCCTGTTGATTAATTGGTATATCTAATCTATCCATAGCGTGAGCTGTTGCCATGATGACAATGTCTGGTCCCATAAGAATATCATCTCCCAAATGAATTTCTCCTCCTAATTGCGCATTTTGCCCTAACTGAGTTCTATCACCGATACTTAGGCGTTGCCCATTTCCAAAATAGCATTTATCCTTGACAATAACATCTTTACCGCATTTTTTAACAATTCGTTTTACAAGAAAATACCGCATTTTATAAAAGAATTTATACCCAGGAAAAGGCTGCATTGGCAGATGTTGACCAATCAAATAATAGATGAATAAACAAAATGATCTCATAACCTATGTTTTTAAACTAAATATTTCATAAAACTCCTTCACTTTATTCTCTAAAGTGTACTTCTTTATTGATGATTCTGAATTTTTAGACATTGATTTTAAAATTTGTACATGTTTAGAATACATTATCATAATAATAAGCTTATCTAATTTTACTATTAATCTCCTCCTTTATAAACAAAAAACACATCTTGTTTAATTTCAAAAAACCACACTTACTAATTCTAAATATTTTCATAAAAAATCTCTAATCGTTTACCACCTGCTTTAAAATTTCAACAAAACCTTCTACTTTTCTTTCAATCGTAAAGTTTTCAGAAGATTGTAATGCGTTATTAGCTAAAGTTTCAAGTTGTTCTATTGCAGCTAAAATTTCTTTAGTAAAAGACTGTTCTGGATTTATAACAAAGCCATTATAACCATCATCTATTAAACTGCTTGCGCCAGAAAACTTAGAACATACAACTGGGAGACCAGAGGCTAAAGCCTCTAATACAACATAACCAAAAGTATCTCTTGCAGAGGCAAAAACAAAGATATCTGAGGCTTTAAAATATGCTTTCAAAGCAGTACCTTCTTTTCTTTTTAACAAAGTCACACGCTGTTCTAACTGTTCTATCTTAATTTTCTCTTCTAAAGTCTCTCGCAAGTATCCTTCTCCAACAATCACTAAATGCACATTATCCAAATCTTTAATGCTATCAATAATCTTATCATTATTTTTTAAAGGAATAAGATGCCCTACAGTTAACACAATTTTTTTACTCATGGGCAAGCCTAGTGCTTTTCGTAAATGCGACTTTGATTCTAGAGTCTTCAAATCCTTCGACCAAGAAACGCTATCAATGGTTTGCGTTGACTTAAATATTGCTTTACCTTTAGTTATAGTTTGCAAATATTGTGTTGTTAAATCAGATCCAGAAACAAAAGCATCAGCTCGTCTAGATATAAAAAAACGCAGTAATTTCTTAAATGTAGAAATCTGGGATTCAGTAACACTTATGGCGTCAGTTAATATTAATAGTTTGCATTTATAAAAATGCTTAAATACCGCCACATATAAACTTGGCACCCAAAATGCAACCGAAATTACAATTTGAGGGTACTCCTTATGTAGATATTTTAAAAATGAGGGATTTAACTGCAACTTATAAGACACTGCCAATCGCTTTAAATCTGTATTACCTTCTAAAACTTTGAGGCTGTAGTTGTTACTAGGTGAAATATAGTCTTTTACTTTCCAAGTAGCATGGTATCCTGGATAATTACCAAAACTATACACTACCAAATCAATATGCTTCCCAAGTTCATTGAAAAACTTATGATTCATAGGGTATAATGGTGGATGTAATATGACTACTTTCATAAATATATTATTTCAATAAGGTTTTATATAGATTATCATAGTTCTTAACATAAGCATCAACGGAAAAGACTCGTTTTGCATAGGCTTTAGCATTCTTTCCAAGGGTCATAGCTAGCGGCTTATCCATGACTAATTGCAACATAGCACTAGCCCATTGATTTGCATCAAAAGGATCTACCGTTAGTCCTGTCACTTTATTTTCAAGTAACTCTGGCAGTGCCCCAGTATTGGCTCCAACAATTGGTTTTTCAGCCATCATAGCTTCTGCAACCGCAATTCCAAAACCTTCTACATAACAAGGATGCAAAAATGCATCGGCTGATAATAGGAGTTTACCAACGTCTTTTTGATAACCTAATAATTCTATATATGGTTCTAATTTGTAGGTTTCTATTTCTGACTGAAAATGCGTCATCAAAGGTCCATCCCCAGCCACAAGAACTTTTATATTATCTTGACCTTGCTTTCTAAGGACCTTAACCGCATCTATAATCACTTGAATATTTTTAATAACGGTAAGCCCAGAGACCGCAAGAAAGATAAACGTTTTTTCTTTAGACACGTCCAGATAAAGGTCAGCAATTGGATTTTTAGTTCCGTTATATATGACATATCCATTCTTTCTCTCCAAAACTGGAAATACATTAATTTTTTCTCTTTTTACATAATTAGAGATGTAAACAAAAGCATCTGCCCTTTTATAGACCTGTTTGAGAATTAATTTTCTGTATCCTGCTGGTGACAATGACCCAACGAAAGCAATTAAAACTTTAAGTTTCGGTCGAAGTATTTTTACAATACCTAAGAGGAGTTCTCCAAAGAAAAATTGAGAATGTATAATTTGAATTTTATGTGCATCTATTATTTTAATAATAGCAGAAATGTGTTTCAATAGGTTCCTACCATAATTCCCTTCAACAATGGTCGCCTTGGTATCTAAAAACAAGGGCTTAAATTCTTCGGCATAAGAATTGGTCCACACATAGACAAAACAATGATGTTTAGAAAACTTAATTAAATCTAATGTTTTTTTAGGTGTTCCACCATAAAGGTTATATGATGGTAATACTATCAATACTTTTGCACTCATATACCATTGATTTGTTGCGTTCGAACTTCGGATTTTATGACCTCCCAAGATTGTAAATTTTTAGCCAATAAATACAATGCAATAACTCCTGGTATAATACCATGAGCAAATGTATATACAGACCATGTATAATTGATAAAATAATATTGGGCTAAATAGATGGACATTGCTAAACTTAATGGGTTTTTGTGTTTTTTCACAAAACCAAGAAGGTAATATCGGCTCATTACTAATAAAATGATAGCCGTTCCTATATAACCAAACTTTAGGAACATATCTACATAACCAGAGTCAATTACAGTTAAACGTTCCATAAAACGGTTGTTTCCTACTGTGCTCACCGTTTTCATCAAATTTGAAGATTGATGAATAAAACCATGTCCAAAACTTTTACTTCGCTCTATAACTTCCCAACGAAACGCATTATATACATCTCTCGATGACAACGCATTGTCTTCTCCTGATATAATTTGATCGATATTCAGTTTTGCCGCATCATAAAACCCCTCAAAAAATATAATTGTCATACAAACACCTACAAAAACCACAAAGGCAAATTTCTTTACCGAATATCTATCAACATTCAATTTTATATTATAGACATATTTATAGAGTACAAATCCTGCTAGCGTCATTATAGTTAAGCTCAAATGCGCAGCAAAAAACAAGCCTAGAAACAAAATTACTACTACCACTCTGTCATATAAGTTTCTGCTATTTGAAAACTTTAATCGTATCGCATAAAAAAAGAGAGCCAAACTAATATAGGTTGGAAAAAAGGTTCTTATATAGGTTACATTATCGTATAGTGGCGGACGTATAACTGGAATAAAATATCCTATAACATACACTAAACTAAGATATACTCCAATCGTTTTTATTCCTTTAAAGAGTTCTTCATCGTTTATATCATCTCTATAAACAACTAAATAGAAAAACAGAAAGTAGTACCAAATTTCTTTACTTGCCATAATAGCTTGTATCAATGAGGAATTATAGTCCATAACTGGTTTTAATATACCATGTAACAAAATAAGCACAATGAGAAAGATGTAGGCAAAAAGTACTCTTGGCACCAAAAACCACTTTTTTGAAAAAAAAGCACAAAGCAATGCAATGAGATTGAGTCCAAAATACCCTAATTCTAAACCCGAAAAAATAAATGTCGACGGATCCAAAAAACCTAGAAACTTTGTTGAGGCCAAAACATAAAAAATAACGAAAGCCGTTGGTCTTTTTATTCCAAGGACAAAAGCTACAACATAAAACACTAACAACACCCCTATCATACTTGCCTTATTTTTAACAGATTAACCTCTTTTAAAAATGCCAACACAATAAGTATAGCACTCATAAACAAGCCCATTCCATAAGCATAAATAAACCTAAAAATAAGCTCATATCCTTTAAACAGATAAAAAAACACAACTGCTACAAGAGGAACAAAAAGCTTTAGAAAAAAAGCCTTAGTTAGTTTCTTCTGTCCAAGAAAATATCTGTAGTACACCTCAACCACAGCGACCGTTCCTAAAGCTGCAATCAACACAAAAGTAATCTCATATAAGACCCTTGTATTCTGTATACCCAAGTTAAAATACGGCAATATCCATTTTCCTAGTAAAAAGTATCCCAACAAAATTAACCCATATAATGCTAACGATATTTTGAATATTTTATTTGCAATCCTTGTCATTTCTTTTGGTTGTTCCTTTATCTTCTGAGAGAATACTGCAAACATTGGTGCTGCTATAGAAATAATTAGTCCATTTGCCAACATTGCAATTTTAAATGATAAATCGAATAAAGCATACAACTCTACGCTTGCCGTCATGAGCACAAAACTATAACGCATTACCGGCATTACCATACTATTGACTAAGCCGACATTTAAAAAGCCAAGCGTACATTTTCCGACATAAAGCACATCTTTTTTAGTGACTTTAACCAATTTAACTTTAGTTCTTTTTACAATAATATAGACATTAACAATGAAGAGTAACGTTGTCAATACTAAAGGTGTGAGAATATAAAAGCTTGTATCTTGTGTAAAACAACTAGCAACACCAATAATTATATACATTAAAGGTGTATAAATCGCTAAACCTAAACTCACAATATGCATCAAATAATTGGCTTCCAATACAGCCCTGCAAAGATTATTTAACAACATTAAAATTAGCATTAAAAACCCAGAAATTAAGACCAAGCACTTATCACTTTTGTTAATATTTAAATCTTCACCTAATACGTCAACAGAAGCAAATTGCAACACCATAAAAATCACAACCAATAATGCTATGATAGTTCCATTGATTAATAATGCTGATGACACTACTCTATTTTCAGAAGTGGCTTCATCTCCACTTAAAACTACTACAGCTTTAGACAAACCTAGGTCTAAGATGGAAGACACCCCACTAAAAATTAGCGTTAAACTAATAACCCCATACAATTCTAGTCCAAGCTTTTTTATAACCAATGGCAATAAAAACAAGGTAACCATAGTAGTCACAACAATTTTACTTGCAGATACTATAAAGTTTTTTTTCAAATATTCAGAAAGGTTTTTCAAAAATTACTCCTTTAAATTACACTATTTACGCTTAAGGGAAATAGTTTTATACTCGACATCTTGCGGTAACCAATCTGCATGTTCATAATTTAAACCAATATAGAACTTAATACCAATACCCAGACTCAAAAAACCTGCTTTAATTTTTGTACGATTAGCGTCCACAAGTTCTCCATTAAAAAAATACTGCTGTTCTAGATTATGAACATAAGCTACATCAAATTTTAGTGCCAAGGATGATGAGAAACGCACCTGAGGTCTTAAGCCTAACACTACATTTCCTATACGCTCATAACGTGAGCTATTTTCTGGCTCAATTCCAAAAGCAAAAACACCCGTATCATTATATCGTTTAAGCGAACCAGGAAAAGCATAAGTAACACCTCCTCCAATAAAAACAAGTGTATTAAAATATTCATTACAATTAACTCCTAACTTGCGAGTAATGTTATACACCCCTTCTAGAGCAACTCTATTGTATTTATTAAAAGTATACTGCAAGTCATCATTCCGAGATTTACTCTGAAAATGATCATGCGTAAAATTAACACGCAAACCAAAATACTCCGAAAGCATATATTTTAAGCCCACATCAAAATGCATGGATAATATATAATCCGATTGCTTTATCTGAGTAAGTGGAAAAAGTGGCATACTCAATCCACCAGCCAAATCTAAAGATATAGCGTTATAGTCCCTTTGCGCATTAAGTTGGATGACAACTAAACACGCAGTGAATGTAATAAGTATTCTTTTCATTCTAAAAAGAATGTGTTAGGATTAGAAGTCCAAAATTACGAATTATTTTTTAGACAAGATCAATTTAAAGACAAAACACTACTTACAAAAACCAATACTCTGGCCATCTAAGCAAAAAAATAACTCCTTGAATGCAAATAACATAGCCCCATAGAAACATCCATCCTAACATCCTAACATCCTAACATCTTAACATACCCATCAAAACCTAGCATATCTATACTTAATCCATTTAAAACTGAATAGTGTTCACGATAAGCACAAATCTCATATTATGCAAACACCTCAAAATGGAGATATCAATTTACCTAAAGTTTGGTATTTTCATAGATTAAGCATGGCTTCGATATGGACAAAATACGTTAGCCTAAAAAACGCATACTTGGTAGTCTTTATTTATACCTTTTTTCCCTTTGAAATGACTTGAATAAATCGTTTTACAACGGATCCATGATTGTCCCATGCATAATACAGGCTAAATTAGACCAAATACATACGTATGGTTACACCAACTTACTTTTAACGATAGTAGATATGGTTTTACCATCTGCTCGTCCAGTCAATTCTTTACTTACAATCCCCATAACTTGCCCCATGTCTTTCATTCCAGAGGCACCAACTTTCTCTATAGCTAGAACGACTATTTTTTCAATCTCTTCTTCACTTAAAGCTTCTGGCAAAAATTGCTCAATAACTTTAGCTTCTTCTAATTCAGGCTCAGCCAAATCCTTTCTATCTTGCTGCTCATAAATAGTCGCACTATCCTTACGTTGTTTCACTAACTTTTGAAGTAACTTCAACTCTTGGTCTTCCGATAAACCTTGAGAAGCTCCATTTTCAGTTTGTGCTAATAGTATTGCAGACTTCACCGCTCTCAAAGCCGTTAATGCTGTTTGATTTTTTGCTTTCATAGCTGCTTTCATAGCGGTCATTACTTCCTGCTGTAAACTCATTATTTCTATATATTTATTATATGCAAAGATAATAATAAATTGTATCCGTGCGTCTAACCCACCTTGACGGGCTTTATGCCTAGGCTTATTTTTGATTTTTTTTAAAATCAGAAAGATTCTAGTTTAAAATAGGTGTTATATTAGTATCCTTATCTTATGACTAAACAAGAAATAAAAAAGGAATTACTCAAATTACCACACCAGATAGTGAGCTAATCTTTTCTGAAGTTTTAAAACGAGAGTAAATAAGATCTCCCAATTTATAAAGCAGTTTTTAAAACATTGATTGTCTATAGCTGCAAATACAGCCTATGTGTGTTTAGCTTAGGGATGCCATTAGGTAATTCTAAGAATGTCTTCAGGAATTTTTCTTTTGAAATGGCAAAGACTTCAATTTTTTCCATGTATCATCTGCGCTACAAATCACTACAAGCACTGAGATAAAGAGGGTGTCATTTAATTTATGAAGTTTCAGTACATCACGCCTAGGGTCATTTACTTCGCTGAAAATAGTTATCAAATTAGATGATGTTATTTTGTTATTAACTATATTTAAAATCTGTGTAATACACAAAAACCTCATCAATTAGCAGTGCGACAAGCAAACTTTTTATCACTAAAAAACAAATATTTTATAGTATTTTTGCACTGAAACACCACACACCTTCGGTAAAGAAAATTTTTCAAAAACACCTTCCACAAAAAGCCTTATTACATTACCCTCAAATTACAGCACTTCACCATCCTTAAAGATTGATATTGTAATGCGAGCCTTCACTAAAAAACCAACCTAAAAGACGAAATCTCAAAAAACACCTCAAACTAATACCAAAACAGCCTTATTTATATTTTTTAAACCACAAAACAGCCTTCAAAAACTACACATTAAAACACAAAAGACGATAAATAATTACAAAATATAACATAAAACAAGGTAAGTCACAAAATATCGAAATCATAATTATTATTTCACTTAATACTGTAAAGTCAATTTCATCGATTTCACCTAAATCATTTGCAAGGAAGATTCCTAAATATATATATTGACAAAACAATTTCGAAATTGAACTATTTTATTAATCTTTTAAAACCCTAAAAAATGATCGCACTTACCCAACTAATCATCGACATACTAACGTCGATTGGATAAATCTGAAAGAAACAAAATTGTAAGACTTAGTTCTAGAATAAGTTTTGCTACTTTTGTTACCAGAAACTCCTAGACATGAAAAAGCGCGTATTTACCATTTTAGCCAAGATCAATAAAGCCATACTACCTAGTTACACAAAACAACGATTAGATTTAAGCAAAGCAACTACGTTTCAATTAGCCATATTTGGCTGGCGTCTTTACGTTACTAAACGCGCCCTAGACTAGTACTGCAATACAGACTTCACATCATAACCCTGAAGCTTATCTCTACCATTAAGTACACCAATTTCCATAATAAAATTACATTGCACAATCACACCACCTAGCCGTTCAACCAACTTACAAACAGCCTCTGCTGTGCCTCCAGTTGCCAAAACATCATCATGGATTAACACCCGCTCACCTTTTTTAATAGCATCTATATGCATCTCTATAGCATCCGCTCCGTACTCCAAACTGTAGGCTTCAGAAATGGTTTCATATGGTAATTTACCCGGTTTTCTAGCTAAAACAAAACCAGCATTTAATTCTTTTGCTAATAAGGTTCCAAATAAAAACCCACGAGACTCCATACCCACAACCTTATCTATTTGTCTCATTCTCAAAAGCATTTTGAGCTCTTGCAAACACAACTCCAGACCTTTAGCATCTTGAAGCAAAGGCGTCACATCTTTAAATAAGATACCCTCTTTTGGAAAATCCTGTATATCTCTAATATATGGTTCTAATTTATTCATGGGAGAAAAATAATTATTTTTACGCTTTTCTTTGTCTTTATTAGAAAATAAAATATATTTGCACCCACAAAATTGGCCTCGTAGCATAACTGAATAGTGCACTTGATTACGGCTCAAGAGGTTGCAGGTTTGAATCCTGCCGAGGTCACAAGAATAAAAAGCAATTAACTGATTATTAGTTAGTTGCTTTTTTATTTGTACTAATTTACTCCAATTTGTAACGGTAATTGTAACGAAAATATTTGTTTTTTGTTGAAACACAAACAAAACAGAAGTTTCAGACTTACCAAATACAAACCAAAAGACAATTTAGTCTTACCTTGCTAATCCCTTTATATTACTACGATAAATCAATTGTCTTTTTTAATATGATGTCACAAAGCATAGGTTTTCCCTATACAACAAAAAAACTGCTAAGGTTGTACCTTAACAGCTCTCATTGTCTGTTTAAAAAAAGTTGAAAAATTTCTACTAAAAGCTAAAATCACATACTCCACCCCCTCAAATAATATCCGATTTTCTTTTTGAGCAAGGGGAGGAAGATTTATATACACACCCTAAGTCCTCTAATTTTCTCAAAAAACATACATACAAGGTCTTTATAGTATTTTCTGCTATTGCTGTCATATTTTATGTTCTTTAAACTTAATACTACTAAGCCTTAAACTGCTTTTTGTTAGAACAGCTTTTGTAGAAAAAGACCGTAAATGCTTAAACCCTATGATACCGTATCTTTGATTTTTCTGTAATCTTGTTAAGTCCACATCAGGAAAATACTCATAGGCTTTTTTTGCTTGACTTCTCTAACTGTAAATATGCAGGAATACCTTTAACAGCCTTATTATAAAAATCAGTCTCGTTATACACAAAATTAATGTTAAGGTTTACAAAGTCTAATTCGTAAAACTCCAGTTCTAAATCTAGGTAGACTTTTAACAGCTTATTATTATGCAACAATCTATCAATAAATAACATTTTTTATTCTTGTTTAACATTCTTATAAATCAACATACAACTAGCTAATGCAAAAATAATAGTGACAAAAAACAAGAGAATATGAATAACATCTGATGTTTTATGATAACTTGATGTAAAACTTATAGGAATAGCAAATAGGCTATATAATAGGTAAAGCATTGCTAAAGTCTTAAAAACCTTTTTCATAACTTAATCTTTATTCCCTTCCCAGTTACCACTTAAATCTGCATCCGAATTGTTCCAAGTTCCCGAACCAGTACCATTTGTATTTAATACACCTACAAATGTAGCTCCTGTACTTGAAGTGCCTACCGTTGCATTTAATTGACCGTCCAAATTTACGCTACCTTCAAATATATAGTTCTCTTGAAAAGTTGTTGAAAATCCTGTGCCTGTTACTTCTCCTGATTCTGATACATTGATATTCCAAGTTCCTGTATCTTCTCCCGAAAATGTACCTGACCAGTTTCCAACAATTTCTACTGATAAAGATTGACTATTGTTATCGTCGTCGCTTGAACAGCTTAATACGAAGAATACGATAAGAATTGCGGTAAAAAATTTGATAGTTTTTTTCATAATGAAATTTGCTTTGCTCCATCAAACCCCAAGATGAAAGTTAAATACATATCAAAAAGAAGACGTTGAGGTTTCAGACCTTGCAACAGGGAGGCTCGGCAAAGCCAACAGTAAACAAGTACATCCCAACGTCCATACTGGACGGGAACATTATACTTGCTGTTTTTACTGTTTTGAAATTTTGCCGATTTCCCTTGTTAAACAACAATCTAACGCTTCCGTTATTCTATTTTTCTAATTTGTCTTTACTATATATTCATATTTAATGATTCACAAATATAGAAATAATTCTTTCGTAAGTACAATATAATAATTAGTTTTACACTCATAAGATGAGATGTTTTTTTAACTTCATATAGTTATGTCTGATATAAAATTTAACAGAATAAAAGAAGTTCTGGATAGGAAAGGTATAAAACAAGTTTGGTTATCTGAACAGCTTGGAAAAAGCTATAATATGGTCAACTCATACGTTGCGAATAGAAGGCAACCGAGTTTGGAAGACCTATATAAGATTGCTGATATACTTGGAGTTGAAGTGAAAGAACTATTATTAGATAAAAAAGATTTACAATAGAATGAATGTACTACAGTACGAATCTGATGTTTGGAAAACAGCCGACCTATTAATTGGAGCAGGAATAAAACAATCTGATTTCCCAAAGTTTATGATGCCCTTCTTTGGTCTGCTTATGGTTGAAAGTAGACTACTGAGAGAATCTAAAATATTATTAAAAGACTATGGTGTTGCTTCTGTTTCTGAATTTTCAAAAAAAGAGTTAGAAGACTACTTAGAAGAGTTTGAAGACCTAAACTTAGGGTATAATGAATATGTCATTAAGCACAATAAAACGCTTAAAAGCATCTGTAAAAATGATAGTACATTCAAGCTAGATTTTGATGCTTACTTAGAGGCTTATGATGCTGAAACAAAAGGACTACTTGGTGTGAATGCAGGTAATGAAGATGAGAAGTTCTTAAATGTATCAGGGATTGTAGGACAATTGAAAAAGAAAAAAATTCTTTTTGCTTTCGCAAAAGCTTGGAGTGAAATTGACTTAGAGCCTTTTAATAATTCAGAAATTACCACCTTAGAAGAACACATAAAACGCAAATGGGCTGATATATCAGCAGAAACAGCAGGAGAGCAATATACACCTGATGATATAATTGCTTTGATTGCTGAAATTATTACTTCCAAAATTGATGATAATAACAGGTTTTTAACCATATATGACCCTACCTGTGGTGGTGGAAATATGCTCTTTGGTACAGAAGAGCGTATCAATAATATTTATCCTAACAGACTAACGGCTACTTATGGTGAAGACTGGAATGATACCCTTTATGCCTTGGCAAAAATCGAATCTCGATTCCGTAAAGATTCTCATATAAAGTATGGTAACTCATTAACAGGCTTAAAGTTCTCTGATAAACGCTTTGATGTTATTGTGGCTAATCCGCCTTATGGTATTCCTTGGGATGGTTATAAAAAAGATATTCTCAATGACCAAACTAACCGTTTTAAAGCTCTACCTTCTATTAGTGATGGTCAAATGCTATTTGCACAACATATCGTATCTCAGTTAGATGATGATAATGGTTTAGCAGTTGTGGTACATAACGGAGCTTCTATTTTTAGTGGCGATGCAGGAAGTGGTGAAGACAGCATAAGAAACTACTTATTTAATCAGGATTGGGTTGAGGCTTTAATACAGTTACCTAAAGATGAATTTTTCAACACCAATATTCACACCTATTTATGGGTGATTAATAAAAATAAATCTGCTGAACGTAAAAATAAGGTTATCTTAATTGATGCTTCTGGTCTGTTTACAATGCTTAAAAAGAGTAAAGGTAAAAAGCGTAGAGAAATTATAGAAGAAGACAGAAAACGTATTGTTGACGAGTTAACCAACTTTGAGAATACAGATATTTCTAAGGTCTTTGAGAAATGGTACTTTTATTATAACAAGCAGTTTATACAATTAACCAATGTCGATGAAGATGGTAAAGCTATAGAGATGCCTTTGATTAAAAATAGACAAGGTGAAAAAGTTCCTGCTAAATCCATAAAGCTAAAGCCTTTAAAGATTGAACAAACTGCTGAAAATGATACAACAACGATAACAGATTTTGTAATCACAGAATTTGACAAATCAAAGTACGTTAATCTCAGAGCTTACTTTGATGAGGCTATAAAACCAATGATTAACAACCTTGATTATAAAGAAGAAGATTTAAAGGTGTTTACTGAAAATCCTATCTATTGGTATGATAGTGAAAAAGAAACATTAATAAAAGAAGAAAACGGCAAACAAACGGCATTAGGTTGTGGTAAAATTGTGATGAAAGCAAGTTTTAAAAAAGCAACTAAAACCAAAGATGCAAGTATTAACATTACTTGCGAATTAACACCTGATACTGAGAAAGACTATGAGATAATACCATACAGCCCTAATGAAGTTAAGAACGAACAGAATATAGTTGATTTTATGGCTACGTATATCACAAGACCTTTTGAATACCTAGATAGGCTTACAGGTGTTGAAATAAACTTTAACAAGGTGTTTTACCAACCTGAACAATTACGTCCTGTAACAAATATCTTAGAAGACCTAGACCAGTTAGAAACTGCCTTAAAAGACCTTGAAAACCAATTAAGCTTATGATAAAGCAGTATTCAAAATACAAAGATTCAGAGGTTCATTGGCTAGGTAAAGTTCCAGAACATTGGAAAGTAAAAAGAGTTAAAGATGTCGCTAAAAAAATGGGTAGTGGTGTTACGCCAAAAGGCGGTAGTGAATCCTATAAAACTACTGGAATTACTTTTTTAAGAAGTCAGAATGTTTATGATAATGGTTTGAAATTAGATAATGTTTCATATATAGATAGTGAAACTCATCAAAAGATGCAAAATTCACAAATCAAACCTTTAGATATATTGATAAATATTACTGGTGCATCTATTGGAAGAAGTTGTATTGTACCTGATAGTCTTGAAGAAGCTAATATTAATCAGCATATTCTTTATTTAAGAGCTAGTAAAGAGTTAGTCCCATTCATATCATTGTATATTAAGTCTAACCTAATTAAAGATTATATAAATTTAATTCAATCTGGAAGTTCAAGAGAAGGTCTAAGTATGGGAGAAACTAGACAATTCTCAATTCCACTACCACCAATCCAAGAGCAAAAACAAATAGCAGATTACTTAGAGAAAAAAACAACAGCTATTGATAAGAAAATAGACCTATTAGAACAAAAAATAGAACATTACCAAAACCTAAGAAAAAGCTTGATTAATGAAACTGTAACCAAGGGTTTAGATAAAAACGTAAAACTAAAAGATAGTGGTATTGAATGGATTGGTCAAATTCCTGAGCATTGGGAAGTAAAACGAATTAAAGATTTATTCAAGACTTTGTCAGGAGGTACACCTTCAACAAAAAATAGCTCGTTTTGGACAGGTGCAATTCCTTGGATTCCATCTGGTGCAATTCAAAACAACAATGTAAATAAAGAAATCGTAAAACACTATATATCAGAAGAGGCTCTGAATCGAAGCTCTACTAAATTAGCTTCTAAAGGTTCTGTATTAATCGCATTAACTGGTGCGACTTGTTCTAATGTAGGTTTTTTAAACTTTGACACAACTATTAATCAATCTATTGTTTCAATGACTTCTAGTGAGAAGAATATATACAATCGTTACTATTATTATTACTTGATGTCTAAAAGAGAAAGTATAAGAGCTTTAATGACTGGCGGTGCACAAGAAGGAATAAATCAAGGAAACGTGAGGCATTTGAAGGTTTGTTTTTTTTCTAGGGAAGAACAACAGCAAATAGCTGATTATTTAGATACCAAAACGCAAACAATTGACACCATCATTGATACTATCAAAGACCAAATCATAACCTTAAAAGAGTTACGTAAGACCTTAATTAACGATGTAGTAACAGGAAAAATAAAAGTCACTGCCTAATGATAGAATTACAATTACAAGACAAATATTTAGTTAAGTTTTTAAGCGAAGACAAAAACGGTTTGCAGTACCAAGAGGTTAAAGCAAACACTGTTTCACCAAAGCACTTTATTGTTAACGACTTAAAGAACTTCATTAGTCAAACGACACATAACAAAAAGAGTTATAAAAAAGTACTTAAAAAGATAGGAGACGAAACCCAGTTACTAGATGAGTTTATGACCTTGGTAGAACAACGTATTAAAAGTGCTACTAACGTTGCTTTATTGCTTAACAAGGGTATTACGTTTCACGGAGAAGAGTTCTATTTGTTTTATCCTAGTGGTTCACCTTTAGAAGAAGATAAGCTCTTCAATGAAAATATTTTTTCTGTTATTCAGGAATTACCTTTTACTTACAGGCACGACAATAAACGCCTATTCTCGTTTCGTCCAGATATTACGTTCTTTATCAATGGTATTTACTTTGGTTACAGTGAATTGAAGAGTAATTACAACAATCAGAATGCACAAAAGAACGGACGTAATAAGATAGTTAAGGACTATCAACAAGCAGTATGCAAATACTTAGACATTGCAGGTAAGAATGACCTATCACAAACCATTCGTAAAGATATGCTCTGGCTGTTTGAAAAAGCTATACATATCACTACAACGGATATTAATAACACCTACGTTATCCGTAATATCAGTAACTACTTTGATGAAATAAAAACGGTGTATAACAATGGAAGCTACGATTTTGAAAACTATAAAAAGAAAGTATTTCAAGAGAGCTTTAAAAGCGTTCCACTACTCAATAAAAATGTATCACGTACAACTAAGTTTGAAGAGGTTTTTAAAGCCTTATACAGCAAAAAAAGTATTGAAGATGAGATACGTTACTTTAACTTCTTAGAACGTGAATTGGTCGTTAATGAAAAATCTAAAAAGAAAGAATACAAGCATAATGATGGTAGGCTGATTGCACCTAGACCAAAACAAAAGTTTGGAGTTGATAAGATTATCAGCAAGATAGATGAGTTCTTAACCCACGAAAACGAAGTTGATTATTTCATTAAACAATTTGAGAAGAAACTAAAAGAACAAAAAGTTTCTGAGCCTATCATTAAAGAACTCATTACCAACAGAAAAAAGTACCAAAACAACAAACACGTCTATTCTTTATTACTGCAATATGCAGCAGGATTTGGTAAGAGTAACATCATAGGTTGGACAGCTTTAAAACTCAAAGACCTTAGACGAGATGGTGAGTTTGTTTATGATAAAATAATGTTGGTTGTAGATAGACTTCAATTAAGAGACCAACTCGATACCAAGATGTATAATATGAACATCAATAACAAAATGTTCATTGAAGCTTCTGATAAATCAGAGTTTAAGAAAGCCTTAGAATCCGATGTTAGAATCGTAGTAGTTAATCTGCAAAAGTTTAAATCTGTAAAAGATATTTTAGATAATAACGAAGGGGCTTTGGTACGTTTAGCTTCTATGCGTGTTGCTTTTTTAATTGATGAGGTACACCGTTCTAATAGTGGTACTCAGCACGAAGAGATGACCTATTTGTTTGATGAGTTACAAAACAGCTTTGATACAAGTGAAGTATATCTAAAAGCACAGCAAAAGAAAAATATTATCATTGGTTTTACAGCCACACCTAGTGACCATACTTTAGCTCGTTTTGGTGAATTTAATAAGTATGCCGAAGGAGAGAAAATGTGGATTCCTTTTGATAGTTATACGATGGCAGAGGCAATTAAGGATAAGTATATTTTGAACCCTCTAAAAGGGCTTGTGCCAGTATCTTCTAAAATGTACTTTGAAAAACCAGATGATGAATTAGAAGGCTTTGAAGGTGCTTTATATAAGGAAGAAATACCTAACGGAACTGATACAGGAATTGATGAAAATGGGAAAAAATATAGAATCCGTAAGAAAAAAATATACGAGAATGAAGAACGCATACAAGCAATTTCGAAATTTATAGTTGATAGATTACTTACTACAGTTTTTCCAACGATAAGAGGAACTGCAAAAGCAATGTTAGGAACTGCTTCTATAACCTCAGCTATTAAGTACAAAGAACATATTCAAAAGTACTTTGATGAGCAGGTGCTATTAAGTAATCACAATAGCCGTTTTAAAGATGCACCTATTTTTATCGTTTATAGTAATTCAGATGAACAGAACTATCCCAATCCAAAATCTTTAAACAAAGGTCTAACAGAGAAAAAGGTATTGCAAGAGTTCAAGCATAAAAGAAACGGTCTAATCATTGTTGTAGATAAGCTACAAACAGGTTTTGACGAACCTAAACTACAAACCTTATTTTTAGACAAGGAGATTAGTGGTATTAATGCTATTCAGACAATTTCCAGAGTTAACCGAACTACTAAGTATAAGAATGACTGCAAGATTGTCGACTTCTCGTACAAGAACGTAAATATCAAGAACATTCAAAAGGCATTTGAACATTTTAGCAATGTTGTTGTTAGTGATTTTAATCCGCTAGAAAGCGAAAAACTGTTAGAAGTATATTACAATGAGTTAAGACAAAGTGATTTGTTTGAAGACCATTTCGAGAACTTTAAATCTTATTTAGAAGGTAATAGCACTTTAGAGGTAATCACAGAGTTTGAAGATGATGCTATATATTTTATAGAGGGTAACCCAAAAGCCAGTAAACTGTTTAAGAATAAGGTAAATAAGTATTTTAACATTCTTAACCTTATAGAATTTGTAATCGTTTATAATCCAAAATACAGCGATAAGATATTCTTAAAATTTTGGAGAAGGTTCAACAATATTTACAACAACATTAATAGAACAAATGACATCATTGACGATGTAGAAATCTACTTTGATAACCGAATAGGAATTGTTGAGCCTAAAGATTATCCAGTAGGTAATCCTGTTACTAGTGGCGTAAAAGAGCCTAATGGCAATGAAGGCAAACAATACAAGTTTGATATTCTAAAAGTAATTGAAAAACGTAATCAAGAAGAAGCCGAAATAGAACAACTGATTATAAGTTTTGAAGAAAAAATAGAGCTGTTTTTTGAGTTTGCACTAAAAGATGATTTAGGGAAACGTGTAGCTACTAAAATTCTTGATGATGGCAATGTATTTGACCAAGATGAAATCAATTCAGATTTTGCCAAGGTGTACAGAAAATTTAAACGCAGAAACAGAGAGCAACTCGGAGACTTTTTTATTAAAGAAACCGAAAGCAGATTAGGGCAATTGTTGTTTGATTTTGAGAAAGATTTAAAGATAAAAAATTAAAATATTATGCAGTTACAAGATATGTTTCATATATGTGCCTCAGTTGGTGCATTAGCAACATTTTTTTCACTTATCTACCTTTTTTACAAGGACAGCAAAAAAAGTAAAACCATATCTGACTTATCGAAGATTGCAAAGGTTTTAGAAAGAGATTTAGAGTTAAAATATCAACCTCATTTATGGTTAAATGGAGTTCAACAAAGAGCGGATGAGAATAAGATTAATTTTGATATTAATAATAAAGGAGAATGGTGTAATTTGTTAGATTTCAAGATTATCAAAGGGGATTTAATCCTTGATGAACGAAATAAACATCTACCTTATGAACTTGAACCAATATTTAATGAAAATATAATTACCGACACTACAAGAAGATGGATTTTTACCATAAATAATTCAGAGAAACCTATTAGTGAGGTTGAATACGAAATAGAGATTGTCTATGAAAATAGAATACGGCAGAAGTTCTTTTTAAAGATTATTGGTAAAGGAGCTATTGCAAAATTAACAACACCAAAACGTAAGTAATGGGAGAAGTAATCACAACACATCTAATAGAAGGCACTCCTAACGGAATTAGAAGTATTCAAATTAGCAATCGCAACATTATGACTTTTGTTATTCCAAGAGCTGATTTAACGAAAGCAAAAAAACTAGATGAATTAAAAACCTCTTGTCTGTATATACTTTTTGAAGAAAGTAGTTCTATAAAACCAAAAGCTTACATTGGTGAAACAGATAATTTTATTGATAGAGTTTATGAGCATAACCAAAAGAAAGATTTTTGGGAAACAGCCGTTGTCTTCATTTCTCAGGCTAATTCTATAAACAAAACCGAGGTGCTTTACTTGGAATATTTGGCAATAGAAAAAGGCTTAAAAATCAATCGTTTTGATTTATCAGAGAACAAACAAAAGCCTAAAAAACCAAATGTGCAACGACATATTAAAGATAGTGTAGAAGGCTTTTTTAGAGATGTTATATACGTGACAGATTTTATCAATTTACCCATCTTCAAAGATTCTGTAAACATCAAGAAATCGAACAAGCTTTTTTATACAAACTACAGAAGCTCAGAAGCGATAGGGTACTATGATGGCAGTGGTTTTACCATTTTAAAAGATAGTATTATTTCAAAAGATACTGTTCCTTCATTTGGTTGGAAAACTAAACGAGAAAAAATAATCGAGCAAACTGCCAAAACTGTTGATAATAAGTTAGTCTTAACCCAAGATTACACCTTTAAAAGCCCAAGTACCGCTGCTGATTTCTGTATTGGTAGCAGTAATAATGGTTGGTTAGTTTGGAAAAATAAAGAGGGGAAAACATTAGATGAAATCTACAGACAACAAGAATAATGAGTTTGAGCAAAATTTATCAACTTTCATCCCCTAATCTTTGGAATCTTATTGATGATGATTTCGGAAATAGTGGAGGTGTCTATAAATTGTTTAGTAAAAAGAATGAACAAAGAAAACCAATAAACAGGTTACTTAAAACTGACATAAACGGAATCCTATACATTGGTAAAGCAGATAGTTTTGTCAACAGGATAATCACGCTTCAAAAAGTTATCCATCCTACAAAATATAAATCAACCAATCATAGTGGTGGCAGGAGATACAATCGAAATTCAAGAATATCAGATAACTACCCTTACCACAGCTTATATATTGAGCTAAGTCAACATAACAACCCTAAAGAAAGGGAGTCTGAGATATTAAATTCGTACTTTCAAGAATTTGGAGAAGTTCCTCCATTGAATGCAAATGACCAGTAGATTTTCATTTTTTTGAAACAACTCCTCTGAGCTTTTTATTTTTAACTTCTAGCTACTTCTTAGCCTGATAATAGAAAGTCTCTTAGAGGAGCTGTAAGAGCATCAAAAACAGTTACCAATCCTCTTTCCCGACCTCTACATTTACCCCAAAATAATCAGTCAATAACACCTGATATTCGGAGTGCAAAACATCAAAATTATCAATGGTTGTAGAAAGGCTATCGTGTCGGCTGATTAGAGGTAGTTTAGGGTGCTTCTCTGCTATCTTCTTTGAGCAATGAAGCAATACGGCTTTTGCTTCCATTTGTTGCATTAGAACTGCCAAATCAGAATAATTATGCTTCTTCAAAGCATCTAACCATTTGGTAACAATGGGAAATAGTTTTCTAAATTCATTAACTGCTCTTACAGCCTTGGTTTTAGGACTGCAATAAATAGCATTTAAAGTAATGGTTTTTGCACATTTGCGTAATGTTTCAAAAGGTTCTATAGTTTGCTCTTTAGAATCTTTTTTTAACAGCTTGGTATAGTAGATGCCATCTTCAAGCCAAATAGCTCCAGACTGAAACAATTCTTTACCAACTTGCTCATAAATATCTCCACTTCTAATTGAAAAAATGAATTTCTCAATACATTTAATATCAGTGGTTTGAATATTAATTAACACATTAGAAGTAATATAATAACACATATTGTAAATATCTATAACATTATCTATTGTAGTATTTAAATATTTATACAATAGCTTAGTAATTCTTTTAGTAAAATGTGTTACTGTTATATAACCTTTCTTATTGATTTGTTTATGGTACTCTTTAATAATAAGGTCTAAAACTATGGTTAAAATAAATGGTTGAGAACTCTTTATATCTGCTTCTTTTAATGGTTTGCCATCAAATGTTATAAATTGTTTTAAGTCTGATGATAAAGCAGTAAAACAAGAATGTAATCTGTTATCTCGACCCTCCATTGAATAGATTTGTAATGCTGCTTCAAAGTTCTTGATATGGAACAGCCTTTTATCTTTTTTTCCTTCTTGTTTTACATATTTAGATTCAACAAATTTAATTGCTGTTGCTTTATCAAATTTGAATTTATCACTGGTAAGCCATTTTGTTAAATGACTAACTTTTCGGTTGGCTTTTTGTTTTCTTTGTTGAATACGTTTTAAACATTTCTTTTTAATCCCTGATTCTGTGACTGGAATAATAGCAAACGCTCTATCAAATAGTGTTTTCCCTTTCTCTTTGATGTCAAAATATTTCTGATGGATTCTATAAGCTCTGCTACGGCTGTTTTTTCCACTGGGGTCGTGATAGTGGCATTGCATTTCTAAAATAGCATTCTCAACCAAAAATTTTAAATGTTCACTGCTTTTATACTCTTTGGTGTTGTAATTATCTCTTAGAATTTTAGCACATAAATTAACCCATTCTTTACCGCCTTGAAAATTTTTATCAGCATATTTATTGGTTAAAATGAGATGAACCAACAAGGCTGATAATTCCAAACTGATACTATCGTCTTTCTTGCATACTGCTTTCAAATCTGAATACAGTAAGCTAGGGAGATTAACAAAATAATCTCCCTGCTTAGTAGATGTTTTCATAGCTCTTATTATTTAAGTTCTACAAGAGCTTGTTCTACCTCCGAGCGTTTAAAATACACTCGTCCCTCAATCCCGTAAGATTTCAGAATACCTTTCTTAACCCAATTATGAAGCGTAGAAACATTAATTTTAAGCATTTCTGCTGTTTCGTGTCTACTTAAATACTCTACTGGTTCTTTGTGAGTGAAAAACTTTTTAAGTTCCTCTAATTGTTCTTTAATAACTTGTTTAACAAGTTCCTCTAATTGCACAGGTGTTACCTGTATTAATTGTAAATTACTCATAACTATATATTTTAAAATTATGAGTGCAAAAAATTGAGGGTTGTGTGGGGTAAAGCTATTAACCTTATTTGCTAAAAATAAAAAGACCGCCCATATTTAGAACAGTCTGTACATTATACGATGAATTTATGAGGGATTATTGAGGGATATTAGCAATTGTTTGTACAATTTGGTTGATTTTACTTCTTTTTGATGATTTTCTTGACGGGTCTTTTCTCGTGTTACTTCTCATTGTTGAAATAGCATCTTTAGTTTTTTCAACCCTAATATTTCCATTTGTAGTAAATACAAATCTATCTGACCACCATTGATTATATTGACTTCTTGCTCTTAGTTCTTTTGTAAAATATGGCTCTAACTCGTTTATCAAGTGTGCATAGTCATTCAAAGTTCCATTAACAAGTTCAATTTTTGATATTGGGTTTCGATTCTCCAAACTAAAGACTTCAATAATGTGATTATATGATGTTGAGTTTTCTAAGAAATCTTTTAATTCTTGATAAAACCATTGCATAGCATCATAATTTCTATGACCGAAAACGGTTAGAGGGATAACCCTATTCTCTTCATAAGTCTTTAAAAAATAAAAGGTTTGATAAAGTTGCTCAAGTAATTTTTCTAAAGTTTCCTTATGTATTTTATGATTCGTTACCTCTTGCTGACGGTCAAAAAGTACGTCTAGTAAGTAGTCTTTCTCTTTATCAACCTCCTTTTGTAGTTCATTTATAATAAGTGTTTGTTTCCTTATTAAGCTATTTAATTTTGCAATTTTCACTTTTGCATCATTAACGAATAGATAAAGTTCATCTTTATAGATTTCATGTTTTATTTGAGATTGCTTTTTAAAATATGATATTGTCTGCGTATGGCTATTTAATAATAGTGTTTTAAACGTGTTTATTGGAATAACTTCAATAGGTAAACTTTTATAATCAGGAGTGATTATAAAATCTCTCTCAGCTCCTTTTTCAATAATATAGTCTTGAAAATAATCAGTATTGTTTAATTGGTCTTGATAGTCTTTTAATACAGAGTTTCTAAGTGAATAAGCTAATTTTAGAACTTGTAATTGTTGTTGTCGTTGTTCTTTTTTTGAACGACTGTTTGGAATAGGATTATCCTCAATTTGTCTAATATGATAGCTTAGAGGTTTTTAAAATCTTGTTATTAAAATCGATGTAAATTTATTGTCACTCTCAATAAATAAATTACTAATACATTTTTCAATATTGTTTGTAAGTGTCTCTAACTTCTTAGTATCGGATTCGTCTAAAAATTGACTGGTTAATTCAGTTAACCTATTGGTGTATTCTTTTAACATATTAATCTACTTTTCTTAAACCAGTAGCTCTTTTTCTATGTATTTCATTGATTTTGTTAAAGCTGATAGCTACAATGCTACTATCGTGAACATCAATGTATTCTCTAAGAGATTTAACATCAGTATGACCAGTAACCCTCATTATAAGTTCTGAATCCATTAATCCATAATAATTTGTTGCAAATGAACGTCTAAGACTTCTTGTTGTAATACCCATATACTTTGGAAAAACATCCCTAACATATCTTCTGCATTTTTCATTGTCAATTACAACACTTCGACTTATCTCCATTTCAGTTGGTTCATTAATTTTTGCAAATCTGCATATTTCTTTCATCTTTTTATTGATAAATATATCTTCATTATCGGAATATTGGGTTTTTGGATTACCATACTTTTTTAGGAAATAACTTAACCTTTCGGTCTTAGTTATTTGAACCCATTTCTTAGTTTTACTGGTTTTAAACTCCCAATATTTCACTCCTTCCAAAGTAGTTTTTAAATGCTTGTCATTCATTTTTCCAAAATCTGTAAAACGCAAACCTGTTTCTCCTCCAATAAGCATACATTTCTGCACCTCTCTTAATTCTTTATTATCACTAAAATCTAAATTGTCTATCCTATCAAATTCATCAAAAGTTAATCTAATAACAATTTTATCTTCTTGTTGCTCCTGTTCTCTCTTTGTACTGTACACTACATCATTAATGGTTCTATGAAGTTTAACAACTCCTTCTTGTTCGATGGATTCAGCATATTTTATAGCTCGTTTTATTCGTTTTAAATGACCTACAGCAGTACTTAATTTGTATTTCTTGATGACAATTGCCCAATATTTAAAGTCGTCTATAAAGCCCTGATTATAGTCTATAGCCTTTAATACAACTGATTGACCTACTGTTAAAGTTTTATAATCTTGATAGTCAGATACCCAATTATAACTTGTTTTAAATTTCTTTAGCTCATCATTGTTAGAGCCATATTTTGCATAGATGGTTTTAATAGCATTGAGCAGTAAGTTTTTTTCTCTAATCTCCCAAAGGCGTTTTTTCTGTTGGTTTAGCCTCTCTTGTTCGTTGTTAATTTGGTCTGATGAAACCAATACCGAGCTGTTTTCAGAGATAGCAGTTTTTAACCATTGCTTAGTAATTGGTACACCATTATTTAAGTCTCGTTCTAATTGATTTTCTAGCTTCTCTTTGAAATCAAATAAATCAGCTTTGTGTTGTTTTAGTTCGACACCTCCTTTTAATTCTTCCAGTTTTCTATGTCGAGATGTAGATTTACCGTTCTTAGTTGTTTTGTAAATCCAGTATTCTTTTTTTGTAATATATGGTGTTGCTAAAACACAATCCAGTTCTTTATGGATTAGTCTAATGGATATATTGCCCTTGTCCTTTGTACTTCTGTAATGAAATCTAAAACTAGCCATAAGTTTATAATATTAAATCGTAACAAAGATAAAAAAATGTAACGAAATTTGTAACGAAAAAATAAAACTTATTTAGATTTCTTTAGATTAGAATAGATTTTTTATCACTTAAAATCAGTTGATTAAGTGTGTATTCGATGCTATTTAAGTGTTTTGGAATTTAATTATTTGAACCCTGCCGAGGTCACTAATAAAAGGGAAAGCAAGCTAAAAAATAAAGAGCTTGCTTTTTTTATTTAGCTTGTTTTTTATTTTCAAAAGACTTAGATTCTCTAACCAATACACTGACCTCTTTCAAAACAGGCACATTTTAAGTCACCTCTTCAATTTATAAAAACAGTATCTTTACCTCAAATATCCTAATTTATGAAAAAAAGGAATACACTTAATCTACATCTGCACAACGTTCATATTTGCACAAAATTACAGATACACCGCCACACAATTTGATGCAGTATTAAAAACTGAGAATGTTGTTTATGGTACTGCTCCTTTTATAAATTTCCCTTATAATGATGAATCTTATACAACAGAGGCAGATTTAGTCATGGATATTTACGAACCCCAAGGTGACAATTTATCCATTAGACCAGCAATCATATTTGCTCATAGCGGAGGCTTTATAAACGGCAATAGAAACCATGAGGATATGGTTGCATTTTGCGACTCTCTTGCTCGAAAAGGCTATGTTACAGCTACTATTGATTATAGAAAAAGTTTTTATATCCTAGAAAATGTAACGCTCCATGGTGTGCGAGCTGTCTATCGCGGCATTCAAGATGGCAGAAGTGCTGTTCGTTTTTTAAGAGCTAATGCTAGCACCTATGGTATTGACCCTGACAAAGTATATATGGCAGGTAGCAGTGCAGGCGGTTTTATTGCATTACATGCCGCTTATATGAATGAACCAAATGAGCAATCTTCAGAAACCCATTTTAGCACATATACAGACCTGTTATTTCCATTTTTTCATGAAGCTCCAGAAATGGGGCCTATAGACATTGGGCTACATCTTAGCGAAAACGGTCAACCTGACGGCATTATAAATCTTTGGGGAGCCATACAAACCAAAGACCTAATTACTAATGCAGACTATACTCCTGCCCTACTAGTTCACGGTACCGCAGATACAACAGTATCTTTTGAACGAGACCACCCATTTAGCTTCCCTGCATTTCCAGAAGTTGACGGAAGCTCATTAATACATGATACCATGATGACTTTGGGCATTACACATGAAACCTATTTTGTTACCGGAGAACCCCACGAATTTCACGGTACCGATAACGGCGATTGGCCAGGAGAACCTAATCAATTTTGGGACATTATTCTAGACAGAACTTCTTCTTTTTTATGGGACCGTCATAAACCACTTGTTAATTTTAGTTTACAAAACGCAGCGCCTTTAACAGTGGATTTTCAAGATGAAAGCGAAGATGCATTAGCTTGGTGGTGGGATTTTGGTGATAGCACTACGAGTAACGAACAACACCCAACACATCAATATACTGTGGAAGGCGACTACACAGTAACCCTCTACATAGAAAACGACAAGGAAAGCTGGAATGAGATTACACAAATGGTAACAGCTGAAGATACATTAAATATTACAGAGAACAACACCCCAAACATTGCATTATATCCTAATCCTGTACATGAAAAACTACACATTAAAGGTATAGGCAATGGAAACATAAGCCTCATAAACATGTTAGGACAAACTTTACTAAAGGCAAATATAAACAATAGCATTGACGTCTCTCATCTTCCAAAAGGACTCTACACCGTGTATCTCACAGATAAGAATTCAACCCAAACAAAAAAAATACTTAAACTATAGTGCTCATTTAAAATCATATAAAAAGATGGCAATCCTGAAGTCGCCATCTATTTTTATTATCCCATTTATAGCGTTTCATCATAATACCAGTTCTTCTGCTAAATTACGCATTAGGAAAATGATGATTTTTTGTGTTAGTTCAAAAGAAAAAGATCTTTTTTATTTCTATAAAGTGAAAAATAAAAACAAAGCCGAAGCTACGGTTTCTTTTTATATGGAAAGAAAAAGGAGTAAATGGCGTTTTATTCAAGTTATTTCAAATGAAAAATGACATAACCCCCTATTACTATTGACATTTAAAACAAGGCTTTACTTATAAAACCCGACAGCGTGCTCTAATTTCTTTTTTATACGCGCACGTAATCTTTTTGGCTTAATAACTTCAATACTATTGCCAAATCCTAAAATTAAACGTTCTAATTCAAAATTAATCTGCACAAAAATATTAAAAACAACACCATCTTCTCGCCGCTCTATGGTACGTTGAGAGTGATGAAATGGCTTTGTAGACACATAGGGTGCATTGTATCTATCCACCCAAAATTGAACGCGCTCTGCACGTGTATTAGACACTGTAACTCCTACAACATCTTTATAATATGCATCACCATTAAACACCTCATTTGTATATGAAATTGATGTATCAAAATCAATTTCTAATATTCTATCCAAAGCCAAAGTTACCACAGCTGATTTTGCCTCTACTCCAGATTTACCAACTAAAAACCAACGATTTTTAAACTCTTTTAAAATGAATGGATGAAAAATAATATCAGAAGCTTGCCGCGCCTTAAAAGATTGATAACTGACCTTTAGCACAATTTTCTTCAGAATAGACTGATACAATACATCTAAATGCTCTAAACCTTTTAAATTTTCATTTCTATCGAGATGAATAATAGCAGATTGATGTGTTTTTTCGGTATAAACCTTATCTTCCAAACGCTGAATAATTCCGCCCAATTCAGAAAACAACGAAAAATCCTTAAATTGCTTAAGCATCTCAACCGTTTCTGTAAGCACACCCATATCATTTTCTGTAAGTGGAATATCTGTTATGGAGTAATTTTCATCTTCATACTTATAATACTTTCTTTCATAAACTACAATAGGCGCCTTATATCCGAGTTTATCACTACGCATCATCTGAATATCTAGTTGCACCGTTCGTTTACTGATATTAATTTTTCGCCCCTCATATTCATATAAAGTGTCAGAACACGCTTCTATTAAGTCATCTAAAGTCCATCTACGATAAGTGTTTTGTAAACATTTATCAATAGTTTTATAACGAATCAGTGCATTTTTATTCAGAGCCATAACATCAATTTTCGAGAAAAATAACGCTTTTTTTTATCAACGCAAAATAACTGCGTAGTTCTAATAGACATTTGTACTATTGTTTATGAAAACAAATCGTTACGACAGACGTAGATAGAAAATCAACATATTAAAAAAAGAAATGAATTATGGAAATAACAGGAAATACATTAATAGAATTGGGATTTCAACCAAACAAATGGTTTAAGGAAGCGATTGCACACATCAATAAAAATGAATTAGATGAAGAAATGATGCTAGCATATTTGGAACAATTTAGAACACCAGAACCTATTCCACTGCACGAGGATTTCATCCCATTTTCTATTAACATAGAAGCCGAAAATGAATTAGAACAAACCAATGTAGATGCTGTCATTAGCTCTATGGAAGTCTTAATGAGAACACCAACGCTTGTAAACGGAACACTAATGCCCGACGCATGTCCTACAGGACCAGTTGGAACAATTCCTGTTGGCGGTGTTGCTGTAGCTAAAAACGCCATCCACCCAGGACTGCATAGTGCAGACATTTGCTGTTCGGTAATGTTAACTGATTTTGGAAAAGCAAATCCAAAAGATGTATTAGACGCAGCACATTCTATAACACATTTTGGACCAGGTGGAAGAGATAGGAATGCACAATTTCGATTTCCAATGGATTTACTAGCAGAAATAGAAGCAAACCATTTTTTAAATGACCAAAAGTGCATTTCAGCGGCTAGAACTCATTTGGGAACACAAGGCGATGGCAATCATTTTTTATTTGTTGGAACATCAAAAAAAACAGGGAACACAATGATGATTACACATCACGGAAGTAGAGGGTTTGGAGCCAACTTATATAAAAAGGGAATGAAGGTTGCAGAGCAATTTAGAAAAGAATTAGCACCAACAACCTTAAAGAAAAATGCTTGGATTCCTTTTGAAACAACAGAAGGAAAATCATACTGGGAAGCTTTACAAATTGTTAGAAAATGGACAAAAAAGAATCATGAATGTATTCATGAAGCTACTTTAAAGAAATTGGGAATTGAAAAAGAAGACCGCTATTGGAATGAACATAATTTTGTATTTAAAGATGGTGATTTGTTCTATCATGCTAAGGGCGCAACACCTTTAGACAAGCGTTTTATGCCTGACATCACAGGACCTAGATTGATTCCTTTAAACATGTCTGAACCTGTTTTGATAGTGGAAGGTGAAACTACGACATCTAATCTAGGTTTCGCACCACATGGTGCAGGACGTAATGTAAGCAGAACGCAACACAGAAAAAGCAAAACAGGAAGCTTTGAAGACATTTTTAAGGAAGAAACTAAAGGCTTAGATATCAGATTCTTCTCAGAAGAAATTGATATTACAGAATTACCAAGTGCTTATAAAAATGCTAGGACTGTAAGACATCAAATGGAAGAATTTGGCTTAGGAAAAGTCATTGACGAAGTGATGCCATATGGCTGCATTATGGCTGGTGATTGGCAAAAGAATGCACCTTGGAAAAAACGAAGAAGTAATGAATTTAAAAGAATCAATAGATAATTTGTATGCTGCATTTTCGACTTATACAATTGAAGGAAATTTAAGAGATAGATGTTGTAATTGTTGTGTCTCTGATGAGGAAATAAAACAATTACTTTCAAAACCTTTAAAAGAAATAAGTGAAGATGATATTTATCATTTTATGACTTCAGCAACAACAACTTTTGGAGATGTTAATGATTATAAACACTTTTTACCAAGGATACTTGAGTTAATGAAAGATTCAGAAAACATACTTGATGATTTCTTAACATTTGAAAAATTAAATTATAACAATTGGAAAAAATGGGATATTCATGAAATTAAAGCCTTAATAAATTATTTTGAAACATCATTAATTAATGCTTTGGATAGAGATTTAGAATCTATTAATGATTTTATCTTACTAAACCTAGAGTATAATGAATTTGATAAACTTTCTAATATTTTGACGAAGTCTAATTCAAAAAATTTCATTCGCGAAATAATTGAAGGAGAAATAAACGGATATTTTCATAAAGTAGATGACCAATTATTGAAACTTTACTCAAGTAAAGAAATACTGACCAAAATAGAGAACTTATTTTTTGAAACAAAGGACAAAGATTTAGCAAATAGGATTTCAATAGCCTATAGCTTATTAGAGTTCAGAAGTTAAATATTATAATCATGAAAGAAAACATACTAAATAAGCTCTCACAGATAGAGCAAGATAAAAACATAGAAATCTTATTCGCTGTAGAATCTGGAAGTAGAGCTTGGGGCTTTGCTTCCCCAGACTCTGACTATGACATTCGTTTTGTATACAAACATAAAAAGGATTGGTATTTAAACCTTTGGGAGCAAAAAGATTCTATTCAGTTTATGACTGAAAATGATTTGTTGGATGGTTCTGGTTGGGATGTGAGAAAAGCACTTAAGTTGTTAGCAAAATCTAATGCTTCATTTTTAGGATGGTTATTCTCTCCTCTAGTTTATAGGGAAAATGCTGTTTTTTTGAATGAAATAAAAACCTTGGCAGTAAACAACTTTAATCCTGTTTCAGGTTTTTATCACTATCATAGTATGAATAAAGGGTTTGAAGAAACTTTAGGTTCAGATAAGATGACATTGAAAAGTTTCTTTTATGCTATTCGAACAGCTCTATGTGCTAAATGGGTTTATGAAAAGCATACAATACCTCCAGTTTTGTTTCGAGAACTATATCCTTTAATTGATAATAAGTATCATTCAACTTTAGATGAATTGATTCTTTTAAAAAGCAAGAATATAGAAAAAAGCAATGAACCAGTTGATGATAGTTTAATTGAATTGGTAAAGCAAATTGCTGAAGAGAATAATCGTGTCAAAAATGATTTAGTAAATGAAAAGTCTAATCCAAAGGAGTTCAATGAACTCTTTATAAAAACAATAGGATGACTATAGAAGAACTAAAAAAATCTGGGCATATCATTTTTGAATGTATAAGCGGAAGTAGAGCTTATGGATTGGACACACCCGAATCAGATACTGATATACGAGGTGTTTTCATTCTTCCAAAAGAGAGCTTTTATTCTTTAGACTATGTTGGTCAAGTGAACAATGAATCTAATGATATTGTGTATTATGAGCTACGAAAATTTATAGAGCTATGCTCAAAAAACAATCCTAATATCTTAGAATTGTTAAATATACCTGAAGAATGCGTGCTTTATAAGCATCCTATTTTTGATAAAATAAAGCTTGATTATTTTATATCTAAAAATTGTGAAAAATCATTTGCTAATTATGCCTATGCTCAAATAAAAAAAGCTCGAGGTTTAGAAAAGAAAATTGTGAACCCAGTTGAAAAAGAACGTAAATTAGTTTTAGATTTTTGCTTTGTATATGAAAACGGAAAATCAATTCCGCTAAAAGTATTCTTAAGCATCAAAAATATAAAACAAGAAAACTGTGGAGTCGCTAATATTGCACATCTAAAAGATTGTAACAATTTATATCACAGCTTAGAGATTCCTTATAAAGGTATTACTCGAAGTGATAGAGCAAATGATATTGCATTAAGTTCCATTCCAAAAGGAGAAGCAGCTATAGGCATGCTCTTTTTTAATAAAGATGGTTATTCGACGTATTGTAAAAAGTATAAAGAATATTGGGACTGGGTAGGCAAACGTAATGAAGAACGTTATAAAAATACTGTATCACATGGCAAAAATTACGATTCTAAAAATATGATGCACACATTTAGATTATTACATATGGCTAAGGAAATTGCTACCGAAAACACCATTAATGTAAAACGTTCGGATAGAACCTTTCTATTAGATATTAAGAAAGGTAAATACGAGTATGATGAACTAGTAAGTTGGGCAGAAGAGCGAAAACTAGAACTAAAACAATTATATAGACGTTCTAAATTACAAGAAAGGCCAGATTTAGATAGAATAAATCAACTATTAATATCGATGAGAACAAAAATTTACTCCAAAAATTTGGAAAAAACGTATTAATTCTTGCATATTTGCATTCAATAATTGCAAACAAAACAAAGTTTAGACCTATGAATAGTATATTAATTAAACATAAAAAGGATGCTGAAAAGCTATTTCTGTTGTATATGAAATAGGTAAAACTTTAAAAAGATATAAAATTTAAAAGGCGTCCAAGAAATTGGACGTCTTTTTTTATAATTTTTTTTCTGATTTGAAAAAATGTGAGTTTAAAGCTAAATACCTACTTAACAAACAGTTATGAAAAACAGCTGTTATCTGTATGATACGGATAGGAACCCTATTACCTAAAAAACAACATAACTTACTGATTTTCAAGTAAATAAGTTTAATTTTTTCTTGCATAATTTAAAAAAACGTTATAGGTTTGCATCGCAATAAAGCACAAACAATTTTAAAAACGAAGTAATGATGTTATTTATCAAATTACATAATACAATGCAGAGAGAACTCGGTCCTTTTGTGCATCTACTTCGAGACTACTTTCCTTATTAAATAGATTACATCTATCATATTAAAAGAGTCCGAAGCCAAAAAAACGTTTCGGACTTTTTTGTACGCCATATTTTGGCTATACATAAATCTTCACGAAACCAATAGTAAAGATTAAAATATGATAATTGAAACCAAAGCATATAAAAGAAATAAGAGAGAAAGACTTTCCTCGTATTTGGAAGCGACGTTCTGAAATCTGGAAAGAAATGTGAGAATTGGGATATATAGAGTTAAAAAAGCCCATTCGTCACGGTTGGTTTAAAGAAATTATAATTACGCATAAAGTAGAACGCTACAAGAATAAAGCAGCTATTTTAGAAGTATATGATAAGATTGAAAAAATATTTTGGGGCAGAACAAAAGAAGAAGCACAAAAAAAGTGGCTACATCAAACCTCAAAACATCTTATCTATAAAGATTTTCCAACTACAAGCAAGAGGCAGTTTAACAAACTAAGTTTTAGAGCACAATGTATGTATACACCATTCTATTATAAGAATGAACGCAAAAAATTAAAGCTTAGATTTTATATAAGAATCTCTAAATGAGCTTATAGAATTAAATAAAGAGCCTATATAACGCATTCAAAACGTATTGATCCACTATTAGAAAGTGAATCCGCTTTGTTAGAACAACAGCTTTTAAAAAGTGGTTATTATGAAGCAGACCAAAAACTTAATAGATAGAAAGATTACTGGAATCTATCCGATCGAAAAAAGGAAAAGTAAAAAACAGAAAGAGCCCTTAAAAGCCTTAAAAAATATGCTATTGAGGACATCTTAAACGAAAACATATTATGGGAAATAAACTAAAAGGGAAAGACTTAATAAAATTAGGCTTCCCAAAAAATAACAGTATCAATATTGCTTTAGGGCAAATAAACAGATACCGAAAAAGAGATAAGAAAGAACGAATATTAGAAGAAGCAAAAGAAGTATTGCAGAATCCAGAAAAGTTTCAAGGCAATGCTATTTGGGGAAAAGTAGCTGAAGGTTTAGTAAAACCCGTTGAAGTAAAATTCCACAAATTGAAAAATACGAGAGCTCCTTTCACCATTTATGGCGAAAATGAAATTGATGAACAAGCAAAGTACCAACTGTATGATGCTTTGAAATTACCAATAGCAGTATCGGGAGCTTTAATGCCAGATGCACATACAGGATATGGTTTACCAATAGGTGGTGTTTTGGCTACAGAAAATGCAGTAATCCCATATGGTGTTGGTGTAGATATTGGCTGTAGAATGTGTTTAACTATCTACCCAATGAAAGCATCTTACCTTAAAGGGAAACAGTATCAAATGGAGAATATCTTGTCAAATCATACCAAATTTGGAATGTATGAAACACATGATAAAAAACACGATCATGAAATTTTTGACAGACAAGAATTTAATGATGTCCCTTTGTTAAAAAGGCTTAAAACAAAAGCATTTAAACAATTAGGAACTTCTGGTGGCGGTAATCATTTTGTAGAATTTGGAATAGTTTCCTTTACAGATGAAAACAACCAGTGGCACCTTAAAGCAGGAGACTATGTTGGTGTATTGTCGCACAGTGGATCTAGAGGTTTAGGCGCTAACATTGCAAAACATTATACATATTTAGCAACCAAACAATGTCCATTACCAAAAAATGTTCAGCACTTAGCGTGGTTAGATTTAAACACACATGATGGACAAGAATATTGGTTAGCCATGAATTTAGCAGGAGATTATGCAAAGGCATGTCATGATGATATTCATTATCGCATAGGCAAGTTGCTCGGTTCTAAAGCAGTTGCAAAAATTGAGAATCATCACAATTTTGCTTGGAAAGAAACGGTAAACGGAAAAGAATGTATTGTACATCGCAAAGGAGCAACACCTGCTTCAAGTGGTGAGTTAGGAATCATTCCTGGTTCTATGACTGCTCCAGGATACATTATTAAGGGCTTAGGAAATAGCGAAAGTTTAAACTCAGCTTCTCACGGTGCAGGACGCTTACATTCACGCAGAAAGTGTAAAGAGAAATTCACTAAAAGTGATGTAAAGCAACAGTTAAAAACACATGATGTTACACTTATTGGCGGAGGTGTAGATGAAGCGCCAATGGCTTATAAGGATATCAATAAAGTAATGAATAATCAACAAGAATTGGTAGAAGTATTGGGAACATTTACACCAAAAATTGTAAGAATGGATAAATAAAAAAATTATGGGAGCAAATCACAATATAAAAAGATACGAAGAGCTATGGCCAGATTATAGAATAGAGCATGGCTTAAAAATATTAGAGCAATTAAAACAATGGATTATAATTTCTGGAGGTTGGGCGTGGCATTTTATGTCTGAGTCTAATCATACAGAATATAAGCATGCGCATGATCATAAGGATATTGACATATTTGTTAATCCTAAACGAGTACCGCAAGTTATGAGGATTCTTTTAGAACAGGGGTTTCAAAAAGTATGGACACGATATGATTATTTACCGAGTCAAGAAAATTTTAGACGCTATGAAAAAACAGACTGGTTAGAAAGTGGTAAACAGATTCGAATCACTATTGATTTTTTCGAATCTGCGTCTGTAGAAACTATTACTATCAATGGATGGACGATAGTAGAACCTAAGACTTTACTCGGTTATTATTCAAATATTCATTCAAGCAATAAATATTGGGCTGTAAAAGCAGCAGTAAAATTATTAGAGCAAAGTAAAGATCCAGTAGGAAATACATTGTTATCAAAAAACCCTTTAAAATGAAAACTAAAATAATACAAATAACATCAGGCAGAGGTCCAGTAGAATGTTGCTGGGTTGTAGCTCAAGTTTTAAAGCATATTATCGAAGATTTAAAAAAATCTGGAATAACATATACTATTCTACATCGAGAAGAAGGTACAGAAAATAGAACGTTACAATCCGCAACCATTCAATTACATGGAAAAGCATTAGAGTCTTTTTTAAAAAATTGGTTGGGAACTGTGCAATGGATAGGAAAATCATCATTTCGTAAATTTCAAAAACGTAAAAACTGGTTTATAGGAATCTATGAGGTAAAGACTTCTTCACAACCAACAATTCTAAATGAGAACGGTATAAAATTTCAAGCCATACGACGTTCGGGACCTGGGGGACAACATGTTAATAAAGTAAGTTCAGCAGTAAGAGCAACGCATATAGACACGGGTCTTCAGGTTTTGGTTTCAGAAAGCAGGTCACAACATCAAAACAAAAAAATAGCGCTACAACGTTTACAAGAAAAGATTGCAGCACATGATAACCAAAAATTAAAAACTACACTTCAAAGCCAATGGGAAAACCATCTAAATCTTAAAAGAGGTAATCCAGTAAAAATCTTTAAAGGATCCGATTTTAGAATAAAAAAAACAACAAAAAATTACAAGTCAAAACGACAAAAATTAAAAAACGAATTAAGAACACAAAAATGGGATTAACAATAGCAGACAACTATTATTTAAAGGCAAAAGGCGCAATGAGCGGCTGGTGCAGTGACTGGGAAGAAGTTTGTGAAGCGTTGAACTATGCATTATCATATGACGAAAATCATTGTGCATCACTTTGCTTACTTGGCGAAATATACGATAAACATTTGTCAATGCCGGAAAAGGCCTTTGAGTGTTTTGATAAGGTCATCGCTATAGACACTTACTATAAAGAGGTCTATGTAGTGTATATCACAGCCCTTATTCAGAATAACCAATTGGATAGAGCAACAAAACTCATTGCCTTTGCCATTAATATACAACATATCGTTAAGGCAGAGATATACCGATTATCTTCATGTATTGAAGAAATAAAAGGCAACTACAACATTTGCATAAGAAGCTTAAAAAAGGCCAAAAAGCATTGTTATAATGATGATGATTTTTATTTCTTAATTGAGGAAGAAAAACGCATTAAAAAGAAAAAAGCATTAGATAAACCTAAAAAGAAAAAGAAGAAGTCAAAAAAGAAGAAAAAGAAATAATTATGATAAACGTTAATAGCATAGAATTATCAACTCATATACTGGATGACGATTCATTTACATTAAAATGTCAGAAACTTATCAATTAGTACATTAATTTAGAAAAACCAGATGAAGTATACCTCTTTAAAGTAAATAATTGGTTTGATAGAAAATGGCTTAACTTTACTGGAAAATACTTAGGTGCTTTAGGCTTTTGGAATAAAGAAAGTGAAGTAAGAGTTCCGCCTTTTATACCAAATAGAATTATTGAAGAAAACTATTATCATAAGAATGCATTGAATAGTTATGTGAAAAAAATCAATAAAACTCAAGTTCATAAGAAGCAACCATCTGAAAAAAACCATCAAAGATTAATATCTCAGTTTACAGATTCTGGTATTTTTGTTTGGTACAGTTCAAATACAAAGGTTAATAATTATGGAAGTTTAATGGTACATATAGTAAATAATAGTAATATCAAAACCTTTTACATTGGATTCAAAAAGAATAAAGAATGGAATGTGATAAATTCAATAGGTGTTAATAAAAAGGAATTAGGTTTTTTTAAGAAAAAATAATTTTTTCAACTACGTAAAAACAATGCGTAATTGTATTAAACATTTGTACTATAAAATTAAAATAGCATATTTGCAAAACAAAATGATAACACAACAAATACATATTCAACCGAAATCACGCTTTAGTGAATGTGATTATAGAGGGATGGCAAATTTAGTGTCTCTGTCTAAAAAGGGCGTTATGTATCTATTTAAATTGAAAATTTTGAGTTAATCATATAATCAGAAATAGTAATACAAGCGTCCAATAAAAAAATTGGGCGCTTTTTTTATGAATTTTTTTAGCAATAAAATGAAAAATTAAAAGAACATAAAAAATAACAAATAATTGACAAACAACAGGGAGACAGACTATTGTGTAAAATGATTAGTATCCGCAAAAAGCGGACAGGAAATCTATTATCTAAAATCAATTCAACTAATTGATTATCAATGAAATAAATTAAATTTTTATTGTGTAATTAAAAAATTAATTCCATATTTGCACTGTCAAAAACAATAAAAGACAAATGAAAATACAGCAACATATAAATAAGAAAGAAAATCAACGTTGTTGGAATTTTTATCAAATTAAAGAGATGAGAAAACAAGTAATACAAACAGTCGCACAGTTTATTTCGCCGACACTATTGGAGCAAACTGCCAGTAGCAAATCGAATTTAGATTTTTATGGAGAAAGACTGTATAACTATAAACGGGAGAAGTGTATATTAAATTGACCTAAATAGGTGATATAACAATACAGAAGCGTCTCCCAAAACAGGAGGCGCTTTTTTTGTGGTGTTCATTGAAATATAAAATATTGACTCGTAGCTCAGCTGGCAGAGCAAGGCGCTTTTAACGTCGAGGTCATGAGTTCGAATCCCATCGGGTCAACAAAAAGTAAGGACAAGCCAATTGGCGGTGGTCGCTGTCTTGAAAACAGTTAGGAGCTAACGACTCGTGTGGGTTCGACTCCCACGCCTTCCGCAAAACTGAGAGGATAACGATGGTTTAGTTTACCTGCCTTGGACGCAGGAGGTTGCAGGTTCGAATCCTGTCTCTCAGACTAAAATAAATGGAGAGTAGGTAAATACTGGTTTGTTACACTTGTCTGCTAAACAAGGCCGCACCAGAGGCGGTGGAGGTTCGATTCCTCTACTCTCCGCAAAATATGGGGGTATAGTTTAACGAGCCAAAACAGTGGTGTTGCATACCACAGAATGGAGTGCAAGTCTCCGTAGCTCCACATATAATATTGTAGCTCAATGGCAGAGCAAAGACCTGTTAAGTCTGAGGCTGTAGGTTCGAGCCCTACCAATATCGCAAGGACAAGGTGGCTGAATGGTTAAGGCAACAGTCTGCAAAACTGTTTTTTATGAGTTCGAATCTCATCCTTGTCTCAGAAAAAGGGAATGCGTCAACGTTGGAGCGTTGAGCCAGTCTGTAAAACTGGTGCTTAGGCAAAGTAGGTTCGAATCCTATCATTCCCACAACAAGCATCTATGGTGTAATTGGCAACATAGTAGACTTCCAATCTTCAGTTTCGAGTTCGAGTCTCGATAGGTGCTCTTAAAATAATACGCTTATGGTGTAATGGATAGCACAAGAGATTTCTAATCTCTGAGTCTAAGTTCGAATCTTAGTAGATGTACAAAAATTGGTTCATTGGGGTAATGGCTATCCTTCCCGACTGTCTCTCGGGAGATACGAGTTCGATTCTCGTATGAACCGCAAAAGGCTCCGTTCGTATAATGGTTTAGTACGTCTGCCTTTCTAGCAGAAAATAAGGGTTCGATTCCCTTACGGAGTACAATATTGAGGTATAGCTCAGTGGAAGAGCGTCACGCTTACATCGTGAAAGTCATAGGTTCGAATCCTATTACCTCAACATATTGAGATGTAGCTTAAACGGTAGAGCATCGCTCTCATAAGGCGAAGGGTTCNGGTTCGATTCCTGACATCTCAACACATGCAGGGATAGCCGAATTGGNATAGGCANCAGATTTAGAATCTGGAATTTGAGAGTTCGAGTCTCTCTCCCTGTACGATTGCTCCACTAGCCCAACTGGAAGAGGCATCAGGTTTAAGCCCTGTCAAGTCTTGGTTCGAATCCAAGGTGGAGTACAAAATAGGTCTATGGTGTAATGGATAGCATGCAAGGTTTCGACCCTTGTGGTATGGGTTCGAGTCCTATTAGACCTACAAATTAATCTGTAGTGTAACGGCAGCACGTAAGAATTTGACTCTTACAGTATAGGTTCGAATCCTATCGGATTAACATATTCTGACATAGCTTAATTGGTAAAGTGCAAACCTGATACGTTTGTGGATAAAGGTTCAAATCCTTTTGTCAGAACTAAGATTCCCATTTTCATGGGAATTAATATGGTGGCTTTAGTTTATGTGGTAAAACACCGCTCTGTGAAAGCGGAGAACAGAGGTCGAATCTCGCAAGTCACCCAAAACGGAACAATAGCAAAGTTGGTCTATGCGTCGGATTGAAGCTCCGAAGATACTGGTTCGATCCCAGTTTGTTCCACAATTTCACAATAATAAAACAAATAGAAATCATGGAAGTAATAGTAAATAAATGGCGAAATTTTGCAGGGAAAGTTTTTGATGAGTCCATCATAACACTAGTTGAGAATGCTATTATAAAAGAGCAAGGAGCTGGTCATAGATTGAAAATCTGTGTGGGTTCAGATTCTCAAGCCTACAAAACGCATGTAGCCTATGGTACTGCGATAGTAATCCTTAGAGAAGGAAAAGGTGGTTTTATGTTTATTAAAAACGAAAAAGGAACTACAGAAATTGGCGTAAAAGAACGCATGTTGAGAGAGGTAACATTATCTGTTGAAACAGCATACAGTATTTGTGATCTTTTAGAAAAATATCAAGTTGAATTGGAAGTACATGCCGATATCAATACAGATTCAAAATTTGCATCCAATGTTGCGCTCAAAGAAGCCATGGGATATATCTTGGGTATGGGCTTTGTTTTTAAAGCAAAACCTTATGCTTTCGCAAGTTCATCTTGCGCAGATAAAGTCGTGTAACAATTAAAATTTAGAACTAATTTTTAATACGCAAGATAATTGCGTAAATACTTTAAAATATTTGTAGAGTTATTAAAAGAAGCCTTTTGGAATCGGGTTTCGCAGTAGTGCTCCGTCAGATATTGAACTGGCGGAGCTTGATAAACGTTCTTTAACATAGTCCAGTAGCTCAGAGGATAGAGCGCCTATACTTTTCGCTATTTGGCAACAAAAGTTCCTCTATTCGATTCATAATCGGGAGGTCGCGGGTTCGAATCCCGCCTGGACTACAACATAAATTACTGGCAAAGGAAGTTCCTATTTTTTCCTTTTAGAAAGTTTTACTTCCCGCTGGTTTTAAAAAAATAGACACAAAGCGTTCCTATAATCTGGTTCGACTCCAGAGCTCGAAAGAGTAAGAGGTTTTGTTCACGCTTCGTCTTATAAAGACAAAAAGAGTTCCTATAAATCACGGATCATAGCTCCTTCAGAGGGGTATGGTATTTTACTCTTCGTCTTTTAAAAATAGGTAAAGGAAGTTCCTATATATTGATTGAAAACCAAAATACTTCCCACCTTTTTAAAAATTACTAAAAATGAATTTGAAAAATCACGAACACAAAAACACAATTGAAAACGGAGTGAGTAAAACATTAAAATTATTTAATGCAGTTATTGCAAAAGCATCAACTGAAAGCCCTTTTGTCTCAAAAGAAGGTTACATTATTGAGCCTAATGCACTTTGGGCAAAAAAAGAAATCATCAAATTCTATAAGAAAGAAAAATTAGACGGTTATGGTTTAAATAAGACCTTCCACAAATCTTGGTTGAAAATTAAATCTAGCACAAGAGGAAGTCTGTTAATGGATCAGATTAAACATTACATTTCAACTTATAGAAGTAATTTTCAAAATGAGGTTTACATTCCAGAAGAGGTATTGAATGTACCTGAATTGAAGGTTGTTTTTAAAGTTATAAAAGGATATTCTAAAGAAGAATTAACTCTAAAATGCTTAGAATTATTAAAATCTGGAATGGCTTTAAAAGAAGAAACCATCAATGATATTCTTTCTGTTTTAGTCGATGAATTAAAGTATAACTTTACTGGTAAAGAGAATATCAAAAACAAGGAAGCTATTGTAAAAATTGCGGATATGTATGGTGTTTTGCCTTCAGATACTATGGAGTTCTTTAGATATATTATTTACAGAGCTACGGGTGAGTCTCTATTAATAAAAAGTAACGAGGCTATTGAAGCTATAAAGACTTCAAACTTTAATCCTGCTGTTCAGTTTGAACAATTTGGATTAGAAAAACTGGCTGAAATTTTCAATAGATTTAAACCTCTGTTTTTGGCTTTTAAACCTAAGTGCAGTAAAACCATTAATAAGATATCAAAGCTGTCTAAAATACATCACAAGCCTTTGGTAGTTAATCCGTTGAATCATGTTACCAGTATGGTAATTACTGAAGAGGATACACATTGGTTGGATAATGCAACACCATTTACCCTATTTAAGGCAATTTCGGCTTGTTATAACAGAATGAAGGGTCAAGACACTTTTGTTTATAGAATTAGAAGCGGAAAATCCTTTGTTAAAAAAAATGGTTTTAAAAATGTAGTTTGGGCTAACTATTACTTCTTAGAAAATTATTTAAAAAACCGATTTGATTTAAGCGGTAAGACATTTTTCTTACCTTATGATGTCCAGTATGCATTACCTACTTCAGAAAAAATGTATGTAGGAAATATACCAACAGGAACCAAGTTTTATGGAGAAAAATTGGCAGTTGGAGTGTATTGGGAAAATACTTGGGGAGCACGTGATTTAGATATATCTGCATTAAATATCGGTGGTAAAATTGGATGGAATTCTACTTACAATCAGGATAATGGTAATTTGATGTATTCTGGCGATATTACAGATGCTACAAATGGGGCTATAGAATACCTATATGCGAATAAAGGCTTAAAAGTTCCAACCCTAATTAAGAACAATGTTTACTCAGGTTCCACTACCTGTGATTATAAAGTAATTATAGGAAAAGGTGATAGTATCAACTACGCTTATATGATGAATCCTAATCAATTATTTGCAGAAATAAAATGTACATCTATTCAAAGACAAACTATTTTAGGACTGTTACTTCCTGAAGACAAAGAGCAATGTTTCGTGTTGTTAAATTTTGGTGGTGGATATGCAAGATTTTCAGGTAATTCTGCAGTCTCAACCCTTGTCAATCAAGCCTTATACCAACAATGGAGTCATCCGTTACTATTGCATGAAATTATAACATTATTGGGTGGACAAATCGCTTCTGATAAAGGAAAAGCCGACTATGACCTTTCTTTGGAAAAATTGGAAAAGGATAGTTTAATAAGGCTCTAGTTTAATTTAGCTATTATTTTGTATATTGTAAGTTATGAATATAGATCATTTAAAAGAAGAAATACTATCTCTATCAACTCTGGATCGAGATCGTTTGTTAAAAGTCATTACAGATTCACTTGCGGAAAAT
>JABSPM010000109.1 GCA_013215095.1 Flavobacteriaceae bacterium | reverse complement strand
ATTTGATAGAAAGTGGTGTGGATATACGTTTTGTAAAAGAATTACTTGGACATAATTCAATTAAAACGACTGAAATCTACACACATATTCCTGATATCTCTAAATCTAAATTTATGAGTCCAATAGAATACTTGGATTTGTAACTAAGGGAGTAACTCTTCTAGTTTTTGAATATTGTAATCAGGTAATTTTTTAAGAGTTTCCGTGAGCCATTCTCTCGGATTGATCTTTTGCATTTTACAACTTCCGAAGAAGGAATATAGCATTGCAGCATTTTGAGCAGCTTTATGTGATCCACAGAAAAGGTAGTTCTTCCTTCCGATTGCCAGGGCGAATGGTATTTTCGATCAGATTATTGTCTAATTCTAATCTTGGGTCTTTTAAAACAGCTATAAGTTTTGGGTACTGATTGATAAAATATGTCATTGTCTTACCAATAGAACTCTTGGATAGCACGTTAAATTACTCATTAACAGTAGTTTCTCTTATTTTTAACTTGACATTGTCATTTCTAACCGATACCTTCGTTCTACTTAATTCTTATACGTACCACGTATTAAATGCACGCATTTGTCCGGTGTTATCGCACCAAGAATTAAGGGAAGCTACACAAAGCTACATGAACTAGTTATTCCTAATACACCAATAAATACACTTATACAATTTGAGTGGAATCCCACGCCAATAATGCGATTGAATATTAACGGTCTCGTATAAGAATAGTAGCGGATTTTTATGCACTTACTTTTCGGTTTGTTACTGTCTTTTGATTTATCAATTCATTTATTTTTTAGCGATTAAACCGCTATTATTTTTATACTTTGTTGGCAACTGGTTTTACAATTTATGTTTTTTGTCAACTATTTCAAATACTTTATTTCGCTTGTTATTAAAAATTTTTATTTTTACTTTTTTAGATGATAACGAAATAAAAATCTTTTGAATATTCCTTAAACTATCATCTGATGTTACACACTTACCATTCAAAATAATTTCAAAACTGGAATTTTCATCATTTGGTTTTATAATAAAATCAGCTTGTTTGATTTCGAAATATGTTTCTGTATCAATAGATAAATTACTTTTTTTGTTAAAAACCTTTGTTCCTTTTCTATCAAAATAAATTTTTGCTGGAAAATCATAAAACTTATATTCTTGTACTAGTGTTTGGTTTATGTTTTCCTTGTAGTTTTCATTACCAAACAACTTTTTAAGAAATTTATTAAGATTTTTAGTTTCTATCGTTATGTTTTTGTCTTGAATATATACACTATATATTATATCCTCTATAGTATCATTATTAATAAGCCACAAAAATTCATTTTCTATAAGTTCAATCAATTGTTCAATTCTAGTTCTTTCACCTCGTGGTTCAAACCAATGAAAATTATATTCTCTCTCGTATCTTTTTTGATATTCCTCAAGTGTTTCTGTATATTGATATTTTGACAAATCATCTATGGTGAAATTAGTTTGGTAATGGTGATTTAGTCTCTGAAAGAAAACCTTAATTTGTGTTTCTTTTTCATCTATATATCCAATACTATGTTTTAATAACTCATAATCGTTTAAGTAATTTAAATCTAAAGCATACTGAAAATAATATTTTGGCTCGACTAATTTTTTAAAATCAAAATTGACGTGATATCTACTTATTCTTTTTGATTTATTGTCTTTAAATAGCTTTAAATCTTTAGATTGATATCGTCCACTCTCTGCATTATTTTCCATATCTAAAGATAATGTCATACCAATTGAAGAAATTGATACACTTGGAGTTTCAGATGATTTTGAAACAATCCGAAAATATCGTTGTTCCAAAATATAGCCTGAATAGAATAACCCTTCAATTTCTGATGCTATCCAATTATTAATGTTTTGAAGTTCATTTGGGAATGTTTTTGGTTCGATATCTATTGTATTATAAAACCTTTGAGCAAACATATTATGCCCAAATAGTAAAATAAATATTAAAGTGATTCTGTTCATTCAGCTTGTTGCCAACGGTCTCGTATAAGAATAGTAGCGTGGTTTAACACTTAACTTTGCAAGTAAACACCAAACTGAAAATCCTCGCGGATTTTCAGAAGTAGGCGAGAACAAGCAATTACTTATAGCCATTGTTAGGCAACGTTATTTTGTTTTAATCGGAATTGACAATTCAATATTTGTTCCTACAGCTTTTTTGTCAGCTGTTTTGGCAGGATTAAATTTAGGTAACGATTCTATTATTTTTTTAATAGTTTTTCTTATTTGATTATCACCTGATATAGAATTCAGAGTTTCTACATCAGAAACATATCCAGTTTTTGCTATTTTAACTTTATATTTTAATATTCCGTTTTCTTTTGGTGGTTTAACTTTTTCCGTCTTTAGTTTTTCAATTACATATGAATGAATAGCTCTCATTGTACATTTCGTTATTTTTTCCTTATCTGTTTCGTTTTCACAGCCGCCAAAGGACATTGGTACAAATAGAGATTTAGTTTCTTCTTTGTTTGGCAAACAAATACCTTTAATTCCTTTTTTGGTTGTTATAGCCACAAGTCCTAACCCTTTTTTGTAATAACGTTTCTCTTTTGTACCATTTGAATATTTGTTTTCAACAACTAAAAGATTTTCATAATTACAATAAGGTGTTTCAAAACTTCCTTCTATTTCCGAAATTTTACCTTTATCCCATTTAATTCCTTTTTGAGGTTTTGCAATCAGTAAAATATTATCTTTTTTCTTAACCTCATTGTACATATAAATTGTGTCATTTTGGTTTCTCAATAACAAGTCATATACAGTTCCATTGCCAAAATCTTGTTCATATTTATAATATTCTTTTCCATTGATTTCAGTTCTCTCTGTTACTTTCTCGACATAAAAAGCATTTCCCCAAGTGATTTGTTTTTCAAATCCTATTTCTAGTGGAAAATAACTTTCTCCAAAACTTTTGTCACAAAAATCACTTTGTCCAAAAGTCAAAATTGGTAGAATTATTAATAATATAAATGTTTTTCTATTCATTCCTTTATTTACTTTTAATGTTGCCTAACACCCAAATATAGGCATTGCGGTTATTATTATTTTATAGAGGTCAGTAGTTAGTTACTGATGTTACGCAGCGATTTTGTTAGAATTGATATTTGGTGTTGATAACTTATCCAACTGTTTCCAAGCAGCTTTTGTTGCTGCGAGCCAAATTTTACTTTTCATTGCGTAGTGATTTTTACTATTTCTTAATTTCAGTCGCTCAAGTTTAATAAATTCAATCATAGATGCGGTAAAGTGAGCTTGTTGGGTTTTGATAGTTTTTGTAGGTGCTTTTGTAAAAGCGGCGTTGTTTTTTATTGAGCAAAAGAACTCTTCTACTTTCCATCGTTTTTCATAGATTGCAGTGAGGCTTGAATAATCTAAGTTCAAATCACTTGTCGCTAGATAAAGCGTACCTGTACTACCATCCCCGTTTTT
>JABSPM010000108.1 GCA_013215095.1 Flavobacteriaceae bacterium | reverse complement strand
ACAATGAAAGAAGACACCAAGGAATTGACAATCAAATACCTTTTAAAAGGTATTTGATTAAACAACAAAATGCAGCGTAAATGAAATATAACTTGAACTTAATTTAATACAAAACCTGTCTAAAAGATGGGGGAATGATCAATTTTATATACTATAAGACAGAAAAAAGCCACTCAATGTTTTGAATGGCTTGTGTTTTGCTCCCCCTCTTGGACTCGAACCAAGGACCCTCTGATTAACAGTCAGATGCTCTAACCAACTGAGCTAAGGAGGAAGGTTATTTGCTTTTGCGAGTGCAAATATAGGCTCTTTTTTAAATTACACAAACACTTTTTAAAAAAAAATTAATTAAAAATTGCCTTGAAAATATCATTCCCATTAGCAAATAGGGCTAACGCAATGATAATGAAGAATCCAGCAATTTGCGCATACTCCATGAATTTATCACCTGGTTTACGCCCAGAAATCATTTCATAGAGTAAAAACATCACATGTCCCCCGTCTAAAGCAGGAATTGGCAATAAATTTAAAACGCCTAACATGATAGATAAAAACGCCGTAATACCCCAAAATGCTTCCCAAGACCATGTATTTGGAAAAATATCGAAAATAGCTTTAAATCCTCCTACTCCTTTATAAGCACCTGTACTTGGAGAGAAAATTAACTGTAATTGCTTCCAATATGAACTCATCTGACCTGCAAAAGTACTTAATCCTACGGCGACACTTTCTCCAAAGCTATATTCTTTTCTAATCACATTATAGTAATTCAAACGTTCCAAATCACTCCAGTTTCCTGTTGGAAAAATACCCAACTTACCGTTTTTATCAACTTTGAGTTCAACTTCAAGATTAGAGCCATCTCTTAAGAGCGTAATACTAATCATCTGTCCTTTTAAGCCTTCTAAGCGGTCAGCAAACTCATCAAAATATTTTATCGGTTGGTCATTGATACTAGTAATGACATCACCTTTCTTTAAATTGGCACCCAAATTAGCCGAAACATCCGCTACCTTTCCAACAATAAAAGGGTAACGCAACTCGATAAAGCCTTTAACTTTACTCTCACTTAATCGTCCCAAAAAATCTGAGGGTAATTCTATTTCTTTTGGTTCACCTGCTCTAATAATACTGATTGTTTGGGCTTCTAAAAAGTATTTTTTTATATCACTATAGTTAACAATCTTATTCGCGTTAATGGCTACAATATTATCTCCTGTTTCTAAGCCAAATTCTTCCAGTAAGGGATTAGTAATCATATACCCATCCTTTACACTATCTGCAGAAATATCAGCATCGCCATACCCATAAGCCATAAAGATATAAATAATGGCTGCTAAAATAAAGTTTACCGTAACTCCTCCCAACATAATAATCAAACGTTGCCAGCTTGGTTTTGATCTAAACTCCCAAGGTTTTGGTTCTTCAGCCATTTGCTCTTTATCCATACTCTCATCGATCATCCCTGAAATCTTCACATAACCTCCAAGAGGCAACCATCCAATGCCATAAACTGTTTCTCCTATTTTTTTCTTGAACAACGAATATTTGACATCAAAAAACAGATAGAATTTTTCTACGCGAGTTTTAAATAATTTTGCGGGGATAAAATGTCCTAGCTCATGCAGGACAATTAAAAGGGAAAGACTCAATAGAAATTGAGATATCTTTATTACAAATTCCATGTATTTATTTCAAAATTAACGTTGCAAAAGTAAAATTTTCCACATAGATAAGAAAACTAATTGAGCAGTGATTATTGTTTTAACACTGATTTATGAATATTTCCGCTTTTACCTTCTAATTCTAGAAAATATAAACCAGTGGATAAGGTCTCAACATTCAAGGTGTCTGAATAGGTTTTTTCCAAACGTAATTTACCTAGCATATCATAAACACGAATAGTATCAATTTGCAAAGCTTCAGGCTTTTCAATATATATAATCCCTGTTGTTGGACTAGGATAGACCATTATATTAGACTCCAATTCAAACAAGGTCGTACTTAATGTAATCGTATTATCTTTTGAAATCACATCAAACTCGGGGTCAAATTCTATATTAGCAATAGTGAAATTTATCGTTTCTGTAAATTGCTGCCCATTACTTGTATGGTTTACTATTATATCTTGTGTTTCTCCTGCTGTGCCATGCAATCGCAATCGCAATGGCGATTCAAAGAAATCCACCGAGTTATGACTTTGACTTTGATTAATTTCAAGAAGCACTTCTGTAGCGCTGGGTTGATTCCATATTATATTATAACTTGGATAACCTTGATTATAAAGCCAATCATCAAAAAATTCTGTTAAATCTTCTCCACTCACATCTTCCATAATTGGTATAAAATCTTCTGTTTTGGCATAGGCATAGGCGAGATCGGGGTCTGATAAGTAATCTTTTAGTCCTTGATAGAAATCGGTTTCCCCAATCTTTTTGCGCAACATATGCAATACCATTGCGCCTTTACTATAAGAGAGTCTTCCGCTAAAAATTCGACTTACACTTGTCGTATCTTGATCGGTTAAATATACAGCCCCATCAGGAGCAGACGTGATAGTATTAACGCGGCTTTCCTTCCAATTTGAAAAAGCATCATTACCGTCAAAATCTTCATATACTAACCCAGATAAATAGGTTGCAAAGCCTTCATTGAGCCAAATATCTTTCCAGCTACCACAAGTAACCTTATTCCCAAACCATTGATGTGCTAATTCATGAGCAATTAAATTTCGAGAAAAATTTCCCATAAAAGAAACTGTAGTATGTTCCATTCCTCCACCCCAACCAAATTGCGCATGACCATATTTTTCATTAGCAAAAGGGTATTCTTCAAATAAATTGGTAAACAAATTCATCAGATCTACAGTAATTCCAGTACTGTTTTGAGCTGTAGTCAAATCTTCTGGAAATACATAATTGACAATATCAAAAGGATTTCCAGCATTAGGCACTGTATGTGAATATACTTCGTAATTAGTTACAGCAATTGCAATCAAATAGGCTGGTATAGCATATTCATGCCTAAAATGGGTTGTTTTATTAGTTCCATTGATGACTTGCGATTGTTCCACACCATTGCTCACCGCAATATATTCTTCATTAGACGGATTAAACTGAGGTGTAGTTAAATACACATCAATCACATCAATTTTATCATTTAAATCTTGTTTACAAGGCCACCATGCTTTTGCTCCATAAGGTTCACTTAATGTCCAAATTATGGGGTCTCCATTATGTGTAGTTTGCTCATAAGATCCAAAACCAGAATCCGCTGGATGACCAGAATAACTTACCTCTACGACGCCTTGTTCTCCCTGATTTAAAGTTTGACCCAAGGTTATAATCAATTCGTCATCGGAATTTTGCGTAAAACCCAGTGTATTTCCATTTTGCGTCACTTGAGACACTGTCATATTATCATCCAAATCGAAAATGATTTGAGTCATTGTAGATTTAGCTGTGAAATTTGTAGTTATGGTACCAGATATGAATGTCGTACTAGGGTCAATACTCAAATCCAATTCATGATAGGTAACATCATAATTACCAGTATTAGCATTAGCACGATGCTCAAAAAAACTATGCGCCACCTTAGCCTCACTTTCACTAACATCTATAATATGATCTTCAAAATTTTGCGCCTGCCCTGCAAATACAAGTCCTAAAAAAAGAGTTTTTATACAATTATGCATCATAATTAATTTTTGAGCCTTAAAAATACGTGTTAAATTATATATTTTACTCTATTTTTGTATGTAATTTATAAATAACATAATCGATAGGCGTTATGCTCCAGTTTTTTAAAAAATACAAATATTTTGGAGTGACATTACTAATCATTTCATCAGTAATTATCTCTATTATTTATTCCATTTTGAAGCCTAAAAAAATACTCCCTATCTATCAACCTGCCCAAGTAAGCACAGCACTTGTGGATAGCACTATTCAATACAAAAAAAAATACCATAAGATTGGTAATTTCAAACTGGTTAACCAAAATGGAGATACAATTACCGAGGCTACTTACGACAACAAAATATATGTTGCCGATTTCTTTTTTACAACCTGTGGAACCATTTGTCCAATCATGACCAAAAACATGCATTCTGTGCAAAAAGCAATTCTGATGGATAAAGAAGTTATGCTTATATCTCATTCTGTAACACCAAAAATTGACACCGTTGAACAACTCAAACGATACGCTAAGGCAAATCATGTAAATTCAAGTAAATGGAACTTGGTAACGGGAGATAAAAAACAAATTTATGAATTGGCACGTAAATCGTACCTCGCAGTAAAAACCAATGGCGATGGTGGTCCTTTTGACATGATCCATACCGAAAATTTTATACTTATAGATAAAGAAAAACGAATTAGAGGCTTCTATGACGGCACCAACCTTGAAGATATAGACCGTCTGATGGGAGATATCTCGATTTTAAAATCCTCTTATATTGAGGACTAATTCTCAATTATTTCTCTGGCTTCTGAAGCATTCTAAAAATTAAAACAAACCAAAAAATTGACCGCGTTAACCACAACACAGATTATCATTAAAACGCTTGCTAATATTTTGTTTTTGTAGGAAAATTAAAAAAATAAGCTTTTTTCACTATATCTTGGAGTAAACATGTCACCTTGAAATATATAGTTTTTTAACCTTAACAATAGTTTGAACACCCAACTCTATGATTATGTATAAAAAACGAAACTTATGTCAGCTCTCAACATTTAAACAAAAAGTATTAAAATTATTCCAAAGATTTTTCTTTAATTTTTGCAAATGGAACTAATATGCTGAACCTAAAACTACCCAACCATTTGCTGAAGTATACCCTTCAAATCTGTCTAAGTCAGAATTATACCTTATCATACCAGCTACTGGGCTAGTATCTCCAGAATCATCAGAACTCCCTAGCAAAACATAACCATCTACTTCTAATTTTGTTCCAGGATTTATTTCATTACCAATAGAAACATTACCTGTATTATCGTTTATGAAAAATTTAAGTTCCTCGGGTTCATTAGCCATGTTTAAATTAACAACATTAACGCCGCTTAAACTTGACACATAGCCAAATCCAAAAATAGCACTTCCACCTCTATACGAGCGTCCCAAGAAAGAGTTTCTATTTGTGTCATTAGCATTTGACCATATCATACCTCCTCCTCTAGCATCTGCATGTGTCTCAAATATAAGTTTTTGTTCGATTTCACCCTCACCAGAGGTCGATGCGATTTTAATGGTACTTCTTACTTCTAGGCTAGAATCTGGTAGTTCATCTGAAGAGAAACCAATGCCCACATCACCTTCTCTAAGTATTTGAGAAGTTGTATCTTCGTCAGTCACATCCCAAGCATCGCCATCTGTTTTAGTTATTAAGTTTTGCCAAACACTGCCATCAAAATAGTAGTATCCAGCAGCATTAACATTGACAGTAACACCAGATGGAGCGCTATCTGGAGAAGTAATATAAACTAAAGTTCCTGTTTGCGCGGAGCTATAAGCGGTTTTTGCTCTCAATTGATCACCTGTTAACCTTGGTGCTATAATACCATCTGCACTAGCAGCCGTATCGGCATCGCCTACAACATCTAAAGTTGCTTTGGGATCTACTGTGCCAACACCGATTTGTGAATATCCATTAGCAAAAATTAAAGACAAAATTACATTAAGAAATATTTTCAAAAACAACCTAGAATTTTTCATACATATTTTTTTTAAGAAGCAACACAAATTAATAAAAATAAATCTAGTTAACCAATTAATTTTTGAATTATCCAGGATAAAAGCACTATGTTTCGATTATTTTTTTGAGGTAGTTTTCGTCTAAAGTAGCTTTTAAATCTTTTACTTTGCAAGCCTGCCTTTACTGTTTTATCATTTTTTAATAGGTTTATTACCATTTTTGTAATCATAGAGAAGTTTTGTGCGGAATTTCCAATTCTTTTTCTAGAAGCATCTTTACGGAATGCAACATCTAAACTCCAGTGAAGTTTGTTTTCTATACCCTAATGCATTCGTGTTGTTTTTTGAAAATAGTCTGCATTGTGCTCTAAGTTAGAGATATAGTAACGTGTTGATGTTTCTTTTGGTGTGTTTGAGTTTTTAAACTCACGAATACTCTCAACTTTTATAACTGTTGTTAATTTTTGCCATTTGTCAGATGGGTCAATACATTTCAAATTGCTTAGTACACTGCAAGTTTTAATTTCTATACGTCCGTGTCCTAAATCTTGAGAGGTGGAAGATGTTATCGTTTTACAAATTTAAATTCATCTTCAATATCTTGGTGTAACGGCTTTTGATTCTCTTTTACGGCCAAATATAATCTGCATTTTTCTTTACAATTGCTGAGGCAATTTCTTTTTGACAACCCATAGCATCGATAGTAACGATGGTATGCTCTAAATATAGTGTGTTTAAAAGTTTTGGAATGGCAGTAATCTCGTTTGATTTCTCTTTAGTCTTTAACTGTCCTAGTACAATATTTTGTTCGCTAGCTCAAGTACTTACCATATGAATGGGTGAGGTTTTTCCATTTGATTTTGCTCCTCTTAAGGTTTTTTCATCTATAGCAACGACTTCTTTATCGTTAAGTGTTGAAAATGAGTTTATCCACTTTATAAAGTAGCTTTAAAAACATTGATTGTCTATAGCTGCAAATACACGTCTATTAGGTGTCTAGCTTAGGTATGCCATTAGGTAATTCTAAGAATGTCTTCAGGAATTTTCTTTTGAAGTGGCAAAGACTTCAATTTCTTTCCAAGTATCTAAGGTACAAATCACTCCAAGCACTGAGATAAGGAGGTTGTCATTTTCCTGTTTATTGTATTGACAATCAGTCTTATAATTAAAAATTAAATCAATTATCAGTGTAATAAATTTACTTTTCATAATTAAAAAACTAAAATTTTATAATGCTTTTTCTCTGTTTAAGCGCTTACGTATTTTGTGTTTGTCATTATTTTAATTTATTTTCGCGAGTAACCTTTTAAAGATTTAATTATATGGGTTTTAAAAAAAAAATTATCACTATTGTATTAAGTTTAGTGGTCATCGTTGGATTCTCTCAGGCAGGTATTAATACCATGACTCCTAGCGCAACTTTAGATGTTACAAGTGATGCTGATGCCGCTGCTAGTGCAGATGGTATTATAGCACCAAGGTTAACAGGTGATCAATTGAGAGCAAAAACCGCTTATAGCTCCGCGCAAACAGGAATTTTAGTTTATATTACTTCGGCAGATAGTACTCCGTCTGGTGCTACTGTTAATGTTACTAGTAGTGGATACTACTATTTTGATGGCAGTGTTTGGGAGAAATTAATAACTAAGACAGATGGAGATGCTTGGAATGTAATAGAAGAAGACGCTAATTCTCATATTGTAAGAATGGGAGATGTAGGGATTGGCATATCTTCAGGTGAACTACCAGATTCTAAACTAGAAGTAAGAAGTACCATTAAAATTGCATCCACCTCTGGTAAAGCTACAGTGCAACAAAAACTTAATTTTGAAACGCACGAAGACAATAGAGGTGGTGGAGTACTATGGACAAATGCTAATGATACAAATAGAAGTTCTTTTTTGGGGCGTTCGTATAATAATGAAAATGCTACTATTGGTCTAGGATATTTATCAACCATAACAGGAACCAATATCACAGGCCTAAGCATCAACAACAACCCCGCAGAACTTAAGTTTTTTATTAACGATAACACAAGCAATATTGCTGTCGGAAATGAGGTAAATCCTCGAGCAAAATTAGAAGTAGATGGCTATATCCTATTAGGGAGTTCTGATAGCTATTCTACATCAGTAGGAGTAGTGCCTCCAGGTTCAATACGCTACAACAGTGCTACTGATAAATTTCAAGGTTACACTTCTAACTCTGGATGGATAGACCTTCATTAAATTATTAAAAACATATTCATTTTAAAAAACTCATAGCAATTATAACATGCGCTATGAGTTTTTTTAGTAACGTATATCACTAAAAATAGCAATCCTAAACTAATCAAGCAACAAAAAGGTATCATCATTTTATTCCTCTATTAACGAAACTTTTGAAACCAAGCCAAAGTATGAACTACTTTGCTAATAAGCTGACTTGGGCGACGTGCAATACTATGAGAAGCTCCTGGAAGTTCGACCAATACAGTCTCTATTTTCCTCAGCTTTAAAGCGTGATATAACTGTTTGGCTTCGCTTGGTGGCGTGCGCAAATCATCCATACCAACCATTACCATTGTTGGTGTTTCTATGGCTCCCACTAGAGATATTGGAGAGAATTTCCAATAGGTTTCAAAATTTTCCCATGGTTGCCCAGGATATCTAGAATTGGCATATCCATAATAATTATCAGCCACAAGTGTTTTACTAATCCAGTTTATCACTGGTTTTGCGACAACAGCAGCTTTAAATCGCTTATTTTTTCCAATCATCCATGCGGTCATAATTCCGCCGGCACTTCCCCCTGTAACAAACAACTTATCCTTATTTGCAACCCCTTTTTTAATCAAATAATCTACACCATCCATAACATCATTGTAATCCTGTCCGGGATAGTTATTGTATAATAGATTACCAAATTCTTCGCCATAACTAGTACTTCCTCTAGGGTTTGGGTAAAACACCACATAACCATCTGCTGCATATAATTGAATTTCAGCAGAAAAACGATCGCCATAGTTTAAAATAGGTCCGCCGTGATTTTCTACTATTAAAGGATAAGATTTAGTCGCATCATAAAATGGAGGCGTTACAATCCAACCTTGAATGTCACGACCATCATAGGATGATTTATACCACACTTCTTCAACTTCTCCAAGCGTTCTTTGTTCTAAAATATCTGCATTTAGATCTGTGATTTTTTTTACGGGTCTTTTAGTTTCTAAAAGAGCTAATTCTGCCGGATATGCCGGTGTTGATTGTGTAAATGCAATTGTTTTTTCACTAGAAATACTATAAGACCCAGAAGCATAAGGACGCCCCAAAATCGTACCACCAACATTATCCACTAAGGTTGTAACTTTACCAGATAATGTAATATATCCAATTTTGGTATTTCCTTTATCATCATACATAAAATATAAACCTTTACCATCCTTAGACCAATTGATGTTTGTCACATTTCTATCCAGGTTACCCGAAATTAATTGGCGTTCTGAACCATTATTACGCATAACAAACAGCTTGGTTGTTTGATGTGCCTGAATATTATCTTTAAACCCCAGAAATGCAACTAAATCTCCTTTTGGAGATACTTTCGGAGCGTAATCAGGCCCTTGTTGTGAGGTTAATTGCTGTATCTCTTTTGTAGCAATATTAATTTTATATACTTCACTATTCCTAAAATCGTATTCCCAATTCTCGTTTCGATTAGAAGAAAAATAAATTTCATCGCCTTTTGGAGAAAACGAAAAGTTGCTCTTATGGTTATAGTTGCCATGGGTTAACTGCCTTGCTGTTCCGCCTTGAGACGGAATAATGAAAATATGAGAAAATCCAGGAGATAAATATCCAGCACCATCTGCCTCATGCTTTAAGCGATCAGTAATTCGAGCTGGTTGAGCCCATGTTGCACCTTTTGGTTTTTCTGGCATATGAGCCAACACAGGTGCTTTTAGATTAACTTTCATTGAAAATGCTAACGCTAAACCATCTGGAGACCAGGTTAATCCGCTCGGGGATTCTGGTAACTGAGACAGTTTTGCAATTTGACCAGTACTCACCCAATACATATACAACTCCGCGCCCTCAGAAGTACTACTTACAAAGGCAATTCTATCGCCCTTTGGCGACCACCTCGCTTGCCCCTCTCTAAGCTCTCTTGAGGTTAATTTTCTATTATTAGAACCATCGGCATTGATCATCCAAAGATTGCGTTTGGAGTTATCTTTCATAATATCAAAACCATTACGACAGTAAACAATTTGATTACCGTTTGGTGAAATTTGAGGGTCTGATACAAACTCCAACTCAAAAACATCAAGTGCTTCTAAAGCATTCTTTTTAACCTGTCCAAAACTTACTATTGCTCCTAGCAATGCTACTAAAAAAACCTTGTATTTACACATAAAATAGTATTCTAAATTGTTATGTGTTAAAATTATAACAATCTTCTAGAGTACCAAAAACAATAAACTATTTTAACTACCTTTGTCAGCTATTTAAGCTTACTTAAATTTTAGATTAAAGCTATTAAAAAATGTCTGTTGCTATAGAAAATTTTATCAAAACGATTTACAAAAGTGATAAGCATATTTCAGAAAACACTAAACCTGGTAATATTGCAAAAAAGCTGGGTATTTCTAATGCTGCTGCAACAGATATGGCTAAAAAATTAGCAACAAAAGACCTGTTGCATTATGAGAAATACCAAGCTCTAAAACTCACAGAAAAGGGCACAAAAATAGCTTTAAATGTCATTAGAAAACATCGTCTTTGGGAGGCGTTTTTATTCGAAACATTTGATATGTCTCTTCATGAAATTCACAGAGAAGCAGAATTATTAGAACATCAGACGTCATGTTTTCTAGCTGAAAAAATTAGTGTCTATTTAGGGCATCCTCAATTTGATCCTCATGGCGACCCTATTCCCAATGAATTTGGAGAAATCACATTTAACGATACCTCCATTGCCTTGGCAAATGCTATTGAAGGGCAACAATATCGCATTACCAGATTAATGAGTGATGATAAAGAATTTTTTGACTTTTGTGCTATTAATGGACTTCAACATAACAACACCTTAACCGTTAAAAAGTTGTTTCCAAAAAACAAAATGATTCAAATTTCTGTAGATAGGTCTCAAACCATATTATTAAATATTGAATTTTCTAAAAATATTTTTGTTCATGAAATTATATAATAATCCATACCGTTATGCAAAAGCGCCCAAAGTGTTTCTAAGTTTGTTAGTTCTTGCCTTATGCTTCAGTAGTTGTAAAACGGAACCTAAAATAAATTCAAACCAACTACAAGTCGTTACAACAACTACGATGATTACGGATTTGGTGTCCAACATTGGAGGAACGCATATAAATGTAAACGGTCTTATGGGAACAGGCGTGGACCCTCATTTATACAAAGCTAGTGAAGGTGATGTTTCTAAACTAGTTAATGCAGACATCATCTTTTTTAATGGTTTACATCTTGAAGGAAAATTGGTTGAAATTTTCGAAAAAATGAAGCACAAAACGCCGATAGCACTTGCTGAAAGTTTGGACAAAAATGTATTAATTGGGTCAGATTACTTTGCTTCTAACTACGACCCTCATGTTTGGTTTAATATCGACTATTTTAAACAATTTGCTGTAAGGGTTGCTAGCGTATTATCTGAGAAAGACCCCAAAAACGCAAAAGCGTATAAGACCAACTTAAACACCTATTTATCCCAATTAAAAACACTAGAAATTAAAATTGATAATACGATAAAAACACTTCCAAAGCCTCAACGCATTCTTGTAACTGCTCATGATGCATTCAATTATTTTGGGAAACATTATGGTTTTGAAGTGGTTGGTTTGCAGGGGCTGTCAACAGCAACAGAAGCTGGTGTCCAAGATGTTCAAAAATTAGCTGCATTTATCATTGAAAAGCAAGTAAAAGCTATTTTTATCGAAAGCTCCGTACCAAGACGTACTATTGAAGCCTTACAAGCAGCCGTTAATGACAAAGGTCATCATGTGACGATTGGAGGAACACTCTATTCTGATGCTCTAGGAAACCCAGGAACCTCAGAAGGCACTTATATTGGGATGTTTGAACACAATGTGAATACCATTGTAAATGCCCTAAAATAATGACAAAACAAATTGCAGTACAAGTTGATGATTTAACAGTTGCTTATAACTATAAGCCTGTACTTTGGGATATTGACCTTGAAATACCAGAAGGTGTTTTAATGGCGATTGTAGGGCCAAATGGTGCTGGAAAATCAACATTAATCAAATCTATACTCAGTATTTTAAAACCTATTGCTGGAAGTGTTTCTATTTACGGAAAACCTTATGAAAAGCAACGCGCATTGGTGGCTTATGTACCTCAAAAAGGCAGCGTTGATTGGGATTTCCCTACTACCGCACTCGATGTCGTAATGATGGGCACTTATGGACGCTTAGGTTGGATTAAACGCCCACGTCAGAAAGAAAAAAAAGCAGCCCTAGAAGCTTTAGAAAAAGTGGGCATGTTAGCTTTTAAAAACAGACAAATTAGTCAGTTGTCTGGAGGTCAACAACAACGAATATTCTTGGCTAGAGCCTTAGTTCAAGACGCTTCGATTT
>JABSPM010000107.1 GCA_013215095.1 Flavobacteriaceae bacterium | reverse complement strand
TAAAGGAAATTATAAAATCTAGAAGTGATAGAGCAAATGCCTTTGTAGAGCAAACAATTAATTTAGGCGCATTGAAACGGTATAATCAAATCCAATATAGATATGAAAATTTAATTTCAACGCAGAACTAAACTAGAGCCAAAGGTTTTTATTTGATGTTGGTTTCAACTTGTAGTTATAAATTGTGTTATGTAAAACACTCCCTAAACGCGCGACTTCCAACGCTTTTTGAGCAAATTCGAGGATAACTAACGCACTTCGTTTGTTTCATTTTTCACTAAAAACATGTGCTTTGATCTTATATAATGCATCTTAAAATAGACCACTAAAATAAATATTCACTCTAAAATTCTATGGGTACAACCTCAACAACAAAAAAATATAACACCCATACAAACCTATTCTTATTCTTGCGTCATGATGCTTTATTATTTCTATATGCTATCCAACATTCAACTACGACTATTTGACGGTATTATTTTAGTTAAAGTCTTCACAATTTTTAACATAAAATATAAAATTTAGAGGCTATTGACTACTTTCACATATCAAACCAAAAATCACTTTAAATTGAGAAACCACGGATTAAAAGTAGTATTATTAGCACTAGCTTTGTTTGCGACGTCTTGTAATACTGCAAAAAAGGCTAAAGCAGCTGAAGCAGCAAAAAAAGCAGCCGCAGCAAAAGCCAAAAAAAAACCAAGCAAAAACGCTATTAAGCCTTATCATAAAGTAATCACAAAAGATGCAAAAACAGACGAAGGGCTTTTTAAAATTCATACTATAGATGATAGCTATTTCTATGAAATTCCAGATTCTCTTTTTGATAGAGAAATGTTAATGGTTACTCGTATTTCTAAAACAGCTTCCGGAATTGGGTTTGGTGGAGGAAAACAAAACACTCAAGTATTACGCTGGCAAAAAAAGGGTAAAAAAGTAGCGCTTCGTATTGTATCTCATACTGTTACTGCGGCAGATTCTTTACCTGTTCATGAGGCGGTGGTAAATTCTAACTTTGAGCCTGTTTTATACACCTTCCCTATTAAAGCATTTAGTAAAGATTCTACAAGCACAGTTATAGATGTGACAGAATTGTTTGCAACCGACGTTAAAGCTTTAGGGTTAGCAAAATACAGGAGAAAACAATATAAAGTCAGTCGCTTAGAGTCCAAGAAATCTTTTATTGAAAGTATTAAGAGTTACCCACTTAATATTGAAGCACGTCATGTAAAGACATATGCTGCCGGAGCACCACCTTCAAACTCAAGTACAGGAAGTATTTCTATAGAAATCAATAATTCGATGATTTTATTACCAAAAGTACCGATGAAGCGCCGATATTTCGATGAGCGTGTTGGCTGGTTTGCCCGTGGCCAAGTAGACTATGGCTTAGACAACCAAAAAAGTAAGCGTGTGACGTATTTGGACAGATGGCGTCTTGAAGTTAAAGACGAAGACCTTGAAAAATTTAAACGCGGTGAATTAGTAGAACCTAAAAAACCGATTATCTATTATATTGATAGAGCTACACCAAAACAATGGCGCAAATACATCAAGCAGGGTATTGAGGATTGGCAAGTTGCTTTTGAAGCGGCTGGATTTAAGAACGCAATTATTGCTATGGATCCTCCAACAGTGGAAGAAGATCCAGAGTGGAGTCCTGAAGATGTACGTTATTCCGTTGTACGCTATTTAGCTTCTCCAATTCCTAATGCCAATGGACCACATGTAAGCGACCCAAGAAGTGGAGAGATTTTAGAATCAGACATTAATTGGTACCATAATGTAATGTCATTATTGCGTGGTTGGTTCTTTGTTCAAACTGCTGCAATTAATCCAGAGGCGCGTAGCCCAGAGTTTAAAAATGAAGTCATGGGACGTTTAATCCGTTTTGTATCATCACATGAAGTTGGACATACTCTAGGATTACCGCACAATATGGGAAGTTCTTCTGCTTATAAAGTTGAGGATTTGCGCAGTCCTGAATTTACAAAACGTTACGGTACTGCACCATCGATAATGGACTATGCACGTTTTAACTATATAGCGCAGCCCGAAGATAAAGGCGTTGCTTTAATGCCAAATATTGGAATTTACGACAAGTATTCAATCTCTTGGGGCTATCGTCCTATTTTAGATAAAACTGCAGAAGAAGAAAAAGACGTTTTGGACGCTTGGATTATGAAACATGCAGGAGATCCATTATACCGTTTTGGTCACCAACAAGTAGGTGATGTTGTAGACCCAAGCTCGCAAACTGAAGACCTAGGTGATAACGCTATCTTAGCAAGTGATTATGGCATTAAAAACTTAAAACGCATTGTACCAAACTTAATTAATTGGACCACAAAGTCTGGTGAAAATTATGATAATCTTGACGAAATGTATGGCCATGTCATTTCGCAATTTAACCGTTACATGGGGCATGTTTCTAACAATATTGGAGGCGTCTACGAGCATTACAAAACGGCGGATCAAACAGGAGCTGTTTATACATACGTAGACAAGACCCATCAAAAAAATTGTCTAAACTTTATTAACCAGCAATTATTTGAAACGCCGAGTTGGTTATTAGACAAATCTATTTTTGAAAAGATTGAGTACTCTGGTTCTACTGAACGTGTGCGTCGTTTACAGGTTCGTACCTTAAACAATATCTTAAGTTTAGGCAAAATGGCACGTATGATTGAAAATGAAACACTTAATGGCAGGGACGCCTATAAATTAACTACCATGATGCGTGATCTAAGAAATGGTATTTGGTCTGAGTTACGCTCAGGAAAACGCATGGATACATACCGACGCAATTTACAACGCGCATATATTGATCGTTTGAATTTCTTAATGACAGCAAAAAATCAAAGAAAAGCCCCTACCTACGGAGGTTACCAAAAATCAACCTCGGTAAACACAAGTCAATCTGACATTAGAGCCGTGGTAAGAGCCGAATTAAACACCCTTAAGCGACAATTAAAAGCAGCTAACGGTGCCGATGCTATGAGCAAAATTCATATCCAAGATGCCATTGAACGCATCGCGCTTATTCTAGATCCAAAATAATTCGTTTTGACAACTCAAATTAAAAGAGGCTTTAATTTACTTAAAGCCTTTTCTTTTTACACGACACACTTAAGTTTGTTAAATATAATATATCGCTGTACTTTAGGAAATTTCATTATTCTTTTATTTAAAAAAATGTGAGCCCCCTAATATAATAGACCTCCAAAGTACGTTTTATATAAAAAACACGTCACATGACTACTCTACAACATCTCCAATAGGAATATCATCAATAAACACATTATCTAAAACCGCTTCGCCAGCTTTCACATAAACTGTGGCATAGACAGCATGACTAATAGAATCGCTTTCTGACTCAATGTATTTTATCTCCGCAGCTTTAGCCTTCGTTTCTTTCATATAAAATCTTTCAATACCATAATTGATATGCAATTCATTCCGCCATTTTACATAACTAGTCACTTTTGCTAAAACATAAGTCTCATTATTAGGCGCTTCTTTAGTTACATCTTCTATTTGCGCAAAGCCATTTCCGTCTTTAATAAAAGACACATAAATGGGTTCATCATTTTTCCAATTGGTTTCTTGAGTCTTATAAATATTCGCATCGAAATGCAATTGTACGTACCTTCCTCGAAAAGGATCTGCAGGATCTATAGGTTGCGTTTTAAACTTATATACAGTTCCGTATTTTAATACACTTTCACGTTGATAAATCATTTTTACTGGAATACTTACTTGAACTATAGCAACAAGTATAAAAATAACAAAGAGCTGAGTCGATTTAATTTGCATAAACACCATGTTTAAATTCATAATTTAAGAAATGTTATTTTTTTGTCGTTTAAGCATCGCATAGTTGGCTATAAAAAACCCCGAACCAACACAAACAAATAATACACCACGAATTACAAAACTCATATCTGTATCAAAAAAGCGACAAACCACCAAGGCTGTAATAACAGAGAGTCCATAATTAAGAATTCCTAAATGACGCTTCTCTGTTCCAATTTTTATTGTGAATAAACCTAAAGTCAAGACTAAAGCATTTACAGTAACAGCAAATACTGTTGTATTTATAAATCCGCTGAGCACAAGACTAATCATAAACACAAATACATACTGAAATGGATTAAACACCTTTATCCTGTTTTTAAAATAGGAATAGACCAAAACAGAAATAATCATCAATGTCAACACCAAACATATCTGAAACTCTGGCATGTTATACTTCAAAATTCTGACATCATGGGATTCCACATCAAAACTAAAAATTAACAACATAACAACCGTACCTATAGACCCAAGAATTAAATACCCATTTCGTCTTAATTTTTGAGTATTGAATAATGGCATTTGCCCAATATTATACAGCAATCCAAATAAAATGACATACATTAAAAGGCCTAATTCATCATTCGTTCTCACAAAAGCACCTAACACAAGGACTAAACTTAGAGGAAATAACCAATTAAAAACTGAGGTCATATTAGTCTTTGGATTTAACTTTAGCATACGCAAATAAAATGGAGCAATTGCGAGAATTAATACAAAATACCACCAAGGTTCGCTAGATGTATTAAAAAGAGAATAACCTTCCTCTACTGCATAATACGTCGCATAAACCAAACATAATAACGCCAAAGCATTTGATCTCATCAAGTATATCATAGGTATAGCTAATACTGTCCAAGTGAACAGATATGAGCTTAAGTCGCCCGAAATATTATAAATTTGTGCTACCAATGCGATACTAGATCCTATTGTAAAAAAGAGAAAGGTTCCTATAGATTCAATCCATGTGCGACTTTTATTTTTTAGAATCGTATATCCTGCCAAAATTTGCGCTAAAAACAGTGGTGAAAAAGCAAATATTGTTTTTTTCCATTTGGAAAGCTGATCCCAATTATGTGCCAAAATAAGTATCAGTCCTAAGCCTACTAAAACCGCTCCTAAAACACCAAAAATCACAAATAATCGATTTGGTTTTCCCGCCTTTTTGGATTGGTAATAGGCTAAAATATTTTGAGCTACATCACGGGTAATCACATTATTTTGAAGCAACTCAGAAATCTCATTTTCTAGTTTTGAATCCATAACTATAAATTTTAGCACTTAAGACTTAGATTATTCATTTAATACAAGTTTATACCATTTCTACCCCTAAATTACTCAATTAAAAACACATCACTTTAGTACTAGAATAGCATCATTGTTTGATTTTAAACCTCGCAACCAAAACAGCTACGAGGTTCGGGTTAACTAACCAATCATCAAACAAACTTATTTATCATCTTTTCGATTCATAGCTATATATTGGATATCCCTTGTGTTTTTTTGTACTGCAATTGCCGCAAACATACTTAGTAAGAATGCCATCCCATAAAACCCTTTTTCACTAAGCAATAAATCGGCATTCCATAACCCCACTATCAATAATACTATAGATGCAATTGTGGTAAACCAACTTATAGAGTAATACATATCCGTAACAGCAAGACCTTCCAAACGATCTCTTACCGATTTTTGAACCGAAATAACAGAAAAGAGTCCAAACAATAAAATAGTAAAATAATACCCTTTTTCATTTAATTGCATTTCTGCATTCCACAACCCTATACAATAGGACACAATTCCTATAAACAAAACACTCCATGATGCACCTACAAAAGCACTGGTTGGTTTTTGATCAAATACTTTAAGTGTTGTCTTTTCTTTTTTAGTTTCTAAATTTTCCTTTACTGAAACTGTTGTTTGATAATCCATAATTTTTGTTTTAATGATTCGAGGTCAAAATTGCTACATAAACCCGAAACACAAAACACATAATTTTAACATTACTGACGATATATTTCATTATATAAATAAAATAATACTTATATTTATTAACATATAAAGATATTTAATGACGATTAAATGAACGATTTAAACTCCATAATTTCAAGTTTCACAGAAGAAGAGGGACGCAATTTCATTTCTTTTTTAGAAAAAAAGAACAAGAGAAAAGACACTAAGAATATTCAGTTATTTAAATTACTAACTCAAAAATCAATTGACCACAAAAAAATACAACACACACTATATAAAGGTCGGTCACAGAATGCCTATCATGCATTGCGCAAACGTTTGTTTCAATCTATCCTAGAGTTTCTTGCTCATTTAAGTTTAGAACACGAAAACTCTACAGACCTTCAAATCATAAAAAACATCATTGCAGCAAGGAGTCTATTACTTAAAAACCAAACTAAACTCGCCTACAGCATTTTAGACAAAGCAGAACATCAAGCGAAAGCACATCATCTCTTTTCACTTTTAAATGAAATTTACCACACTAAAATTCAATATGCCCACACCTATCCATCGGTTCAACTTAAAGACCTTATACATAAATTCAATCTTAATCATAAAGACCTCATCTTAGAAGACCAATTAAATATCGTTTATGCTAAAATAAGACGATCGTTAAATGAGATGCTACATACCAATAAAATCATTGATTTTAGCGCCCTACTTACGCAAACCCTAGATGAACACAACATCAGCATTAACGATTCCATGTCTTTTAAGTCCCTATACCAATTGGTAACTATTGTAAGTATTTCGGCATTTGCGACTAATGACTATTACAACTTAGAACCCTTTCTTATTGCAACCTACAATCAAATTCAATTACATGAACGCTCTAAAATACAATCATTCTACCATATTGAAGTATTGTATTTAATTGCCAACACCTTATTTAGAAACAAGAAGTTCGAACATTCTCTAAGCTACTTAGAGCTTATGCATGAGAACATGCAACACAACAAAAGAAAGTATTTTGGCACGTTTGAACTCAAATACAACCTATTACTTGCACTCAATCACAACTACCTCAACCACCAAGTGCAGGCTATTGAGATATTAGAATCTCAAACAAACAAGAAACATCAAGACATGAAAACCTTATTAGACATTCGCCTCAGCTTGGTAATGTGTTATATCCAAAACAAACAGTTACAAAAAGCCGCTCAACAAGCCGCTCAACTCTACCATACCGACACTTGGTACAAAAAAAAGGTAGGCTATGAATGGAGCATAAAAAAGCATCTTATTGAAATTATACTACATATAGAACTGGGCAATTTAGACCTTGTTGCATCTCGACTATTAAGTTTTAAACGCAACTATCACAACCATCTCAAAGCCATCAAACAAGAGCGTGTTATCACCTACTTAAAATTCATAGAAATATATTACAAAACTCCAGAACTCGTAACTACCAAAGTTTTTCACAACCAAGTTGAAGCATCATTTGAATGGATAGGAGCACAACAAGAAGATCTTTTTGTAATGAGTTATTATGCCTGGCTAAAAAGCAAAATGGAAAAACAACCCCTCTTTAAGACGACATTAGATCTGATTCATGCATCGCAAACTGTTAATACTTAGTTAAAACAAAACTTAAAATTAAACCAACCACAAAAGCCGAGGTCATAGAAGCATAACTAAAACATATAAAAACATGAAAAACATCGTAATAATTGCTATTGCATTTTTAAGTCTTAACGCAGTAGCTCAACGACCAGAAGCAGAACACGATAATCCTGATAAAAAAGAAGATTTTTATAATTATAAAGATTTTTCTGCAGAACAAATCACCACAATTCGAACCAAAAAAATGACTTTAGAATTAGATTTATCTAAAGACCAACAAGCTAAAATTTACAAGCTCAATCTTGAAGCTGCAAAAGACCGCAAAGCTATGCTAAAAGCTAGAGCAGCTAAAAAAGACAATAACAAAGACGCAAAGCTAAGCACAGAGGAACGTTATAATTTGGCAAATGAACGTTTAGACAAACAAATTGCTCATAAAAATGCTCTAAAACAAATCTTGTCCGAAGCACAATTTGAAGCATGGGTACAACACCAAAAGAACAGAAACAAAAAAAATAGAGCGATGAAGCGTCCCAAACACATTGGAGAAAAACGTTAATTAGTCATTTGAATTGGTTTTTATTTAAAAGCATTACATCATGTAGTGCTTTTTTATTTGTATATATGTCCTAAATTTTACTATTTTAGTAACCTATAAATAATGCAGAAATTTTATGAAACTATTTTTAAAAGTGGCCCTAGTGGCATCAATTTTCTTTATGGGGTCTCAAAATACTGAGGCTCAAAACACTATTCTTGACATCAATCAAGCCGCTTCAGAGAAATCTCAGGACTTGAGAAAGCAGATTAAATTTGACAAAGAACAATTACATAACGTATTTGAGGCTTACCTTAAATACAATAAAGCTATAGCTAGTAGCTCAAGCACAATCAGTGATGAAGGCAAACAAAAACTAACTGAATCGTTAATCTTAACAATGAAATCAATTTTAACGCCATCGGAATTTGCGAAGTATAAAGAAATTGAAAAATTCAAATAAACTAAACAACGATATCATTATGAAAAAATTAATTACAATAGGCATTCTTGCTTTTCTTTTTGTGCTTGGCACTCAAAACCTAGCTGCTCAAAACATAAAAAACATTGATGTTTATGCAAAAACACAATCGCAAGAAGTTAAAAAACTATTCGATTTAGATGAAAACGCAACTCAAGTAGTTTGGAGAGCTTTTTACGTAAAAGCAAAATCTTATGCTGAAAGTATTGATGGCAAAGACCAAAAAAGTCAAAGTGTCATTGATGTCAAAAAACGTATTGAAAACATTTTCAAAAATACAATTTTAATGGTTTTAGACGACACCCAGTATACGAAGTTTGTCAAATGGATGGATAACAGGAAATAACAAAATACAACTATAAAAAAAACCTCGTATAAAACGAGGTTTTTTTTCGACCTAATGTTTTGGCAGTGGTTTTACATATAAAACTTGACCTATATGTAATAAGGAATTTTGTAATCCATTTATTTTTTTTAGCTCATTTACACCAATATTATACTTCTTTGAAATAGAATACAAGGTATCACCTTTTTCTACGATATGCTTTTCATTTTTAACAACTACCTCTCCTAAAACCTTTGTATCATATTGGGTCAAATTATATCGTTCAATTAAAAATATAAGTTTCTCGGGATACTTTTTATCCGTCGCATAACCTGCACGCCTTAATTCCTTTGCCCAGCCTTTATAATCATTTTTTTCCAATTTGAATAGCTTCATATAACGCTTTCGTCTTACTAAAAACTCAGAATGATCTCTAAAAGAATATGCTGCACTCGTGTACTTCCTAAAACATTCTTGTGCCTTGTCGTCATCATGATAAATTTTAGCGCCTTTCCATCCATGACATTTTATTCCAAAATGATTATTTGCTTCAACTGCTAAACGCCCTTTTCCAGAACCCGACTCCAAGATACCTTGCGCCAAAGTTATACTCGCTGGAATTCCATATTTTTCCATTTCCGAAATAGCGACATCTTTATACCTATCAACATATGCTGCTGCTGATTTTGGCGGTTCTATCTTAGGTACTTCAACAGGATCTATATCCTCAGCAGCATCAAGATCTTCTATCGTTTTTTCTCGATTCACTTTGGTTGCATGTTGTTTTGACAATGACGCTTTCTGCGCATTTTTCTTTGTTACTATTTTCTTTTTTGAGCCACAACTCAAAACAAATACACTTAAAATTAGTACAATTAAATATCGTTTCATTTCTATATAATTAAAGGCAATCCTTTTTTATTTAATACAGTATTCATACCTTCAATACCTTGCAATCCTCCAGTATGAATTGCTAGTATTTTAGCATTTTTTTTCAATTTACCTTTAGCCATCATATCCTTGATACCAAAAAGCATTTTACCATTATAAACAGGGTCTAAAGCAACATCATACAAGTCCTTAAATGCATTTATAAAATGTATGAGCTCAGCATCTATTTTGGCATAACCTCCAAAATGATAGTCTCTAATTATCTTCCAATTATCTTTACTGGTAAACGTTCTAATTTCCTTATCAAGAAAACCCTCTTTTAATGCGGGAAACCCCAACACTTTTTGATGCGAAAAACTAGATGCAATAATTCCAGATATCGTACCACCTGTTCCTACTGGGCAACAAATATAATCAAAAATCTCATCTTCTTTAGTTAAAATTTCAGTACAACCTTTAATTGCTAAATCATTGGTTCCACCTTCAGGTAATAGATAAAAATCTCCATATATACGCCTTAGATTAACCATATATTCCTCAGAAGTTTTTAATCTATACGCCGTTCTAGAGATAAAGTGAAGATTCATCCCATGAGATTTCGCAAAATTTAATGTTGGGTTAAGCACAGCCTTAGCTTCCAATTCTTCTCCTCGTATAATACCTATAGTTTTAAATCCAAACGTTTTTCCTGCCGCTGCAACGGCGGCAATATGATTAGAAAAAGCACCACCAAAAGTCAACAACACCTTTACATCTAAACGTTTTGCCAACTCAAGATTATATTTCAGTTTCCTATATTTATTACCCGAAATATATTTGTGATTCAAATAGTCTGGCTTTATATATAATTGTTCGTTAATACAAATATTCGCCTGATCTGAAATTTTTATCATTTTAAAAGAATATTAACTAAAAATTGCTCGTGCACTACTAGCATCTACTATAACACGCCTAATCCTAAAATCTAAAAGACAACAACATATTCTATGTGAAGCCCTATATTTAAAATATTTCTAGAGCAATAAAACTAGAGCATTACAAAAAGTATAAGCCTCAGTTATTCAAATAAACATCATGTCGGATTCTTAAAACCCTATCTTATGACAATTGAATTTATCACTACACTAAACACATGACAAAGAAAACAACTTCCTTTTGTTTATAACATTTTTTTTTAAATAAATGACACCACTTTTAAAAGCGATACTCAATCATTACATATACTTTAAAAACCCCCATAAAGGTCTTGTTTTTAAATAATTCAGTTTATTTTCGTTTGCATAAGCCTCTCTTTCAAAGGAAATATTGCGATAAGCCATCTTCCAATGTTTGTATTGGAACAAACGTATCAAAAACTCCAGACCATAAATCACAAAGAACGGTACCACAAAAAATTCTAGTTGTTGTCTCAAGTGTATCTTTTCATGATATATTAGAACTTTATCCGAACGCAAGTCTTTATTTTTTAAAAAAACGAAAGGAAATAAGGCTAGACCAGCGTAGCCTTTGGGGATTACATATTTAGAAATTAAAATCATGTTTTTGTATATTCAAAAATCAATCCAAATTACATTATCTTTGTAAAATATGAAAAAGATTATTCCATTAGAAGAGGGTGACTATTATTTATCCCCTGAAGGCTACAAAGTTTTTACAGCACAGTTTCATCTGAAAAGAGGGTATTGCTGCCAAAACGGATGCAGACATTGTGCCTATGGATATAATCAAAAGACCGACACAAAAAATAAACTGTAGTACAAACAACAACTATGACATTTAAAGCGCAAATTCTAGAAGGTATCCCAAATGAGCTTCCACAAACAAAACCATATGACCCAAGTATTAATCATGCTCCTAAACGTAAAGACATCTTAACTATTGAAGAGCAGCACTTAGCGCTTAAAAATGCATTAAGATATTTTGACCAAAAGCACCATGCGACTTTGATTCCTGAGTTTAAATCAGAATTAGAAACTTATGGTCGTATATATATGTATCGTTTGCGTCCAGATTACAAAATGTACGCAAGACCTCTTGATGACTACCCGGCTCAATCTAAACAAGCAGCCGCCATCATGTTAATGATACAAAATAATCTAGACTATGCTGTCGCTCAGCATCCTCACGAATTAATCACCTACGGTGGAAATGGAGCTGTCTTCTCTAATTGGGCACAATACAGATTAACCATGAAATATTTGGCCGAAATGAATGATGAGCAAACTCTAGTAATGTATTCTGGACACCCTCTAGGCCTATTTCCTTCGCATAAAGACGCACCAAGGGTTGTTGTTACAAATGGAATGATGATTCCTAATTATTCGCAACCCGATGATTGGGAAAAATTTAATGCACTAGGTGTTACGCAATATGGTCAAATGACAGCGGGTAGCTATATGTATATTGGCCCACAAGGTATTGTACACGGTACAACTATTACAGTTTTGAATGGATTTAGAAAGATTGGTAAAACCCCAAAAGGCAACCTCTTTGTAACTTCTGGCCTAGGCGGAATGTCTGGTGCACAACCCAAAGCTGGAAATATCGCTGGTTGCATTACTATTTGCGCCGAGGTAAACCCTAAAATCACTCAGATACGCTTAGATCAAGGTTGGATTGATGAAAAGATAACAGATTTAGACACACTTGTCAAGCGTGTTAAAACAGCAAAAGCAAACAAAGAAACCGTTTCAATTGCTTACTTAGGTAATATTGTAGATGTTTGGGAAACACTTGACGATGCTGATATACATATCGATCTTGGAAGTGATCAGACTTCCCTACATAATCCTTGGGCTGGTGGATATTATCCTGCTGGACTATCTTTTGAAGCTGCTAATGATATGATGGCAAACCAACCGGAGTTGTTTAAAGAAAAAGTGCAAGAATCACTTCGTAGGCATGCAAAAGCGATTAACAAACATACAGCCAAAGGCACCTACTTTTTTGATTACGGAAATGCATTCTTATTGGAAGCCTCAAGAGCTGGTGCAGATGTAATGTCCACAACCTCAAGTATTGGCCGTGAATTCAAATACCCGAGTTATGTACAAGATATTATGGGACCGATGTGCTTTGATTATGGCTTTGGGCCATTCCGCTGGGTTTGTACTTCTGGAAAACCAGAAGATTTAGAAAAAACAGATGCAATTGCTTGTGACGTTTTGGAGAAAATTATGAAAAATTCTCCAGAAGACATCCAGCAACAAATGGCGGATAATATTCAATGGATTAAAGGCGCTCAAGAAAATAAGCTCGTAGTCGGCTCGCAGGCGAGAATTTTATATGCAGATGCAGAAGGACGCATGAAAATTGCGCAAGCCTTTAACACTGCTATTGCCAAAGGAGAAATTGGTTATATCGTTTTAGGCAGAGACCATCATGACGTCTCTGGAACAGATTCTCCTTATAGAGAAACAAGTAATATCTATGATGGTTCTAGGTTTACGGCAGACATGGCAATTCATAATGTTATAGGAGACAGCTTTAGAGGCGCTACTTGGGTAAGCATCCACAACGGTGGTGGTGTTGGCTGGGGAGAAGTTATAAACGGTGGATTCGGCATGGTTCTTGATGGTAGTAACGCAGCAGAAAGACGACTAAAATCTATGTTATTTTGGGACGTTAATAATGGTATTGCTAGGCGTAATTGGGCTAGAAATGAGGGTGCTATATTTGCTATAAAACGCGCCATGGAAGTGGAACCTAATTTAAAAGTTACTTTACCAAATTTTGTAGATGAAGATCTACTAGACTCGTAAAAACCGCAAAACAAATACAGCTATGAAAAGATTATTTAAATTAACTCCGATTGCCCTGATTATTGCAATAGTAAGCTCATGTGTTTCAGTAAGAGTAGCGTCTGATTATGATAAGAAGGTAGATTTCAACACATATAAAACGTTCGCATTTTATAAAACGGGCATTGACAAAGCTGATATAAGTGATTTAGATAAGCGTCGCATTCTTAGGGCTATAGAAACCGAATTACTTGCCAAAGGTTTTACAAAATCTGCTGACCCAGATATATTGATAAGCATATTTACCAAATCTAGAGAAAAAATAAATGTTCACAATAACGGATTTGGAGCTTATGGATATGGTTGGGCTTGGAGTCCGTGGTACTATAATAACTATAATCACGTTTCAACATCTACAGAAGGCACTTTATATATTGACCTCATTGACGCAAAGAAAAAAGAGTTGGTTTGGCAAGGTATTGGCAAAGGCTATATCCCTACTGGTAGCACAGAAAAGAAAGAAGCTCGTATCAAAGAATTTGTAAAACGCATTATTGCAACTTACCCTCCTGGGGCAAAACAATAATTTTATATCAAGCAAAAAAGCCTTTATCTGAGATAAAGGCTTTTTTGCTTATAGCCCCCAAGCTTCAAGGTTGGTTGAACGCTCTAAGCGTTCTTCCAAGTGATCATCAAGCCTTGGAAAAAAATCGATCCCCGTAAGATGCTCAACTGTATCTATAGGTACCACAAAACTGCGCAAGGCTTTCTTAGAATCCTTATGTTCCATTAAAAAAGCCAAAGCTTTTGGCTGTGCCTTATTATAGTCTATAAGTATTTTATAAAAGTAATTTGGAACCGCTACTTTTTCACTTCCAATTGTAGGTAAATCTCCTTTAAGAACACCACCAGTTACCACATAAACACCATCGTATTTACTCGCCCAATAACGCACCTTTTGCTCTAGACTGTTCCATACACCTGCATTAAAGGCATGCGTTTGCGGGCTAATATTACTCGTTAAGAATGTCTCATCATGAGCGATTTGACTATACTTCCTATCTCCAGCAGGACACAAGTGCCCTCTATCATAGCCAGACTTCTTATAATTCTTCCAATGCGCTGCCTTTGTTTTTACAGCAGGATCAATTTCAAAATAAGGTCGTTTAAAATTGGTCGTAGACAAATGTGATTTCTTCAACTCATAAGCCACCCATTCGGGTTGTTCATAAGCTTCATGATAAGATAAAGAATAACTATCGTGATGTATGACCTGCCCCGTCGTACTTTTAGGCAAGAAAAACGTGTTCGTATCTCCCTTAACCTTAATTCCTTCTTCAATAATATCTTTAGCTTCTTCAACATCAAAATATCGTTCTACGGCATAAACTCCAATAAGCAAACCTACCGCAACTATTGCTGATAATCGTTTTTTATTCATATTTCTAATTTTTCACATCTAACACATCTCTAAGTGTATTTCCTATAAGCATAAATGCCATAACTAAACTCATGATGCACAGCCCTGGTATAATAGCAAGATACGGTTTTCCTAAGATGATATAATTATAATGATCTTTAATCATTGATCCCCAGCTAGACATTGGTGGTTGCGCTCCTATGCCCAAAAAACTCAATCCACTTTCAATAAGAATTGCAGCAGCAAAATTAGCTGCAGAAATCACGATTAAGGGAGCCATAATATTAGGGAGTATATGCTTCACAATTATTCTAAAATCTTTATACCCCAAAGCACGTGCCGCAGTGACGTACTGCATTTCTTTAGCACTTATCATTTGCCCTCTCACCACTCTAGCTACCTCAACCCACATGGTTAGTCCTACAGCAATAAATACTTGCCAAAACCCTTTTCCTAGAACCAAGGTAATTGCTATAACCAACAGCAATGTAGGAATTGACCAAGTCACATTTATAATCCACATAATTATAGCATCTAATTTACCGCCATAATACCCTGCTAGGCTTCCCATAAAAATCCCGATAATCAACGAAATAAATACTGCTACAAAACCTATAAAAAAGGAGATTCGAGCACCTACCAGCACACGGCTTAATAAATCACGACCATATTTATCTGTCCCCAAGTAAAATGTCTTCTCTGTGATGCGTTCTTGTTCAAAATTTTCAACAAAATCAACTTTAATAGTTTTAGAAACACCCTTTAATCCATCAGAAGCATATTCGGTATAACTGAGTTCATCGTCTTCCAATTTGTAGTCAGAAATTGGAATTTCGGTAGAGCTATTCTTTTCGCCAAAAAACAATTTATAAACGACGCCTTGTTTAGATTTTAAGCTTGATGGCATGTTAAGCATCTTAATGGTAAACCCTGGCGGCTTGGAATGAATACTTAAATGCATTTGATTGGCATACTGCGAATTATCTGGTGCTATTACATATGCAAAAATCGAAATTAATCCAACCAAAACAATAAACCAAAAACTAAAAACGCCCCAAAAACTCTTTTTGAATTTTTGGAGCGCCAAAGCCGTTAAAGCGTTATTTTTTTTACTCATCCTAATTTTTAATACCTGCCGGATTGGTTCTAACAACATAATCCATTTTGAGGTCGTTAAGTACATTTAAAGCCTCTTCAACATAAACATCTTTACTCAAATTTTCGTGCCAACGGTCTCTTTTAATTTTTAAGACTGAATCCTTTTTCATTAATGCCACCTCATAAGGTAATGACTTAAAGGTTAAATTCGTTTTATAATTTGAGATTGATTCAAAACGTTTCGCTTCTTTTTCATTCGCATCTAATCCTGCTTTGTATACTTCGTAGTTTAAAGAAAATTGATCTCTATCTCGCATTTTTTTAACCCACTTTGCGTTTTCATCAATCAATTTTAATTGTGCACTCTTTTGCATGCGCTCTGTGCTTAGATTTACAATTTTATCATAGTCAAAATAATTCTCCCATGCGGTATAATCTGCTGGAGCAATCTTGTCCCATGGCAATGGACTATCTTGATCTTTTTCTCCCATATCAATATAGCTATAACGGTCTGGAACAACGACATCACTTTTTACACCTTCTAGTTGTGTGGATCCACCATTAATTCTATAAAATTTCTGAGTGGTATATTTTATAGCCCCCATGTCTCCGTGGGTATTATTACGTACTAAACGATTTAAATCTAATACATTTTGTACAGTTCCTTTACCGTAAGTCTGTTTACTGCCAATAACAATAGCCCTCTTATAATCCTGAACAGCTGCTGCTAAAATCTCTGAAGCTGAAGCAGAAAGCTCATTGACCAATATTACCAATGGTCCATCCCAAGTAATAGAACGGTCTCTATCTCTTAACACTTCTTTTGGCTCTCCAGTTACTCTAACTTGGACCACTGGACCTTCTTCAATAAACAGCCCCACCATATCTACTACAGTCTTTAAAGAACCACCTCCATTATTTCTAAGATCCAAAACTAAACCTTCTATGCCTTGATTCTTCAAGCGTTCGATTTCTATCTTTATATCCCTTGCTGCATTTTTATTGCTATAATCTTGAAAATCCACATAGAATTTAGGCAAGTTAATAAGACCAAATGTTTTCCCGTCTTTTTGTACAGTAGATGACTTTGCATAAGTTTCTTCCAATTCTATAACGTCTCTAGGAATTGACAAATCTTCAATAGAACCATCAACTTTTTTTAAGGTCAAAATCACATTTGTTCCTTTTGGACCTTTAATTAATTTCACAGCATCATCTAATCGCATTCCTACGACACTCGTTGCTTCATCTTCATCTTCTTGACGTACTTTTATAATTTGATCACCAACTTCAAGCTTATTTTGTCGCCAAGCCGAACCTCCAGAAATCAGTTCGGTTATTGTTATCACATCCATTTTTTTCTGGAGCCTTGCACCTATGCCCTCATAATTTCCAGACATAGCTACATCAAAACGATCTTTATCTTCTGGTGCAAAATAATAGGTATGCGGATCGAACTCTTCTGCGATAGCATTTACATATACCGCAAACCAGTCCATTCGACGTCTATCATCAATAAAATCATAAAGTTCATCTAAAGATCTCAAGGTTGTTGCTCTGGCTTCTTTTTCTAATTCACTTTCAGATTTTGCTTTAAAGTCTTCTTTATCTTTACCTTTTTCTTGTTGATTTTTTAAATCGTGATAATTTGCTATACAAGAAAATTTAAGCTGACGTCTCCAGCGTTCCTTTAATGCTTTTTGGTTTTTCACATAAGATAAATCCTCATAATTCGCATCAAAAACTTCATCAACGGTATAATCAAATGGTTTTGTTAACACCGATTTATAAATAGCTTTAGATGCTTCCATACGCTGTAATAGGCGTTTATGTGTCAAATTAAAAAATGTCAAATCATAAGCTTTCAATTGATCATCTATTCTATCTTTATACGCTTCAAACTCCTTTATATCAGAGGCTAAAAAATACCTTCTAAACGGATCTAATTGATCTATATAATCTCTAAAAACCCCTTCTGAAAATGTATCATTTAATTCTTTTGGACTAAAATGCCCATCTTCTAGGACAAGACGTATAAGCTGCAACAATGCTTTGTCTTTATTAGAATCATCAATATTTTTGGTTGTAAAACCGCAGGATGCAAAAGCCAATAATAGTGTCAGAAGTAGAATATTATATCTCCTTTTCATGTATTCAATCATTTTTGAGAATTATTAAGACTAAAATAAAGAAAAAATTATGCCATTATATAAGTTAAGACACTAATTTTTTGTTAAAGCCACTAAAATACGGTTTTCCTTTGTAAAATACTTACTTTTGTTACGCTTTAAAAATTATCCTCATAATGGCCGAAAAACCTTTAATTCTAGTAACAAACGATGATGGTATAACAGCGCCTGGTCTTCGTGCACTTATTAAAGTCATGAATACCATCGGTGATGTTGTTGTGGTTGCACCTGATAGTCCGCAAAGCGGCATGGGTCATGCTATAACAATTAATGACACCATTTACCTCAGAAAAGAATCTATAGATAATGGTCCACAAACCGAATATAGCACCTCTGGAACTCCTTCTGATTGTGTGAAACTCGCTAAACATGAAATTCTAGATCGCATACCAGATTTATGTGTTTCTGGGATAAACCATGGGTCTAACGCCGCAATTAATGTCATTTATTCTGGCACTATGAGTGCTGCAATTGAAGCTGGTATTGAGGGCATTCCAGCTATTGGATTCTCGTTATGTGATTATAATTGGGAAGCCGATTTTGAACCCTTTGAGAATTATATTAAAACGATTGCCGAAAATGTTTTAAAAAACGGGCTACCAAAAGGCATTGTATTGAATGTTAATTTCCCAAAGGTCGAAAACACAGGAATAAAAGGTGTTAAAATATGTAGACAAGCTAAGTCATATTGGAATGAATCCTTCGATAGGCGTCAAAATCCGCAAGGAAAAGATTATTATTGGCTTACTGGAAAATTTGTAAATTTGGATTCTGGCAATGATACAGATCAATGGGCTTTAGAGCACAATTATATTTCGGTAGTTCCGATACAATTTGACTTCACCGCCCACCACTGTATTGAGCTATTAAATTCATGGAAATTAAATGCATAAAAAAAACGTAATAATTGGTATCTTTGTTGGCTTAATTGCCAACAGTATTGGTCTATTTTTAGCCGCAAACTTCTTAGATATGAAATCTGGAAAACACACTGGTGTTATCAAAGTTATAGAAGCTGCGCAAATAGAAGGTTTCTTTGGCAAATTGGTAAGCCTAGGTGCTATTTTAAATTTGATAGCATTCTTTATCTTCATCAAAAAGCGTCAAGATTATAAAGCGCGTGGTGTTCTAATAGCAACAATGCTAATAGCGGTATTAACTTTTGTAATTAAACTATAATGAAGTATTATATTATTGCAGGAGAAGCCTCTGGAGATCTTCATGGTTCTAACCTTATGAAAGCATTACTTGAAAAAGATGTTAGTGCTGAGTTTAGATTTTGGGGTGGTGATCTCATGCAATCAGTCAATGGGACTTTGGTAAAACACTATAAGGATTTAGCCTTTATGGGTTTTGTAGAAGTACTTATGAATCTTCGTACCATTACAAAAAACCTTGCATTTTGTAAAAAGGATATTGCAGCTTATGATCCCGATTGTATTATTTTCATTGACTACCCCGGGTTTAATCTTAGAATTGCGAAATGGGCCAAACAAAAAGGCTTTTCTACACATTACTATATTTCGCCACAAATATGGGCTTGGAAAGAAGGTCGTATTAAGGATATTAGACGTGATGTAGATAAAATGTATGTCATTCTTCCTTTTGAAAAAGCGTTTTACGAAAAGCGTCATCATTATCCTGTAGAATTTGTTGGTCATCCTTTGATTGATGCCATAGCCAAGAGACTTCCCATAGATGAATATGAATTTAGGGCACAGCACGAGCTTACCGAAAAACCCATTATAGCCTTACTCCCAGGAAGTAGAAAGCAGGAAATTAAAAAAATGCTCTCTGTAATGCTAAGTGTTATTGATGATTTTCCAGAATATCAGTTTGTCATTGCTGGTGCTCCTAGCCAGGATTACAGTTTCTATGAGCAATTTATCACGAACCCAAATGTTCATTTTGTAAGTAACGTCACTTATGACCTGCTAAGCGTTTCTACAGCAGCTTTGGTCACTAGTGGAACAGCAACTTTAGAAACTGCTTTGTTTAAAGTTCCTGAAGTAGTTTGCTATAAAGGCAGTTGGTTATCGTACCAAATTGGCAAACGTTTAGTCAAACATATCAAGTATATTTCTTTAGTAAATTTAATTATGGACAAAGAAGTAGTAACAGAACTGATTCAGAGCGAATGTAACACGAAGCGTTTAAGAAATGAATTGAAACTCATTTTGGACGCCTACGAACGTACACGTTTCTTTATTGCCTACTATGAGCTTGAAAAAAAACTTGGTGGTTTGGGTGCGAGCAAAAAAACTGCTAATTCTATTTTTAATGCACAACATAAGAACCTTTAATTTTATCTTGCATGCGTTATTTCGTATTACTTTTAGTTATCAGCATAGGTCTCACTTCTTGTAAATCTAAAAAAACGGCAAAAGTGGTTACCAAAAAACGCACAACAAGTTCTAAACGCGTTCTAAAAGGCGCTTCGCCTATCTATAAGATCATTAACCATGCAAAATCTTTTGAAGGTACGCGTTATAAATATGGTGGTACTACAAAACAAGGTATAGACTGCTCTGGGCTGGTTTATGTTTCTTTTCAGAAGGTTAATATACCCATTCCTCGAACCACAAGAGACTTATCTAAACATGGACGTTGGATTGATATTAAAAAAGTAGAAAAAGGTGACTTGTTATTTTTTGCGACTAAAAAAAAGAGTAGAACGATTACTCATGTAGGTATCGTAACTTCTACAAAAAACAACATTGAATTTATCCACGCAAGCAGCAGCAAAGGCGTTATAACATCTTCACTATCTGAACGTTATTGGTATTTTTCTTTTGTTCAAGCGCGTCGTTTAATGTAAAAATTTCCCTATATTAGATAGGTGAAGTTATTTAATTTTACCATAATAAAACTGGTATTCTATTTGGTAGCGGGTATTCTTTATGGATATTATTTTGATATAAGCCCAACAAGTAGTCTTATCATTTCTATACTTTCAATTGGCCTCTTTGGTATATGTTATCTTTTACTAAAAAAAAGAAGACAACCGTCCATCCAAATAGGGCTTATTATAGCTATTTCAGTATTCAGTATTGGGATTCTGAGCATGACACATAGAACACAACGCTACTTCTCTAGTCATTACAGTAACTCTAGCAATTTTAAAATTGACAGTTTTATTTCTATTCAATTTCGAATCAGAGCCACATTAAAACCCAGCGCATATTATGACAAATATAGTGTTGATATTCTTTCTGTAAACCATAAGTCTTCCAAAGGGAAGTGTCTGCTCAACATTTATAAAGATTCACTTCGCACACCTTTAAATACAGACGCTTGGATTGTCTAGTTTTGTTGGTACAAATTTTATTGATCAAAATCACTTAACTAAAAATGACAAAAAACAATTACGACACAGAATTTAAAAAGACTATTGTATCGCTTTACCAATCAGGTAAAACAGTAAATGAGTTATGTTCAGAGTTTAATATTAGTATATCTTCTATTAATAGATGGAGAAAGGTATTTGGGGACAACAAGTCTTCAAAAGACATACAAAGTATAGAGAATGAACAACGCATAAAGCTCTTAGAGAAAGAACTAAAGGATATAAAATTAGAACGCGATATATTAAAAAAGGCAGTAAGCATCTTCTCCAAGTGAGACCGGAAAGGTATAAGTTTATAAAGGCTTACACAGGCACCTTTCCTGTCGAGAAGATGTGTAAATGTATGAAAGTTAGCAAAAACGCATATTACACCTGGTTAAGAACTAATACTACAAAAACACAGAAAACATCATTAATGTATTTAAAAATCAGAATAACAGCTATATTTAATAAGAGCAAACAGGTTTATGGAAGTCAACGCATTCAAAAAAAACTAGAAAGAGAAGGCTTATTTTACAGTAGATCATATATTGCTTTATTGATGAAAGATCTGAATCTTAAAAGTGTTGTTAACAAGCAATTTAAAGTCTGTACAACAGATTCTAAGCATAATTTACCAGTAGCTAATAACACACTTAATAGAGACTTTACTACCACACGATTAGGTGAAAAATGGGTTTCTGATATTAGTTATATCAAAGTCAATTGTCAATGGAACTACATAACCACCATTTTAGATTTAGCAGACAGAAAAATAGTGGCTTGGACTTTAAGTGATGATATGACAACGGAAAATACAGTTTACAAAACTTGGATATTAGCTAGAGAAAAAAGAAAAATAACTAATAACCACATTTTTCATTCCGATAGAGGTACACAATATGCTTCAAATAAAATGACATCTATTTTTAACGCTAGTAATAAAATTAAGCAATCTATGAGCAGAAAAGGAAATTGTTGGGACAATGCTGTAGCTGAATCATTTTTTAAAACCTTAAAATACGAATGTACAAACAGATACAATTTTACATCTTATTTAGATGCATATAAAACCATTGAGGATTATATAAACTGGTATAATTACGAAAGACTGCACTCTAGCTTAGCATTTAAAACACCCGCAGAAAAAGAACTTGAAATCAAAATGTTTAACTTGAATAAATCCGCTTAAAATTTGTACCAAATTTATTAGAT
>JABSPM010000106.1 GCA_013215095.1 Flavobacteriaceae bacterium | reverse complement strand
GTGATTGTATGCGTAAAAGATTTTTTGGATTCTCTTGTTTACGTAATAAGGTCTTTAGTTCTGAAAGACTCTCTGAAATAATTAAAGTCGATTGTTTTGGCATCCTTAAATATACGAAATATTTATGTTAAATTCGTATTAAAGTTTAAGCCAGTAAACAATGTAGAATTATTATCCAGAATTTTTGAGTAAAACTCGGGCTTGTAGGTAATACTTATTCGTTCTAAAGTTTTTCTTCTTCTCAAAATGAAGATTTATGATCTCACCAAACTTTGTTCGTTGTTCCAACTGATAAATCAGCTGATTGATGTTACTGTATTTGCCTTCCAGAGTAAATTCATATGTTTTTACCCTAATGTCGTTTCGGCTTACAACATGAGGTTCTAAAAAATGAATTACTTTAATATTATTTGCTTCAGAAAAAGTAGTTATGATTTTTAAAAGATTATTTTGAATAGACGAACCGTCAAACTCGTATTTTTTTAATAGGGCGTTATAATAGACTTCTTTTTGCTTGAGTAAAGATAATTGTTTTGAACCATTCTTAGAAAGTTTAACCTCCTTAGAAAGGGTGTCGTATTGTGATTTTTGTTCAAATGTTTTGCTAATAGCCAATTTATAGCATATATACAGCGCGAAAATAAATCCAAAAATCAGCAATATGTTTTTCTGCTTTTTAGTCATCTTTTAATACAATTTCAATTTTGAAATTAGAGACTTTTGAAGAAGCACTCCCGTAATCTAGAATATTAACTTTAGAAATCCAATCTTTATGATCCAATAGGCTTAACCAGTTAGAAAATGTTTGACTATTGTTAGAATTACCTTCTAGAATAATAGTATTTTTGCTAAAATCAATGTTTTTGTTTGCTTTAATTCGTTTTAAAAGGGGTTGATAATTGAAAACATCAAGTAAGATTGAATTTGGTAAGCTTTGCATAATGGCATTGGCATAAAACGAACTTTTAGAGCTATTACTTTTTAAAAGATTATGAACCATTTTTTCTTTTTTAGAAACAATATCGTCTAATTTTAAAATTTGATTTTTAGTAGACTGATTAGCTTTCGAAAGCTGTGTTAATTCTCCAACCTTGTTGAAATAAAAATTAAAAAAGAAAAAATTAATTAATAACAAACCTAGGATAAAGAAGATTCCTGTTTTTAAAAATAGATAAAAAAAACGACTTTCTTTATAATCACTGTGAAGTTCAGAAGTTCTGTCAGAAAAATTAGTGAGTACCTTATTGTTTTTCAAAACAGTTTGTAAAGCAGCCGAAAACGATAACAATTGATTGTTGGTAACTTGCAAGCCATTTATCTCGTAGGATTCCGATAGGGGTTCTGTTTTTATTATTTTCCCAAGTTTACTGCCTTCAATATGGATTTTGGCATTAGACGTAAAAACAAAATCTTCGCTCAAAAAGTTGCATAAAGTTCCAATGATTGTATGACCTAATGAAATAGCAATAACCGCCAACTTATGCTCTGAATATTGCTTAATTATATCTTCTAAGTAGGCCTTGCGACATAAAGCGATATGATGAGTTTGCATTTGTGACAATATTTCATAATAAAACTCATCTAAATTGATGTTAGGGAATGCCTTGTAAACTAATTGCAATCCATTGTTTTGATCACTTTCAATAGTTTTGGTGAGTACTTTGTCATTATTTATGACAAGGTGTATGTGTTGATTTTTAGAGCGTTTTTTCGGTATAGATTTAATGGAATGCGCTTCAATATAATCTTCAATCAACACTTGGTTTTTTGACTGTTTTAAAAGAGTTGCCTTAATAAGTGTTTCGTCTTTTTTTTGAGTGTGTTCTATACCTAAAAAACGATCACCATAATTATAATATGTTAAAAACCTATCTATCATTAATAAATTACAGTAGGTTTAATTAATACAGTTAGTTTGGCTTTTCTTCCTTCTCTAATACGCTTACTAAATAGCCATTTAATTATAGGTATTTTTGCTAAAAATGGTACGCCAGTGCCTGAGTTGTTTTTCGATTGTTCTTCCAACCCACCAAGTACAGCTATATCTTGATCTTTCATTCTTATAAGTGAGCTAAATTCCCTAGCGTTAATATCTGGTGGTGCATTTTCAGCTATTCGATTTCCAAACGATGATTGAATTACACTGATATCTAGAGTCACTTGGCCATCTCCTGAGACCAGAGGTTTAATGGTTAACCCTAGTTCTGCATCAATAGGTTGATAATTAACTGCAGTTGTGGTGATAGGGTTGTCAGATCCAATCACAGCATGATCTGTTATGGCGTAGTAGGACGTTTGTCCATTAGAAAAATAAGCCCGATGCCCATTTAATGTTGATAGTCTCGGTGTAGAACGAATTTTTAAGTCACCATTGCTTTCCATAGCCTTTATGGTGGCAAAGAAATTAGGAACTACACTACCAATATTAAGAGCCCCGAAACCTTTAAAACTTCCAATGATTTTGTTAACCGTATTAGCGCCTAAGCTTAGATTTGTTTCAGGATATATACCTCCTTGTGTAGTTGTTGGTTCCGATCCAATACCCCAGCTAACTCCAGTTTCAATAGTAGAAGTTTTGCTGATCTCTAAAATCATGACCTCAATCAAAACTACAGGTACTGGTTTGTCAATTTTATTGATAAAGGTTCTAAAACGTTCAATGTTAGTACTGGGACCATTAACATAAAAGCTGTTTAATTCATAATCTACTTTAATATCTAAATCTCGTTTTACTTCATCTGGCAGAATATTTACTAAAGCTTCTGCTTGATTAGAATAGGAATTAAAATTCCCTGTTTGGTTGGTACTTAACTGGTTCCTATTTCTGTTCGTGTTAAGATTAGTATTATTTTGATTGAAATTTGCAGTATTACCCAAAGCGTTGTTATTAAAGCCAGAATTAAAACTACGAGAACTATTTCGACCAGTGGGACCTTGAGGATCTGATAATAGCTCAATAGAACGGTGTTGTAAATGAATAATAGCAATTTTTCTAAGACTTAATTGCTTTTGTGTACCAAAGAAATAGATTCCGTTTTCTTTTTTAAAGGTAAATTGTTTGTTACTATTAGAATTTGTAGATTGATTGTTAAAATTCCCGTTGGTATTTGGATTAGAATTAGTGGTGTTTGAAATTGTCGTTTGCGATTCGAATAATGTAACTAATAATTCATCGAAAGAAATATTCTTTGCTTTAAATGTGGCAGAACCAGCTTCGGTTAAAGGTGTGGCTGTAAAAACATTAATATGCAGCGCATTACCAATATCATTAATAATATCTGCAATTGGTGTGTTTACAAAATCTACCTCGAGTAGTTGTTTTTTAGGATTTTTTATGTTGAAAAAAAAATTAGAATTACGCTGGCGGATAGGGCGTTTTCTTTGGATATTCGCAGGAGCAGTGTTTGATGTTAGCGCACTACTATTATCATCTTCAAAAATATAAAAGCCATCTTTAGACTTTTCTACATATAAATTATTGGCAAAAGCCAAATTATCCATAGCGGCACTAAAAGGTACTTGTTGAATGTATGCCGTTATCAGTTTGTTTTCAAGACCTGATGAAAAAACTAGTTTTTTACCAGAGGCATCCATGATGCGTTTAAATACATCATAAAGTTTGTCATCTTTTGCGTCTATAGATATGCTATTGTTATCAGGGTTGTAAGCTATCGGGATAATACGCTCTTCAGGTTTTTGTATTTCTTTTATATGGTTTTTTATAGACATGATTGTGCCAGTAAAGTCTATAGTAAGGCTATATTCTTTACATAAAAACACGAGTAAATCAGAGACTATAACATTTGGAAAACTTGGTGATATGGTTAGCTGGTTTAACTCTTTAGCAGGATTAATGTTTAGTTTATGCACATCTGCTACTGCTAAAAGTAGATTTGACAGCGTCAAATTACTAGCTTTAATTTCAGTCTTAAAAACTTCATTAAGCCCATAAACTTCAGTTGAAAGAAGTTCTAACCGATGTTTTAATTGCGCAATACGTTGCTTCTCATCCGCTTGGGTAAACCCTATACTAGAGGTAAGTAGTAATATGTAGAGTATTTTTTTCATTTCTGCTTAACGTGTTTTCAATATATGGTCTCTTAAAAATGGGAATATTATATTTAATTCGCTTTAATCTGATAGTAGTGCATAAACTTCATCAACTGAAGTTACGCCTTCTATTATTAATTTAATAGCATTGCTTTTTAAAGTATCTATTTTATGTGCTTCAATATAAGCATCAATTTCTAAATCATTTTGCCTAATATGATTTATCAATTTTTTGGTTATTGGGATGATTTCATAGATCGCTTTTCTACCTTGATAACCTGTATGGTAACATTTATCGCAACCAACGGCTTTATAATGTGTTTTTAATTCATTTGGAATTTCAAAATTAGACGGAAATACCGCTTTAGAAACCTTTATCGCTTCTTTACATTCATTACATAATTTTCGAACCAACCGTTGTGCTACACTTACATTTAAAGTGCTGGCTATTAAAAACGAAGGGATGCCCATATCTACCAATCTTGATATTGTTGCCCATGCCGAATTTGTGTGAATCGTTGATAATACCAAATGGCCTGTAAGTGCTGCACGTATTGCCATATTAGCTGTTTTAGCATCTCTAATCTCACCAACCATAATAATATCTGGGTCTTGTCTCAAAAAGGTGCGTAATGTACTAGCAAAATCAAGCCCAATATTTTCTTTAAGCTGTACTTGATTAATTCCTTCAAGGGTGTATTCTATAGGGTCTTCTATAGTAAGAATATTAGTGAGGTCATCATTTAAAAGTTTTAGAGTAGCGTAAAGCGTCGTGGTTTTTCCAGAACCTGTTGGGCCAGATATAAGAATAATACCGTTTGGTTTTTTAACGGTTTCTTTATAAGTTTTGAGTTCAGAAGCTGTAAAGCCCAGGTCCTTTAAGTTGATTGTATTGGCATCTTTACTCAAAATACGTAGCACAAGTTTTTCGCCATGAAGTGTGGGTAATGACGAAACGCGAATATCAAATTCATCGCTAGCTGTTTTGATGCTAATACGGCCATCTTGAGGTAATCGCTTTTCAGAAATATCCAACCCCGCCTTTATTTTAACTTTATTAACAATTACAGGATACTCTTGTGGGGTAATGATAAATTGTTGCTTGAGTTTACCATCTAATCTAAACCTTATTCTGCACTTGTGTTCGTAAGGCTCAAAATGGATGTCACTACTACCGATGTCTTTAGCTGTAAATAATAATTTTTCTAAAAAATCAGTGCTATAATGTAGGTGCTCAGATTGATTTTTATGACGTTGTCTAAAGTTTACCGATAAATATTTTTGTATGAACTCTGTACTTTCTTTAATAAGCGTAACCTCCTTATTTAGTACAATTTCTAGCTCTTGTTTTAAAGCCTCAGAAACTTGGTCGGATTTAAAACGCAAAATACCATTGGTGTCATCTACAGGAATAATCCTGTAGTGATAGGCTTGTTCGCTAGAAACAAGCTGCAATAGCGCTGTGGGTATGTTGAAGTAGTTTTCCAATAGTTATATCGTATAGACAGACTTTAGTATTCCAAGCCAATATGCCATGTAGCCTAGAGCAAAAAATAAACTCAAATAACCTGCTAGTGGAACAGTTTTAGCGGTTTTAGACTTTCCTCTTAGACAAATATGAAGCACTAAGGCGAAGATTAAACCGAAAATAAACAAAACCAAAAAAGAAATACTTGAGAACGTAAATGTCAAAGCAAAAAACAGTAAAATATCTCCTAAGCCAAAAGCGTTCCAAATAGAAGTTCTTAACTTTATTTTGGCATAAACATAGACAACCAAAATTAAAAACAAAACAAAAATCAGATTAATTAATAAGGTTATCTTAAATAGTCCTAAAGCCATATGGTTATATAATAATTGGCCAGAACATAAGGCAATTATCGGAAATAAAAACCAATAGACCATACGCGCTTTAATATCTTGATAAAATACCCATATTAAGCTTATCATTAAAGTGATTTTTACAATTAGCATTTAGTCTTTTACAATTTGTTTTGGGGCTCCACTTTCATCAATCTCCCAAACATTAAATACCCCATCCCCATCAAAATCTGTTATAGCCGTTGCTCTTGCTTTAAAACTGTTGTTGGAGGCTGAAAGTATTTCGTATTGATAGTTTGCTCTACCATTTTCATTGATGGTTTTTGGAGCTTCAAAATCTATTTCGCTTAACTCTGATGAATACTTAGAGTACATATATCTATAGGTGGTTTGAGAATTGTAGATATGACTCAATTGCAATTGTGCTTCTGTGCTTTTGGCTTTACTAATCAAAGGCATGAGATTGGGTAGTGCTAATAACAGTAATATGCCTATGATTACTAAAACTACCAAAACTTCTTGTAGGTTATACCCTGGAATTTTCATTGAGAATCTATTTTCAAATCCAAAGATAAAATTTTTATAAAAAAAACAGCTTATAATTTACATATAATCAAAAAACACGCATTTCTAATAGCTTTTTATTGAGGTGTTTTTTGACACTTAGTCTGTGTTACAATATTGATTTTAATAAAGTATGTTTTGAAAATATTCATATTATAGCCAAACGCACAGTTTATTATGTCTAGTGTGCTATGTTGAGCTTGTGGTAAAAGCATATAATACTATCTAAAGTGTTGTAAAAGTAAACAAGTTGTGTCTTTATTATTGTAAGTTTATATGTTGTATTGTCGCGGTGCACTTTGTAGGTGTAATGTTTATTTATTTTGTAAAAAAAAACACTATATTTGATTGCTTCCTTTTTAATTTTTTTATAAAAAAACGGATTATAAAATAGTAATACTTTTTATGTTTAAAAACTTAAAATCATTCAAAATGAAATTAAACCTACTGAAAACAAGTGTCTTATTGCAAGTGTTAGTGTTGCTTTTTTTTATTAATATTTGTAATTCTCAAGAAGGTATTAATGATTCTAGCGGCTTTAATTATGAGAGTGAATTATTGCGAACAATACCTGTGCCTAACTCTCCAGAGGCTGAAGCTTTTACCCAATATGGAAATGTTCCAGTTGATATGCTTAAGGGTGCCCCTAGTATTTCCATTCCCTTATATGAATATAAAGGGCATGAATTAAATATTCCAATGTCATTAACTTACGATATAAATGCTCGAAAGGTTGAAGATTTAGCTACTAATGTTGGTTTAGGTTGGAATTTAAACTTAGGAGGCAGGATATCAAGGATAACTCAAGGTAAACCCGATGATCGAAATTTTGTATTAGGTGCTTATACATCGCTAGTCGATGATGCGCTAAGAGATGAAATTGATTTCTATAAAAGTAAAATAGATAATGGGTTTAAATTTGATGATGTTTCTCAATTAGATGGTTACTTTTCTTTTTTAAATAATATTCAAAATGGTTCATACGATACACAAGTTGATTATTACAGTTTAAATGTTTTGGGGATTTCAGATAAAATCACTATGGATTTTGAGAATTTTTCACCACATTCTCTTGTAAATCCTAGGTTAAAAGTTCTTCTGTTTAGAGTTAATAGTTCAATACGAGAATGGACCGTTACAGATGATAATGGAAACACATATTTTTTCGGGTTGTCTGAGGTAACGGAATCTAGTCATGCTAATGATTTTACAGCACCTGTAATTGCTTATAAAAACAACTATAATTCGTCTTGGGTTTTAACAAAGATAGTTTCTAAAAACAAAAGGGATGTATATGAGTTTGATTATGAAGATTTTGGGTATTGGAATCAAGAGAATTTTTTTCCTGTAAGCAAAGTTATTAATGAAGTTGAAAACGGGAGTAATCAAACATATCATTCAATAGGATCTGGTAAAGAATTGAATCCAGGAATAAGTTATAAAATAAAGCAACAACATTTAAAAAGTATTAGGCATAATAATGATACTATTGTCAAGATACATTTAAAAGAAAGGTTTGATTTTGAGCAAAATTCAGCAATCGATTACATTGAAGTTTTTGATCCTCTTAAGCAAAGTTTAATGTATCATTATCAATTTAATCATACATATTTTGGAATTCCTGATACATTAGATCCTGCTTCCGAAGAGTCTGAAAATATTAGATTGAAATTAGATTCTATATCTATTGCCACTTCAGATGGTTTAAATTCTAGCAATTATAATGGTGTGAAAAAATATTCTTTTTTTTATGAAAACCCTGAGCAATTTCCTCCAAGAAGTTCTAATTCTCAAGATGTTTTGGGTTTTTATAATGGGTCTGGTGCTAGTGTGTTGTATCCGAAAGTGGTACTTGGAAATGTTACATTTTTGGGTCCAAATAGAGATTTTATTAGCGATAAAGCTAAAATAGGGATACTAAACAAAATAATTTACCCAACTAAGGGTTCTACGGTTTTTGAATATGAACAACATCAAGAAAAAAAATATGAGCAAGTAGTAAGCACTGAAATTCTCGCCAATGTATCTGCATCCAATACAGATGGTAATAGCTCTGATTGTGGGACTTGTTGTATGGATGCCTTTGGAAGCATTGTTCCTTTTGTTAGTAAGGATGTTTTTTACGTTAATAGTTTGGGTGATTATAAATATGAATTTCAGAATTCAAGTTCTGTAAATATTAGTAATAGAAGATCTTATATAATAGGACCTTTTTCTAACAACCAACTAAGTGAATTATATACTATTGATGATTTTATTGGTTGTTTTCCAAACAATATGCCGATAGTTGAAGAAATATATGGAGCTAGCAAAGAGGGGATGGTGCAATTAAATAGTGGTTTTTATTTGTTATTCGCTTATAATGGTGACGGTCAATTGGCGCAATCATCTACTATATCAAATATTTCTTTAAGTATATATGAAACACAATCAAGTCAAGAGATTGTAACAAAAAAGTATCCTGGTTTAAGAATTAAATCCATTACAGATTTTACAGATGATTTGAGTACTAAAATAGCACAAAAAAAATCTTATTTATATAAATCAGATTATAATTCACCTATCTCAGGTAATTCACTTCGATTAAATTATTCTCCTATTTTGTATTATTTTATTCCAGAACGTAAATTAGTAACAAATGGCAATAATACTGATATTGTAACAGTAAAAAGCTTACATCGATTAACAAAACCTATAATGTATGAATCACCACACATTACTTATAATTCGGTCATTGAGAAGTTAGAGGCTAATATAAGTCAGGGTGGCTATACTGTGCATACATTTGAAAATATGGGTATAAGTGGAATTTGGCCAGTAGGAGTTTCAGGGGTGTCAAACTATACTGGCAATTTTAGACAGGGTAAAATAAAGAATCAATCGTACCATAATGCACTAGGAGATGTTGTTTTTAGTGATAGTAAAAATTATTTCGACGAATCTTTTTTTTCTACATCAGGGATTTATGTTGAAGACAATCCTTTGAATCATTTGAAATTTATTACTTATAAAAACACCAATGATGGCTTTGTTACATTTTATTATCAAGATGGTTATATGGGAGGTTTTGGACCTTCACCAGGGTACGATCCTCCGAACAATTGTGAAGAATATCCGAATATAAAATGTATTAGCACGAAATATTCAAGACTTCAATATGGTTATAGCAGAACTTTAGCAACGACAGGTGGGATAATTGATAGAATAAAAACCAATCATTTTTCTAATAATTCAGAAACTATGATTAGTGAGAATTATGAGTATTACAGTTCGAATAAAGGATATTTATTGAAAAAAAAGAGTGTTTCCAAAAGTGATGGCGGTAGTGTTCATCAAGAGTTTTTTTATCCATCAAATTATAATACAAACTTGCACAATCAGATGGTGGAAAAAAACCATTTAACGTCTGTAGTAAAAACTAAAACTACCGATAACGGAAAAATATCTCAATTGAAGAATGAATTTATTCAAATAGGTAGTGGTTTTTTTGTTGATAAAATACTAAGCTCTAAATGGAGTGATAATGAAAGTGATTTGGAAGTTAGGTTAGATTATGAATATCATCCTACTACTAAAAATATTATTGAAGCTCAAAAACCTAATGGAACTATAACAGCTTTTGAATGGATTAATAAATTACCCATTATAAAAGTTGAGAATCCTTACTACTTAAAAGAAGGACAATCAATTTATGGTTATAGTGCTCTAATTAATGCTTTATATGATAATATTTTTCCACCATTAACATTAAATGCGCTTACGGATGAAGAATTAATAAATCAAATTAACATACGTTTAAGATCTAACTCAGAGTTTAGAGGCTTGGTAACTAGTTATACTTACAATTCTTACGGAGGTGTAACAAGTATAACCGACCCAAGGGGCAATACAGTTTATTATGAGTACGATGCTATGAATAGGCTAAAGCATGTAAGAGATAATGAGGGCAATATTTTAAGTAAGAAAGATTACAATTACAGAACTCAAAACTAAGATACTATGCAAAGATTTATATATTCACTAGGGTTATTTTTCATGGGGTTGTTCTTAGTTGCTGGACAAACCCAAACAGAAAATTATGTGCGTACTACAGCCTATCAGTTACCTGTGCAATCGGAGACAGCAGCAAATGATCTTCCTGCAGATGATAAATTGGAAAGTATCACATATTATGATGGTTTGGGACGACCAATGCAAAGTATCTCTAAACAATCTGGCGGTCAACGTCAAGATATTATTATGCCAGTAGTTTATGATGGATTTGGGAGAGAATCTAAAAAGTATTTGCCATATGCAAGAGAGATGAATAGTTTAAATATAGCTTATGATATTCTGCCTGATCAAAGTGGAGATATTGCTACAATCAATAGTTTTTATTTAGACAAATTTCCTGAAGATTTAGATCCGATTATTCCAAATCCATATAGTGAAACTATTTTTGAAGATTCACCCTTAAATCGTGTTTTGGAGCAAGCAGCGCCTGGAGATGATTGGAAAAATAAATTATTATCAAATATAAACAGTTATGATCATACCATTAAGTTTGTTTATGAAGCCAATAGTTTAAATCCAGAGGGTGGTTTTTCTGACTTGGACAGTGATGGAAACTATTATGATAATGTGAAGTTATATTCAGTGTTGCACCCAAATGACAATAAAGAAGCTACAGCATTAAATTTTGAAGGATTTTATGCTGAAGGTGAGCTGATTAAAACTGTGACTAAAGATGAAAATTTTGTACAGCAATATACGTCTTCAGAGGGAGGTGGAATTATTCAAGCTATAACTCCTATTCGCACAGTAGACCACACGACAGAAGAATTTAAAGACAAGCAAGGTCGTGTGATTTTAAAACGCACGTATAATGACGGAATAGCTCATGACACGCAATATGTTTACGATGATTTTGGAAACCTTACGTATGTGTTATCGCCAAAAGGAAGTGATTTGGTTTTATTAGAGGTGAGCCTTATTGGAAACACCACACCTTTTAATTATTCAGATCTTCGTAATTCGTATCTTAGGTCGTTCAATGGTAGTGGGGG
>JABSPM010000105.1 GCA_013215095.1 Flavobacteriaceae bacterium | reverse complement strand
TAAAGGAAATTATAAAATCTAGAAGTGATAGAGCAAATGCCTTTGTAGAGCAAACAATTAATTTAGGCGCATTGAAACGGTATAATCAAATCCAATATAGATATGAAAATTTAATTTCAACGCAGAACTAAACTAGAGCCATAGGTTTTAATAATTAAATAAATATGAAAAATAAAGTTGTATTACTATTCATAATAGTAATTTGTTTTAGCTGTAAAGACACAAAAAAAGAAATCAACGAAGTGTCTATTAATCAAACAAATAAAGCTCAAGTAGAAGAACCTATAAAAAAGGTTGAAACAAGAAAAGAAGAAAGCACGGCAAAAGTGAAACAAGAAATAGAGCAGTTTGTTTTTGAACGTGATACTACAAGGATATTAGAAGATTATAAACGGAATATTAAACAAGCTAAGAAATTATTAAAGCATCAAAAGAGGCTTGATGATAATATAATCGAAAGTCTTATTCCATTAAACCTTGAAGAATTTAGTTTCTATTATGATTTGACCTATTCAACTGAAGAAAATTTAAATTTCTTTGACAAAGTTGATATGTTAATAATAAAAAAAACGCAGGAAAATATAGGAAGTTGTATTAAGCGATATTCTAACCTTGCAGAGTTTGTAGATGGTGAGTATGCAGAAGGTTTTTTTGATGATGTTTTCCATATTGCTCAAAGGAATTCTGAGAAGTTTTGTTCTATATATGCATCACTCACAGATGTAAGTAAGTATAGATTAGAAAGTGTTTATAATGAAGTATGTAAAGAGAGTGAGATTTCTGAAAATTAATTCTTTTTTCAGAGGTTAACTATACAAAAAACTAAAGAGCCACAAAGATAGTTGTGGATTTTTTATTACATAGCAGTAATCTTCGAGGCTTTAATAAAATGGTCAACGGTTGTCAATAAACATTCTTTGCCCCCTCGTGCGACATATAACAGTTACTCCGTCGCACTTCTGTGAAGTGTTTCTAATTTGTAATGTCTTAAAAATTAGGAGATCCAAAGTAGTAATGTTGTGGGTTTTTTATGCGTTAGTATAAAGTTATATTCTGCCAAAATATGTAACGGCATCACAAGGAAATATTGTTTATATTTACGATGCAACTGGTGTGAAGCTGCAAAAAATTGTAACAGAAGGCAATTCTCAAACCATTACAAGCTATGCTGGTAATTATGTGTATAAGCAGGATAATGCAGGAGAATATTTGCAGTTTTTTAATCATGCAGAGGGTTATGTAGAGCCTAGTGGTAAATCATTCAATTATATCTATCAATATAAAGACCATTTGGGTAATATCAGGCTTTCTTATGATTTAAATGAAGATAATTCTGTAGTTATTAACGAAGATTATTCTGGAGTTACTGAAGATTATTCATGGACAGGAGGACCGAGTGTTGGACATGATGTTATTAATGGACAATTACATTTTAGCGCATTGAACAAATGGCAAAGTATTAGTAAGTATATTGATTTTGTACCAAATAAAACGGTACATATTGAGTTTGATTTTGAAAAAGGTAATATGGAGCGACCTATATTATTCATAAAAGAAAAGATCAATGGTGTTTGGGAGTCTAATGCAGATAGAGATATG
>JABSPM010000104.1 GCA_013215095.1 Flavobacteriaceae bacterium | reverse complement strand
TGATACTTTCAATTCTCACTATGCTTTTTAGGTTTATCCACTTATCTTGATTTTTAATAAATTGAAAGCTATTAATCACACTACATTTACGAGTTTCTATACGGCCATGATCTACTTCTTTATTGATAGAGGTTTCTGTATCTATTTCAGTAAAACAGGTATTTCTACTCTAAAAAGTACTCTATTATCTTTAGATATTTGAACGTAATTAAAAACAAGTGATTCGATTGAGTAGCTACTATCAGTTTTTAATTATAAAGGTGGTATCAGAAAAACCTATTTAAATTGAGTATGAAAACTAAAAACAAATAAAAGTACAATTCTAGGTGGGTACTCGCCCTACACAAGTGAAATTAGTGATGAAGCTCAAACAGCTTTTAATGAGGCTTTAAAAGATCTTTTAGGGGTTAAATATAAGTTAGTTGCAGTGTCTCAACAAGTAGTAGCAGGAATGAACTATCATTTTTTCTGTAATACAGAGTCTGTAACAAGGTTCCCTGTAAATGGTGCTGCAATTGTAAGTGTTTACAAACCTTTAAAGGAGAACGCTCACATCACAAATATAAGAGAGATCAATTAATCATAAAAAAATAAAATTACGCAACCAATTCCAGTAAAAGTAAAGAATGTAACAATTTACCAATATTTTAGACCAGATGAACCTTTAACAGAAGTGATTTTATCTGAAGGTATAGGAACTTATTCTGTAGGTACATTAGGACTTAATTCTTTTTATAATTTAACTTTAGATAATGAAGGGACAATGAAAGGTAAATTAAGTGTTCATGGTAAATATTACGCAACATTTGATGCAGGGTCAGGTTATTTAACAACTACTCCTTGGATGTTTTGTCTAAATGATTCAAACAACCCAGAATTTGGTAGAACTATTGGTATGGTTTCAACGGATAAAAATGATGTAGGGGTAAATGTTGCTAATGAATTAAGCTTTATTACACTTGGACCATTAACGGATGTTTCTGTTTATCAGCTTTTTCCATCACCAGCTATTGGACAACGTACATTAATAACTAATGGAACAGGAAATATTATTGCTACAAAACTGGGTACTCCACACGAAATGGGTGTACAAGTAGATACTGGTGACTAGTTCGGTACTATTTTAGCAGGATCTAAAAATATTATGATATCAGGTAAAACTAAAAATGGACATACATTTTCTCAAACAGGATATACTGTAATTAAAGGAGGAAAGCCAGCAATTTTCTTACAGGAGTTCTTTCAATAGCCTAGGGGATTAGATTTCTATTAAAATTATAAAACCCCGAAAAAGTCAATTTGACTTATTTTGGGGTTTTAACTTTGCTATATTTAATTTTAAATTGGGCATAACGGTCATGGCTATAATTAGTGCGGGCGGAAAAAGGTACTTTCCTTTCGGTTGATCACAGGTCTTCACTTTGAGTTGGACGCCATGTTCGGTGGTCACATTAGAACAAGTGCCATGAAATCTCAAAAAGAAAGGGCAAGCTTTGGAATGAGCGTTGGAGTGACAGGAGAAGGTTTCCTCAATAAAACCTCTGCGAATCAAACACCTATTCCAAAGTGACAATATCCCATTCTATATGATAGTAATCCTGCTCCTGGCAAGGTGAAAGGTTACCGCTTTATGACCTTTTATCAATCCCCGAAGAAGAGCAATTTCGATAAGTTTAAAACCATCGTTGATAGCAATTGGTTAAACCGTCAAGGCGACTATGCAGTCACCTATGATCCCGATGCTTTTGCGCTAAGAGAAGCACTCAATAACAACAATGAGGTATGGAATGTTAAGCATAGAGTAACTTATGTGAGCAGAGTGCCTGAAAGCACTCTATCATAAGAGGGCGAGTCATTGAGTAAAAATGTGCGCAGACCGGACGACGATTCCATACAAAGCAATGCCTTGCTGATCAAGCTGGTACCATTACCCAATAATGATCCTACACCTTCAACAACACTAAGTAAAGAAATTAATGCGCTCCTTGATTGTATCAAAACAAATACAATGTGGTCTCTAAAGTTGATTTTTGGTAGCTTTTTTTCGCCAGTGTTCTTTTTTTGTTTTCATAAGTGACTATCATTAAGTGAGGAATTTTTAGTCAACCTATTTCAGGAAAGTACATTTTGGTAATGTTGTACAACGATTTGTATATGAAAAGTAGCAGATGAATATGCTATTTTTTTTCATATTTCATATAAATATAGCAGAAAAGAACTTACATTATGGGCTAGCTCTTAACTGCTATTTTTATATACATTGTTGTACAAAGTTACTTTTTCGGCTTATAAATCGCTCCAGTAGCAAAATCAACAATCGCTCCAGGCCAAAAGAGTAAAATATCAGCAATTAAAGCACCAACTCGAACTTCTCTTTGTTGTTCACCAGCAGCAGGTTTTGTTTTTTGGTGTGCAGTTACTTTTCCTCCAAATACTGTTGCACAACTCGACATCATTATTGCAACTAATCCTATTGCAATTACATTTTTCATTTTTTTCATTCTTTAAAATTTAGGTTAATATTTAATTTAAATTTTCTTTAATTTCGTTTTGGATAAAATATCGTGAATTCCATTTGATGAAAACAAATAGGATAAAAAATCAATTGGTATTAATCTAGATATTGTCCTAATAAGAATTTTTATGAAATTTGGTTTTTCACTATTATCGATATTTACAACTCTAGTTTTAGTAATTATTTTTCCAATTGTCTGACCAATTGTCAACTCTAAAATAAAATAGTATAGATAGTATAATAAAATCATTAAATACTTTAAATTTTGTCTTTCAATATATTCTTTTAATAGCGTTGAGAAAACTAGTACAATAATAAAAAATATTATTGAATCAATTAGAAAGTTATATAGTCTTATTCGTTTTTTCATAATTTTGTACAACGGTTTCGGCTATGAGTAGTTGCTTAAAGTACTAAAGTTAGCAAAAAGGCTCAAAGTGAGGAATATTCGGAGAATATTCCGATTGACACTTAACATTCTCAAGCAATTACTTATAGCCAATGTTGTGTGTAGTGATTGATTATTTACAATGTTCATTAAATCCATTTTCAGAAAGAACTAATCTATTGATTTTCCCTTTACTATAAGTATGATTAATTCTCTTCTGTGACAATATCAATTTCTTACCTAAGGGTGAGTCCAATAATTGTGTACTTGCATTTTTATTCACAATCATAAAGGTAAAATTTGAACCTTTAAGTTCATACGGTTCATAATCTATCAATCGGCTGTTTTTAATTGTGACATTACAATCTATATTATTCAAGTCGCTTCTAACTAATGTGCTTGTTGGTTTGAATCCTTGTACTTCAACAGGAAGTAAACAAACTATTTTATGCTTTTGTATATCAAAGGTATCCTTAGTCATTCTGAAATATTTATTTATATCAAGATTTTTTATGTCAAGATAAATTTCAAATGAAGCTTGATTATATAAAACATTGTTTGAGTCATATTTTCCAAATATTTTCAATGCAATCCATAGAACTGCTACTATTCCAATTATTACTCCTAAGACTTTTTTCATATTTTTTCATATTTTTTCGTTTGTTTTGGTTTATTCTGAGTAACGTTTCTACTATCCCTTGATTTTACTGGCTTTCATGACGGTTGGACTTTTCTCATTCTGGCATCTAAATTAGCGATTTGTTTTTGAAGTTCACGTACTTTTCTCTTTCTTTTTTGATCTAAATACTCATAAACTGTTGATGGATTGTATTGCTGATTTTTAAATAATACTGTTTCTTGTTTGATATTACTGTAATATTTTGTATCTTTCGATATGCCCAAAAAGATACATTTATCGATTTTAGAGAGTGAACAGGATCTACGTTTACTATTAACAAAGAATACAACAGACCGAGTTCGTG
>JABSPM010000103.1 GCA_013215095.1 Flavobacteriaceae bacterium | reverse complement strand
TTCTCTATTCTAAGTAAAATTGCATTAAACCTTCTTAAAAAAGACAAAAAGGCTAAAGTAGGACTTAAAAGTAGAAGACTTAAAGCTGCTTTAAGCAATAAATATCTTCTCAAAATATTAAATTTATGATGCGTTTGCCCTTTGTTTATTAGTTAATTTCTGGTACGTGAGGCCTTTAAAATGGATTTTTGTGTTTTTAAGGTTTTAATGTTTTTGTAAAATCATAAATGATTTATCAGAATCTTAATTTTTTTATTATCGAAACTACAAGCAAACGTTTAAAATGTATTCTATTTAGCAAAACATAAAATTTATTTAGACTAAATATAAATAATAACGCTATTTTTGTATGCTCAAATTTAAAAGCCCTTAAATCATGAATAAAAAATTCTATGTTTTTCTTGCATTAATTCTATGCATGAAATTTTCTTTTTCTCAAGTTGTTACCATTGGAAATGGGACACAAGATGATGATGGACTACCTGTAGATCCATATTTTGGTTACTCTTATTCTCAGTGTATTTATTTAGCTTCTGAGATTAATGAATCTGGAGACATTTATCGTATAAAATATAAAGGTAGTTCTGGACTTTCTATTTCAGATAGTAATGAATGGGTTGTGTATATTGGTCACACCGCTTTAACAGCGTTTACGCCTAATGTTTGGGTGTCTACTTCAGAAATGACCCAAGTGTTTTCAGGTACAGTATCTGTGGTTAACAATGACGTTGAGATAACATTAGATGCGCCGTTTAATTATAATGGTACGGATAATTTAATTATTGCTGTCGATGAGAATAAACAAGACTATGATAGCGGTGGTGATGATTTCTTATCAACTGATGTTATAGGTTCAAGATCTATTTTGTATAGAAATGATAGCACCAATCCGGACCCGACTAATATTTCATTAAACACAATTTTACAAAATGCTATAGCTAATGTTGATTTAGATTTTAATGCGGTGTCTTGCGATGGTCCAACAAATTTAGCTGTAACAAATGTATTGTCTTATTCTGCAGATTTAAGTTGGACTGCCGGTGATTCTGAATCTTCATGGAATATACAGTATGGAGATAAAGGTTTTAATTTAGGCACTGGGAGTATAAGTGCAGTCAATGCAGCGAATCATAATGTTTCTGCATTAAACCCATCTTCTCAATATGAATTTTATGTGCAAGCAGTTTGCGGAGGTGCGACAAGTGCATGGGTTGGTCCATTTGAATTTACAACGGCATGTGGGACAATTATTGCTTTGCCATTTATAGAAGATTTTAATGGTATATCAAGTGGTCAGCCAAATTGTTGGACTGTTGATGGTACAACAACAAGTAGTAGCTATCATTGGTCAAGTGCTTACAGTGGTCAAGAAGGGCGTGGAATGCGTTTCAATTCGACATATAATACTTCTGGGAATACATCGGAATTAAAAACTCCAATTATAGATTTATCGAATTTAACCAATGCCCAATTGAAGTTTCATTTTAAAAATGAATAGGGTGGAGATTTTGAAATTTTAGTGTCTACAGATGCTGGCGCAACGTATACAAGTTTAGAGTCTGGACTTACGGGCTATGCAGATTGGACAATTAAAATCTATGACTTAACAGCTTACATTGATAATGATGTTATGCTTCAATTTAAAGGAACAAGTAATGCTTCGAGTGGTTCTTATATTGAATTAGATAATATTATTGTTCAAGAAACACCATCATGTGAAGCTCCAATCAATTTAATGGTAGCAGGTATTACAGGTGGAAGTGCTCAATTGGCATGGACGTCATTAGCAGGAGAAACCGCTTGGGAGATTGAATATGAAACAACTGGATTTTCTCAAGGTAGCGGAACTACGGTTGTAGTAACTGAAAATCCGTTTGAATTGGAAGGACTAAATCCTTTAACATCTTATGAATTTTATGTGCGTGCAAATTGTGGTGGTGAATATAGTTCTTGGGCTGGTCCTTTTGAATTTGCTACGCCATGCTCAGCTTACGCAATACCTTTTGTAGAAGGTTTTGAATCTGGATATACTCATGATGCTGATGTAGCAGGTTGTTTGGCACAAGAGTCAGCATATGGTTCTCAAAAATGGTTAGCTAATAACACATTTACGAATTACAATCGTACAGCAAGGACAGGTGATTGGAATGCATATTTAAGATATAATAATATCGACTGGATGTTTATACCTGTAAATCTGGTTTCTGGTCAATCTTATACCGTAGATCTATATGCTAGGCAGGATGATTCTGACGCTTCAAATGTGCTTATGACCATTAGCTATGGAAATGCTCCTAATGCTTCGGCCATGACAAATGAAATAGTAGCGCCAACAGGAGTTGTTAATGGCGATTATCAAAAGTTAAGCGGTCATTTCACTCCAGCTACTGATGGTATATATTACGTCGGGATAAAAGGAGATATTAATAATTTTCCATATTATATTTCTATAGATGATATTCGTATCGATGTAAGTTCAGAGTGTTTGGAAACTAGCGACTTAGTGGTCTCTCAAATTACTGATGTAACAGCAGTTTTTGGTTGGACATCATTAGGCACTGAATCTCTTTGGGATATAGAGTATGGTGTGGATGGATTTACTCAAGGTACTGGAACAGTGGTTAATGGTGTAAATTCGAATTCTTATAATGCTATTGGATTAACCCCAAACACAGATTATCAGTTTTATGTGCGTGCAAATTGTGGTACCGAAACGAGTATTTGGGCTGGTCCATATGGCTTCACAACATCATGTAGTTCTTTTACAGCGCCATATTCTCAAAATTTTGATGCTACAATAGCACCCAATTTAGATGCATGTTGGTCTGCTGATATTGAGGGTTCAACAGCTAGTTATTCAGCATTGGAGACGACAACAAACGTCGACTTGTCAACTCCAAATAGCGTAAAGTTCCAAAATTCTTATGATAATGATGGCGATTACTATTTAATTTCTCCAAGATTCACGGATTTAGATGCTGCTAAGCGTATTAAATTTCAAGCTTATAAAAACTTCAATGGTGATGCCAATTCAGGAGTGCTAGAACTGGGGGTGATGACAGATGTTTCAGATTATAACACATTTGTTAATGTATATACTTTTGATGTGGCTAATTTTGATGAAGATAATTGGAAACTTGTCTATGTAATGCTTGATAGTTATACTGGAGGAGAAGGACATATCGTATTTAAATACCAGCCGGGAACATCTGATTATAAGGTGCTTTATATTGATGATTTTGTATATGAGGTAGCGCCAGATGCTGCTCCAGATTGCGCAACAAATGTACAGGTTAATGCTATCGATGTAGATTGTGGAAATAAAGGTGTTCAAATATCTTGGGATGCTGTGTCTGGTGCAGAAGGTTATAGGTTAACGATAGGAACAACTTCTGGGGGCAATGATGTCTTAGATGCAGAAGACTTAGCTCTCAATCTATCGTATGAATTAAGTGAAACATTAAGCGGAACAACCTACTATTCGACTGTAATACCTTATAATACTTTTTCGGATGCTTCTGGTTGTGAGGAAGAAAGCTTTACAATGTCTGCTGAGATTTGTTTTTGTGAACCAGAAGCTAGTTCGCAGAGTACTTATGTCAACAATTTTAGTACAACTAATGCCATGGTTAATGTTAGTAACACTGCAAGTGGATTTGCGAGTAATGGTTATGGTGATTACTATGACACAATGACAATTGCAGTTGCAGCAAACTCTGGTTTTGAGTTTACTTTAGAGTTAGTGGGAGGCTCAGCAGGAGTAGCAATGTGGATAGATTGGAATAAAGATTATAGTTTTGATCCTGCTACAGAATTAGTTTATGAAACGACTTCGTATACTAATGGTCCTGTAACACAGACTGTAACAGTACCAGAGACTATGGCAGATGACGATTATAGAATGCGTATACTTGTAGATTATAATGATTCTACGCCAGGAGATAATCCTTGTGAATTTAATACTTCAAGAGGAGAGGCTGAGGATTATAAGATTACCATGAATAATACATTAAGTGCAATAAGCAATACTTTTGAAGGCTTTAGGTGTTATCCGAATCCAGTAGATAATGTATTGTATGTGTCAGCACAAAATAATTTAACACATATTGATGTTTACAACTTAGTTGGGCAAGAAGTAATTTCTAAGCACCTTTCTCAAAAGACTTATCAGTTAGATATGTCTGAGTTAAAATCCGGGATGTATATGGTTAAAATATCAAGTCATGCGGTTTCAAAAATAATTAAAGTGTTTAAGCGATAGTGGTTTTTAGTTTAAGCAATTAATTTAAAATAAAAAAGGAGGCAAGTTATCGTCTCCATTTTTATTTGTATGCCGTTAAATTGACATTATAGCTTTATATAGTTGCGCTTCATATGTGTATAAGTCTTTATAACACATCTTATGATTGGAGTGCCAAAAGAAGTAAGGAGCTATGATTTTTTACGTTGTCGCTTTCAGTAGCGCTATTGGATAAGATATTAATATTCTGTTTGGTATGAGTTCGTTTCAATATGATATAACGTTTTTTGTGCGTAATTCGGATTTAAATTGGTTTAATAGTGCGAATAATGGCTTATTTGTTGAAATTTATAAACCTATATAAGCGGTTTTAAGATGTTTTATGATTTTTTTGTTTTGTGATAATTGCTGATAATTTCTGAGAAGGGTTTTTGAGTTGTTTTAAGATGTTTTTAAGCGTGTTTAGTTGTTTTGTGGAGTTGTTGATAAAATTGTGATAAATGTCTTAAAACGCTTTAAATTGAGTTTCTTGTTTTGTATCTTTGTGTGTAATTGACATGATATATAAGTGTCATTTTTTTTTGAGTTGAAAATTAAATATTTAATTAAAAATATATGAGCGAAGAAGCTAAAAAACACAATTATTCGGCGGATAGTATTCAGGCTTTAGAAGGAATGGAGCATGTGCGTATGCGACCTTCAATGTACATTGGAGATGTGGGTGTTCGTGGTTTGCATCATTTGGTATATGAAGTGGTGGATAACTCTATAGATGAAGCATTGGCTGGCCATTGTGATACTATTAAAGTGACCATTAATGAGGATAACTCAATCACTACCGAAGATAATGGTCGTGGAATTCCTGTAGGATTGCATAAGAAGGAAGGGGTGTCAGCACTTGAAGTTGTAATGACTAAGATTGGAGCAGGAGGAAAGTTTGATAAAGATTCGTATAAGGTTTCTGGTGGACTTCATGGTGTAGGTGTAAGTTGTGTAAATGCTTTATCAATGCATTTAAAAGCTACAGTTCATAGAGATGGTAAAATTTGGGAACAAGAGTATGAGCGCGGTAAAACCTTATATCCTGTAAAAACTGTTGGAGATTCTGATATTACGGGAACCGTTGTAACATTCAAACCAGATTCTGAAATTTTTCAGCAAACTTTAGAGTATAACTATGATACTTTGGCAAGTCGTTTAAGAGAGTTGGCGTACCTTAATAAAGGGATAACAGTGGTCTTAACCGATTTGAGGCATAAAGATGAAGATGGAAATGTGGTTACAGAACGATTTCATTCAGAAGAAGGTTTAACAGAGTTCGTACAGTATTTAGATGCGACAAGAGAATCCTTAATGAAAACTGTTATTTCTTTTGAAGGCGAAAAAAATGGCGTACCAGTTGAGGTTGCTATGATTTATAATACCTCGTATGCGGAAAATTTACATTCTTACGTAAATAATATAAATACACATGAAGGTGGAACGCATTTATCTGGATTCAGACGCGGGTTAACGCATACTTTAAAGAAGTTTGCAGATAATTCTGGAATGTTAGATAAACTGAAGTTTGATGTTTCTGGAGACGATTTCCGTGAAGGACTAACAGCTATTATTTCTGTGAAAGTAGCAGAACCTCAATTTGAGGGGCAAACGAAAACTAAACTTGGTAATAGAGAAGTGTCTGCTTCGGTAAGTCAAGCAGTTTCAGAGATGTTGACGGATTATTTAGAAGAGCATCCAGATGACGCGAAAACCATTGTGCAAAAAGTAATTCTCGCGGCACAGGCACGTCATGCAGCCCAAAAAGCGCGTGAAATGGTGCAGCGTAAAACCGTAATGAGTATTGGAGGTTTGCCTGGGAAACTAAGCGACTGTTCTGAACAGGATCCTACCAAATGTGAAGTGTTTTTAGTCGAGGGAGACTCGGCAGGAGGAACTGCAAAACAAGGTAGAGATAGGGCATTTCAAGCTATTTTGCCATTGCGAGGTAAAATTCTTAATGTTGAAAAAGCAATGCAGCATAAGGTTTTTGAAAACGAAGAGATTAAGAATATTTTTACAGCACTTGGAGTCACTATTGGTACAGAAGAAGATAGTAAGGCATTAAACTTGTCAAAGTTACGATACCATAAAATCGTAATTATGTGTGATGCTGATATAGATGGTAGTCACATTGCTACACTTATCTTGACGTTCTTCTTTAGGTACATGAGAGAGTTGGTAGAAAATGGGCATGTGTACATTGCAACCCCGCCGCTATATTTAGTTAAGAAAGGACAAAAGAAACAATATGCATGGAATGACGCAGAGCGTGATGAAATTGCAGAAGGTTTTGGAGGTAGTGTAAATGTACAACGTTATAAGGGTCTTGGAGAAATGAATGCTAGTCAGTTGTGGGATACAACCATGAACCCAGAATTTAGAACATTACGTCAAGTAAATATCGAAAATGGTAGTGAAGCAGACCGTGTTTTCTCTATGTTAATGGGAGATGATGTGCCACCACGTAGAGCGTTTATTGAAAAGAATGCAATTTATGCAAATATTGATGCATAGGTAAAACCAAAATATTTTTAAAAAAAAGAGGCACCTACTATGTGGTGTCTTTTTTTTAAAGTCTTAATTGTTGTCTAAGCTGCAGAACCACAAGAATTAATATATGTTTTTGTTGTAGATTATGGTGACTATTTATTTGGCATATTTATTTACATAAGCGCATTATTATTGTTACTTTTGCACTTTAAATCAACACAATAAAATTTAAACATATGAAAGTAACAGTAGTAGGTGCAGGAGCTGTAGGAGCGAGTTGCGCTGAGTATATCGCTATTAAAGATTTTGCATCTGAAGTTGTCTTATTAGATATTAAAGAAGGCTATGCTGAAGGTAAAGCTATGGACTTAATGCAGTGTGCATCATTAAATGGTTTTGACACAAAAATTGTAGGTTCAACAAATGACTATTCAAAAACAGTAAACAGTGATGTTTGTGTAATTACTTCAGGAATTCCTCGTAAGCCAGGAATGACTAGAGAAGAGTTAATTGGTATTAATGCAGGGATTGTGAAAACTGTTGCCTCTAGTTTAATTGAGCATTCTCCAAATACAATTTTAATTGTAGTAAGTAATCCAATGGATACCATGGCGTATTTGACACATAAAGCTACAGGGTTGCCAAAAAATAGAGTTATCGGAATGGGAGGAGCATTAGATTCTGCACGTTTTAAATATCGTTTAGCCGAAGCTTTAGAAGCTCCAATTAGCGATGTTGACGGAATGGTTATTGGAGGGCACAGTGATAAAGGTATGGTGCCATTAATCGGTAAAGCGGCGAGAAACAGCGTGAAAGTTTCAGAATTTTTATCTGAAGCGCGTATGGAACAAATTGTACAGGATACTAAAGTAGGGGGAGCTACATTAACAGGATTATTAGGAACTTCCGCTTGGTACGCTCCAGGTGCCGCCGTATCTGCAATGGTTCAAGCTATTGCTTGTGATACGAAAAAAATATTCCCATGTTCTGCATTGTTAGATGGTGAGTATGGATTAAACGATCTTTCAATTGGAGTGCCATGTGTCTTAGGCGCTAATGGAATTGAGAAAATTGTAGAGATTAGTTTATCAGATGCTGAAAAAGCTAAATTAGCAGAGTCTGCTGAGGGTGTTAAGAAAACAAATGGATTACTTGAATTGTAATACCTATTAATAAAAATTGATGAAAGATTGCTTTTGCCATGAGTAAGAAGCAATCTTTTATGTTTAACATTGAATTTAAAAGCATGAAAAATATATTGTTTATCCTTTTAGCTTGTATTGCACTTAATTTAAAGGCACAACAGTTTACGCAAGGGAAAATTACAATGACACAAACCATGTCGAGTGACAATGCTCAAATGAATGCACAATTGAGTAATATGAAAATGTCTGTAGTTACCTTTTTTAAGGGGAATAAATCAAGAACTGAAACCTCAAGTGCTATGACTGGAGAAAATATTTCAATTTTTGACGGTGACATTAAAAAAGGTATTGTTTTAATGAATAACCCAATGATGGGAAAAACCTATCTCGATATTAATATGGATGTGTCTCAAGAAGAATTAGAGAACATTAAAGTAGAGAAATTACTAGAAACCAAGACGATTTTGGGCTATAAATGTCAGGGGTATAATGTGAAAACAAAGAAGGATGGTGTAGAAGTGTCTATGAAAGTATTCACTACAGATGCTATAAAGGTGGCAAGAGACAAGAAACAATTAGGTGCCGAAATTGATGGTTATCCTTTACAAATGGAAATTAGTATGATGCAAATGGGGTCTACTATTATCATAACCTCATTAGCAGATAGTGTTAAAGAAGAAGACGTGTCGGATAACCTCTTTGATATGACTGTGCCTGAGGGTTATGTAAAAACAAACCTACCAAAGTATTAAAAATAGAACGAGCTTTAAGTTTTTGGAAAACAGCTGAAAAGCTGTTTTTTTTATATGTAAAAAAGTGAGTCGAAAACAATCTTATTTTTATATATTTGGCGCATGAACTTGAAATTGTACATCAGTACGCTTGTGTTAATTTTTGCTCTGCTTGGTCTGGGTAAACAGCATATTACAATTCCCAATCAGGAAATCGTAGTTAAGTTTGCTTATACAAGTCCAAGTTTGTCAGAAACACAACATGCTATTGCGAGAATAGAAACGCAATTGCGTCATATTGGCGCGTCGGATATTAAAGTCCATAGCAATGTTCAAGGGGAACTTAAGATATCATATTACAGTGCTGTTCATGTTTCTAAAGTGCAACAATTACTTTCAGGAAATGTACAGCAAGAGTTCAGCCTTAATCTTCAACATTCAGAAAAGCAGTCCCAGAACGAATCTTCAGATTCCTATAATTTAGATGTTTATGAAATTAAACAGTCATCGGATTCAGAAATTGATTTCGAAGGACATGTTGTTGAGCTGAAAGTTGAAAGTGATCGTTATTTTACGCCTAGTGTTTTTACTTTAACTTCAGAAATTAATAATAAAGTCAATAATAATACTGAAGCGGTTGCCTATAATCTTTACGGTAATTTGGCTTTAACTATAGATACATGGTCATATCAAACTCCTGAGGTAAGAGCAGGGCCGTGCATTTTGTGAAATCTTACATTTATTTTAAAAACACTTTTAAGTATTGAAAGTGTCTTCATAAGCTTTTATAGATTTAGATAAAAGCAGTTTAATTACAACTTAAAATATATAAAAACAATTGTCAAGTTATAGGGTAAATTTTATATTTGCTCGTTTTATAAAAAAATTGACCAAAATAATTTAAAAATGCAAAATAACGGATTAGTAAAATTATTTGCTTTGTTGTTTGGTTTGGTAAGTATTTATCAGTTATCATTCACATTTAAAGCAAATCAGATTGAAGGCGAAGCTAAAGCTGCAGCAGTAGCTAAAATTGCGTCTTCAGAAGAAGCGTATGACGCAAAGAGAGCACTTGAAGAAACACGATATTTAGATTCAATTTCAAATTTAGAAGTGTTTAATATTGGAATTGCCCAATATACATACGATGAGGTAAAAGACAAGGCAATGAATCTTGGTCTTGATCTTAAAGGAGGTATCAATGTAATTCTTCAAATTTCGGTAAAAGACATATTAAAGGGATTAGCAAATAATAGTAAACACCCTGTATTTAACAAAGCACTTATTAATGCAGAAGAGCTTCAGAAAAACAGTCAGAATTCCTATTTAGATGATTTCTTTATTGCTTTTGACGCCATTAAGGGCGATGTAAAATTAGCATCTCCAGATATTTTTGCAAACAGATTATTATTTGACGAAGGAATTCAGTTTGATACACCAGAGTCTGATGTTAAACGAATTTTAAACACAAAAGTAGACGAGTCTATTGTGTCTGCTTTTGAGGTGTTACGTAAACGTATTGATAAATTTGGAGTAACGCAACCAAATATTCAACGTCTTGGAAATCTTGGTCGTATCTTAGTGGAGTTGCCAGGGGCTAAAGATGTAAATCGTGTTAAGAAATTGTTACAAAGTACAGCGCAATTAGAGTTTTGGGATGCCTATAAAGCTGAAGAAGTTGCAGGATTTTTAGGCGAAGCTAACGAGGTTTTAAAGTCTATGAATAGTGTTAAAGAAACTGTAGAAGAAGTTGCTAAAGACTCTACAGGTACGGATGCTATTACAGATTTAATTGGTGATAATGAAGAAGAGGCTACACAAGATTTAGGTCCATTATTCAATTTGATTAAAGGTCCTGGACAAACAGGAGGTTCAGTGATTGCTTATTTTGATGCTAAAGATAAAGATTTGGTGTCAAGGTATTTAGATAGTACGGCGCAAGTTAGAGCTGCATTACCATCAGAATTACGTTACGTAAAATTTGCTTGGGGAATACAAGCTAAAGGATCGGAAATTGTCGAGCTATATGCGCTAAAAGGTAATAGAGATAACAAGCCGCAATTAAGTGGATCTGTAATAACAGATGCTCGTCAGTCTTACGGTCAAACTGGTAAGCCAACTGTTTCTATGCAAATGAATGGAAAAGGAGCTAAGATTTGGGAAGAAATGACCGGTAATGCTTTTAATCAGGGGAGTCAAATTGCCGTGGTATTAGATAATATAGTATATTCAGCGCCAGGTGTGACTTCTGGGGCAATATCAGGAGGTAACTCTGAAATCTCTGGAAGTTTTACCCTAAACGAAGCAGTAGATTTAGCAAACGTATTAAGAGCTGGTAAGTTACCCGCTTCTGCAGATATTGTTCAGGCGGATGAAGTTGGTCCATCATTAGGTAAAGAAGCTATTAGCTCTGGTCAAATGTCATTTATGATTGCTTTAGTATTAGTATTATTATGGATGGTTTTCTATTATGGTAAAGCTGGTATTTTCTCAGATATTGCATTATTATTAAATATTTTATTAATCTTCGGAATTCTTGCGGGGCTAGGAGCTGTATTGACACTTCCTGGAATTGCAGGTATTGTATTGACAGTTGGTATTGCGGTAGATGCAAATGTACTTATTTATGAGCGTGTTAGAGAAGAACTTCAAAAAGGGAAATCGCAACTAGAAGCTATTAAAGATGGATTTAGTAATGCATTATCATCAATCTTAGATGCAAACATTACAACTGGTTTAACAGCATTAATTTTATTTGTATTTGGTACAGGGCCAATCAAAGGTTTCGCAACAACATTACTAATTGGTATTTTAACATCATTATTTACAGCAATCTTTATTACACGTTTATTAATTGACTGGTATGTTAATAAAAATGGAAAATTAGATTTTTCTACAGGCCTTACAAAAGGATTATTTAGAAATATTAATATTGATTTCTTAAGAAAGCGTAAAATAGCTTACATCATTTCTGGTGTAATTATTCTTGGAGGTTTAGGCTCTTTATTTACAACTGGATTAGACCAAGGGATTGATTTTGTTGGTGGACGTACGTACCAAGTTCGTTTTGCTCAAGATGTAAGTCCAGAGGAAGTGAAGAAAGATGTAGTTGCTGTATTTGGAAGTGCTGAGGTAAAAACGATTGGTAATCCAAATCAATTAAAAATTTCAACGAAATATAAAGTAGATGAGAACTCTGCTGAAGCTGATCAAGATGTACAGAATAAGTTATACGAGTCATTAAAATCATATTTACCAGATGGATATACCTATGCCGATTTTGTTGATGGTAGCAATAGCATTGGTAAAATGAATTCTAGTAAAGTGAGTCCAACCATTGCAGATGATATTAAGCAATCGTCGCTTTGGGCAATCTTAGGATCTTTAGTTGTAGTGTTCTTATATATTTTATTACGATTCAAGAAATGGCAATTCTCATTAGGAGCAGTAGCTGCTGTATTCCATGATGTATTAATTGTGTTAGGTGTCTTTTCTATTACTTGGAGATTTATGCCTTTTAGTATGGAAATAGATCAAGCATTTATTGCTGCAATATTAACGGTTATTGGATACTCGCTGAATGATACCGTAGTTGTATTTGATAGAATTAGAGAGTTCTTAAATGAGCATACGGGTTGGGAGTTTGATAAAACTGTTAATACCGCCTTAAATAGCACATTGAGTAGAACATTAAATACCTCGTTAACGACATTAGTAGTGCTATTAGCAATGTTTATCTTTGGTGCTGAGTCATTAAGAGGTCTGTTGTTTGCATTAATCGTAGGTGTTGTTGTTGGTACATATTCTTCTGTCTTTATTGCAACTCCAGTAATGCGAGATACTTTAAGTAAATCTGATAAAAACGAAGGTGATGATGTTGTAGAAGCATAATTACTAGTAACTTATATAGATGTATCTAATAAGCCTTTTCAAATACGGAAAGGCTTATTATTTTTATTACTATTTTAAGACTCTCCTATGAAGCAAAAAACATGTTTTTCCTTTTAGCGAAAAGAGATGAGTGAATTTGAAATGATATAGATGCAGCTATCTTGAATAATAATGTCAATTAAAGTACTTTATATATTATACTTTATCCAATTTTTAATTGCTATAGCATAGAGAAATAAAAGTTTATTTCTAAAACATATGGAATTAGAACTTTAGAGGGTAAGTTTTATATTTGGTTATAGCAATTTCAATTATTAGAGACATGATAATGCTGTCTTTAGTAGATTTGCATAAGTTTAAGTGCCCCTTTTTTTTTAATGTAATTTTGTGGTGCTAATTCCTGGTTTGTTTTTGTTTACAAGATTAATGCATAAATAAGAAATAGTACCGATAATAATGATTATATTGATGTTTTCAGCATTAGGCTTTAGTGCTATTTTTGTAGCCAAACATAAAATATAGCCCAACAATAATAAAAGGAATACTTAATATCTGCCCAGTATTAAGACTGTTAAAAACCCAATCCTCACGACCTTCAACTTGAGCTTCTTTTATAAATTCTACAAAGAATCTAACGGTCCATAATAGAACAAAAAATAATCCAAACATAAATCCTTCTTGATGTCCTTTTTTTGTCTTGTTATAAAGGTAGTAGAATAAAGGGAACATTAAAAAATAGCATATCGCTTCGTACAATTGCGCTGGATGTCTGTGCGGTATCGCTTCTAGCAAGGGTTTAAACTGTGATGTTTCCGTAACAGCATTATATGCTTCTTGTGTTTTTTGAATTCCAGTGAGTTTTATAATTTCATACCTATTGTAATAATTTTGAACAAAACGAACACCAAAGGCAGAATCTGTTATTTTTCCAACAATTTCCGAATTGATAAAATTTCCAAAACGGATTAACCCAGCGCCGACGGTTACTGGAATGACCATACGATCAAAAATCCACATTAAGGATTTATACGTGTATTTCTTTCTGTAAAGGTACATGCCTATAATAATACCCAAGGTGGCGCCATGGCTAGCTAAGCCTTGAAAACCTGTAAACTCTATTCCGTCTTTAAAACTAAACGGTAGAAATATACTAAAGAAATCTTCTGAGATTAATTCTGACTGATAGAATAGCACATGTCCAATGCGAGCACCAATCATGGTTGCAAGAACGGTATATATGAAAAGTGAATCTAAGTACTCTAATTTGATATTTTCTTTTTTATAGATGCGTTTCATAAGATAGAGCCCTATTACAAATGCACTTAGCCACATAAGACTATAAAAGTGAAGTTTGAAATTTCCTGTAATATCTATCCCAGTAAGAGGATTCCAATCAAATTTTAATACCGTCATGTAAATTATTTTTGTTGCGTAAATATAGAGAATTGACGCTTAAGAAAGTATTATGAATACTATAATTTATGAAAGGGTATGATTGTCTACGTGTTTTTGCACTGATATTCCGCTCAGGTTACCAGAATTGTTTTTCACAACGAATGAAGAATACTAAATGACTACTATATAGAATACAGTTTCTCTATGTATTAGCACGAAATACATAGCAAAAAGTATTTTGTGTTTGGGATTAAAAAGTGAAATGATATTTTTAAAAATCTTGTAATCAATGGTTAATGTGCGGGGAAATAATCGCGGAGATCTAAGGTAGATGGAGTTTCAAATAGGCAAGATGCAGCTCATTATCTGCCATTTTTAGTTTTCTTTGGCACTGGGTCATATCCACTACCGCCCCAAGGATGACAACTAAATATCCTTTTGAGCGCTAGTTTTCCTCCATGTATCAAACCATGTGTTTGGAGTGCCTCTAATGTATAATGCGAACAAGTGGGTTGGTATCTGCAAGTTGCAGGCGTAAATGGGGATATAAGCGTTTGGTATAATCGTACTAAAAATACAAAAGGCGCTATTAGTAGCTTCTTAAGCATGTTTAGTTGGTTGAAAATAGTGTGCCATCTTTCCCGTCTTTAAGTTGAATTCCTATAGCTAGCAATTCATCTCTAATTTGATCAGACAAAGCAAAGTCTTTATTAGCCCGAGCTTCTGCTCGTAATTTAATTAGAATTTCAATTGTGCTGTTTAGTTTATGAGTATTGTCTTCTGTGGTACTTGCTTCCTTTTTTAGACCTAAAATATCAAAAATAAAAGCGTTGAATGTTAGAGATAACAGCTTTAAGTCTTCGGCAGAGATATGTGCGGTTCCATCTTTAATTTGATTGATATATTTTACGGCGTTAAACAATTCAGCAATTAGAATAGGTGAATTAAAGTCATCATTCATGGCATCATAACAGCGTTGTCTCCAAGTGCTAATGTCAAAGCCTTCAGACGTCTTACTTGTGATTAGTTTGTCTATTATCGCTATAGCTTCAAGGAGCTTGTTTAAGCCTTTTTCACTAGCTTTAAGACCGTCATCAGTTAAGTCTAAAACACTTCTATACGACGATTGTGCCATAAAAAAACGAATAGCATTTGGTGAGTAAGCTTTACTCATCTTATCATTGTTTCCAGAAAGTAATTCATTTGGATTAATCGTATTTCCTGTCGTTTTAGACATGCGTTGTCCGTTCAATTCAAGCATATTGGCATGCATCCAGTAGTTTACTGGAGATTTTCCAACGGCAGCTTCGTTTTGAGCAATTTCACATTCATGATGTGGAAATTTTAAATCCATTCCACCCCCATGAATGTCAAAAGTCTCTCCAAGATATTTAGTGCTCATCGCAGTACACTCCAAGTGCCAGCCAGGGAAGCCATCGCCCCAAGGAGAGGGCCATCTCATAATGTGCTGCGGTTCAGCTTTTTTCCAAAGTGCAAAATCTTGTGGGTTTTTCTTGTCGCTTTGACCATCTAAAGTTCTGGTGTTATGTATCAAATCATCAAGTTTGCGCTTGCTGAGTTTGCCGTAGTCATAAGAGGTGTTAAATTTATGAACATCAAAATAGACCGAGCCATCAACCTCATAGGCAAAACCTTTGCCTATAATGTTTTTTATAAGTTCGATTTGTTCAATAATATGCCCTGTAGCAGTCGGTTCAATACTTGGGGGTAAAAAGTTTAAAATATCCAATATATTATGAAAGTCTACCGTGTATCTTTGTACAACTTCCATAGGTTCTATTTGTTCTAACCTAGCTTTTTTGGTAATTTTATCTTCGCCTTCATCAGCATCATTTTCAAGATGACCAGCATCCGTGATGTTTCTAACATAACGGACTTTATATCCCAAATGCTTAAGGTATCTAAAAATCATATCAAAGGACATAAAAGTCCTTACGTTGCCCAAATGTACATTACTATAAACCGTAGGGCCGCATACATACATGCCAACGCAGCCTTCGTTAATAGGTTTGAAGATTTCTTTTTTACTAGATAATGAATTATATATTTTTAATTCTTGGTCTTGGTAAAGTGGCATTTGATATGGTGTTTTTTAGTGATAATTTAAAATGAGGTGTCCATATTGATGTAGTCAAGGAACTCTCTGCGTATATTTTTATCTTTAAATTTTCCGCCAAATTCACTAGTTACAGTACTGCTCTCTATGTCTCTAATTCCACGAGAATTTACACAAAGGTGCTTTGCGTCAATAACGCAAGCTACATCTTCAGTATTTAAAACATCTTGCAATTCTTTGACAATCTGTATTGTTAAACGTTCTTGAACCTGTGGTCGTTTTGCGTAATAGTCAACAATACGATTCATCTTAGAAAGTCCAACTACAGTGCCGTTTGACACATAGGCGACATGAGCTCTTCCTACAATAGGGAGTAAATGATGTTCGCACGTTGAATAAACCGTAATATTTTTTTCAACGAGCATTTCGCCATACTTGTACTTATTGTCAAAAGTTGACGCGTTTGGTTTGGTTTTAGGGTCTAAACCTCCAAAAATTTCGTTTACAAACATTTTAGCAACGCGGTTTGGTGTACCTTTAAGACTATCATCTGTTAAATCTAGTCCTAGGGTTTCCATGATATGTCTTACATCATCTTTTATGATGTCTATTTTTTCATTTTTAGAAAGCTCAAAAGCATCCGCCCTCATAGGAGTATCGGATGAAGTTCCAATATGATTATCCCCAAGAGAATCAGAGTTTTCTATGTTGTTTTTAATTTTCATTATAAGTTTAAAATTTTGCTCTAGATTAAACAGAATGCAAAGATACGTTTTTCAATTATTATTATTATTAAGGTAGGAGTTTTTTATTTTCACTTGTTATATAGGTGTAACATTATTTTAAATTCGAAAAATATATAAATAGTTTGTATATTTTTACTATTTTTCGAGTTCGAAAATAAATAAAATAAACAGTAATGCAACGTTTAATCCCTCTGATAGTCTTATTTCTATGCGCTTTTCTTAGTTCGAATACAAATGCTCAATCCTTAAAAAAACGACAACCTTTGCCTTTGGTAAAGTATAATTCTAATGTAAATAAACCATTGACTTCTGCTGAAACTGCAATGCTTAGGGAGGTTTATGGTGCTGCTTTAGAAACGGATATTTTAAGTCGACCGCAACGTTTAAAGGATATTAAAAATATTCTAAGAAATAGATTTGAAATAATTGAGATATCAAATCCAAGAGATCAAAAAAAATGCACCTTGTTATCTGAAGTGGCTTTGTTTGATGCTTATGTTAAAACATTAAAAAGAGATGTTGTCTTTGATATGGCAACTTTTAACCCTTTAAAATATAATTTTAGTTTTTATGCTTTAGGAACCCATATGTATAGGGTAGATCATACAAATTATTTTATAATTATTAAATCTCAACATCAAAGATAATCTAGACTACACATGAATAAAATAATACTATTTTACGTACTGCTTTTGAGCTCTATGATGGCGTTCTCACAAGAATACCTCATAACTAATGGAACAATTACAACATGTTCTGGGACATTTTTGGATACTGGTGGGACTGGAAGTAATTACTCTAACAACGAGAGTTTTGTTTATACAATATGTCCTGAAAATGCAGGGCAATTGATGCAATTAGATTTTACGGCATTTAGTACACAGCCCAATGCTGATACCATGATAATTTATGATGGTGATGATACTACAGCTAATGCTTTTGGTACTTTTAGTGGTACAACAGGTCCTGGTTTTGTAAGTGCCACTGCGTCAAACACAAGTGGATGTTTAACTATTGAATTTACCTCAAATGATTCTGCGAGTACAGACGGTTGGCAGGCAACTATTTCTTGTTTTGAGCCATGTCAAGATATTGTTTCTCAGATAGATAGTTCTTCGCCTAGCCCAAATGCAGATGGCTATGTTAGGGTGTGTGTTGGAGAAGATATTACTTTGACAGGTAGCGGGCAGTTTTCTCAAGATGGCACAGGAGCAACCTATCAATGGGATTTAGGTGATGGAAATACCGTTGATGGACAAACGGCAACATTCTCTTATAATGCACCTGGAGTGTATATTGTAAATTTAAATATTAATGATACCAATACAAGTATAGATCCCGATGGTTGTTCAAATGCAAACTTAATAAATCAAGTGGTTCAAGTAGGAACAATACCAGATTTTACGGGTACAGAAGCGGCAGATCCTGTGATTTGTTTTGGCGAAAGTACAACGATTGATGGTGTGGTAAGCGCCGTAGATTTTATAAATGACTGTACACCACCAGTGAGTGGTACAACTTTCTTGCCTGATGGTAGTGGCGCATTTTATGAAACATGTATTACAGTGGATTGTTATGATTCTAGTCAGACATTAGATGACGTAGATCAATTAATAGATATTTGTTTAAAGATTGAGCATTCATTTTTAGGAGATTTACATATTGTTATTAAAAGTCCAAATGGACAGACGGCAATATTACATAATTATCCTGGAGGGAGCGGAACGTATTTGGGAGCGCCAATTGATAACGATAGTAATCTAGATCCTGGGGTTGGAGCTGATTATTGTTTTTCAATGTCTGGAGCGGTAACACTCGTTAATGGACCAACAGAAAACCTAGGAACAGGGACTGCAAAGTCTCCTGGGACTTACCTACCGCATCAAGCTTTCGATTCTTTATTGGGGAGTCCATTAAATGGAGATTGGTGTATTCAAGTAACAGATAATTTATCTTCAGATAATGGCTATATATTTTCTTGGGGACTAGAGTTTGATCCAGCAATTTTGCCCCCAGAATTATCATTTACACCTGTAATTACCTCGGAGTCTTGGGACCCAGATGACACTATTGTAAATACTACAGGGACAACAATTACAGTGGAACCGACTACTGCTGGTACACATTGTTATACATATAGAGTAACAGATGATTTTGGATGTGAGTATACAGAAGAAGTATGTATTGAAATGAATCCAGAAATAATTCATGCAGCACCAAATAACTTAACTATTTGCGATTCAACTACTCCGCCGTACATTTTTGATTTGACACAAAATGAAGCGGTTGTTTTGGGACCAAGCCCTAATCCAACAGATTATGTGGTAACGTTTCATAATTCATTAACGGAAGCAGAAAATGACACGGGAGCAATTGACGCTACTACAGCTGCTGCTTATTCAGGGACAAATGGAGAGGTAGTCTATGTGCGTATAGAGTATTTAGAGTCTGGTTGTTATGAGGTTGAGTCGTTTACATTAACGTTGTCAGCTCTACCAGTAATTAATTCTGTTTCAGACATTTTAGTTTGTGATGATGAGAGTAATGATGGTGTTGCACAATTTGATTTAACCACACAAGATGCGGGTATTTTAGGCACTCAGCCTGCTGCGGATTTCACGGTATCTTATCATGCAAGTTTTGCAGATGCAGATACAAATACA
>JABSPM010000102.1 GCA_013215095.1 Flavobacteriaceae bacterium | reverse complement strand
TATTGGTAAATATTATGAGTTGTTTTATTCAAGAAAATTAGATCTCAAATATTTATATCCTAAACGGAAGCAAAAGACATTACCTAAATATTTAACAAGGAACGAAATTATCAGATTAATTTCTGTTTGCCAAAACATAAAACATCTCTGTATTATAAAGCTTTTATATGGATGTGGATTGCGAGTTGGAGAGGTGCTAGAACTTAGAATAAAAGACGTTAATTCTGATCAAATGCTCTTACACATTAATATGGCTAAAGTCCGAACAGGAGTTATTGGCAGTAGGTTTTTATTCCGATTAATTTCATTCAGTTTTATTCCGTTTAAGTTTATACTTCAAACGCATTTTTTACTTTCGACGAATCATATAAGAGTTAAATCCTTTCGTAGCGTCCATTTGTTGATACCAAAAGAAAACTGGATGATTTAAAACATGTAGCCAAAACGCAAGCAGGTCATTGGTATTAAATGTTGGGCTTCTCAGAAATAGGAACACGGGTTATTAGCTTTTAAACGGTTTATGCTGTTTAAAATCTTTTAGTGTGATACGTTTTATAAATGGTTTTAGGATATGATTGATTAAGGGATTTTTGTGTTTGATATAACAAGTGAGTTCTTTTGGAAGTGCACCCACAGTAGTTTTAATCTCAGAAGCGGTGCGTCCTAAATTGATATGAGACACGTTATGGTCAATAGCAATACGTAGGTAATCATTAAGGATTCTCGGGTAAATTGCATATGCTTTATTCAAATCATAATTGAGTCCTATAAAATGGGCGTCGAGATGATTGTTATTAAGCAACGCTGTTAAAAATCCAACCAGTTTATGTTCTAAGAAATATGCTTTTACTATAAAATCGGTTTTATAGACTGCTCGTAGTCTAATATAAGTGTTAAGGTTTAGAACTTGGGCATTAAAATTGGCGTTGGCAATAGTGTTTTCATAAAGTTGTTGTAATTTATCATTGTGAATTTTAAAATCCGTCTCGCTAAACAATCGGGCTTCCAATGTCTCGCTTTTAGAATCTGCTTTATTCACTTTAATCCGATACTTTGACTTTAATGCCGTTTTATAAACTCCAAAATGAGTCCATTTGTCATCCAACTCAATTATCATATTAGGTTCTACACGCATTGCAGTAAAACCATTTTGCGAAAATTGATTGGTCCAGTTTAGGGAGGTGTCTAAAAAATCTTTGATAAAAATAGCATGTAGTGGCCGTGTTTGTTTTGCGAATTGCTTCAGGGTTGCTGCTATGGCATTGGCGACCTTTTTTTTATTGGTATTTCTCACAATAAAAATTCCATGTTCTCCACTCAAAAATATATTACCGCAACACATAATAGTTATATGACTGTTGCAAAACAGACGTTTAATACCACGCTTTAGCCAGGTTTTTAGCTTTATGTTTTTTAGAATAACATCAATGCCTACCGCAATGGTTTGTATGGTAGCTAAAGCTATAGGTAAATTAGCGTTGTCTTTTACAATGATGTATTTGAAAGTAATGTTGGGGTTAGAAACTTCAAAGGCCTCCAAAAATTCTGGAGAACAATAGATATTTCCAATATGATTGAGCGCATCCCAAACTTCACTTTCAATTGTACTTACCGAATCATAAATATAAGTTTCCATAGATGTTGAATACGCTGTTTAGTCGTGATATTTATTTGAAACTGAATAAATATGATAAAAAAATGACATTATAATTTTACGGGGTTTATGCTCTAATACAAGAATACCTTATACTTTATGAATTGCAGCCTTTGCCGCAATAATGACTTTTTTGCTATTGCCAATGAATATTTGATTTTTAATAATGAGAACAGGACGTTTTAAGAACGTGTAATGCTCTAAAATGAAGTCTTTATAATCGCGTTCTTCCAAATTTTGATGTTTTAAATCCCTTTCCTTGTACAACTTAGCACGCTTGCTAAATAAGGCTTCATAGCATCCACTGAAGGCATGCATTTCTTCAAGTTGTTTTACTGTTATTGGGGTTTCCTTAATGTCTTGCAGTATGACATCGTCAGGAAGTTGTAGCTCTTTCAAAATACGTACACAGGTATTGCAAGTTTTGAGATAATAGACTTTTTTCATTGTAATTGGACTTTTCATAAGATTGTTTACATTTACAAATAAAACCAATTTCAAATAGATTTTTTATATGATGCAGTGGACATTTGATATTTTAGAAAAGAACCGCAAACTAATGGCTTCATTTTTAGACAATTTCTCGGTAGCCCAATTAAATAGAATTCCAGAAGGCTTTAACAATAATATGATTTGGAATATTGCCCATGTAATAGCAACACAACAATTACTAACCTATAAATTATCTGGCATAGAAATGACGGTCGATTCTAATTTTGTAAAGCGCTACAAAAAAGGAACGCAACCCGAGAATCTCGTTAGTGTAGATGCGATTGCAGCAATTAAATCGATGCTGTTTTCATCTGTAGAACAAACGAAAATAGATTATGCTAAGGATATATTTCAGACATTTGAGCTTTATACCACATCTACAGGAAGCACTTTACGCTCTTTTGAAGATGCCATGGCTTTTAATAATTTTCATGAGGGTATTCATCTGGGGTATGTTTTGGCAATGAAGAAATTAGTTTAATGCTATTATAGCATCGAGTTCATCATATGGAATGGTAAATTCTGTAATGCCCATGGCGTATGGCGCAATTTCATAAGGATTATAAAATAGAATGAGACCGTCATCATTAAAACCGATATTGGCAGGTAATAGAAAACTATCTTCAAAGAAATAGTCGTCATAAGAAAATTCTGCTTCACGTGATATATTGGCGCGAAAGTGTTTTTGCGCTAAAGTTTTAAAGCGGTCTTTGTTAGAAATAATAGTATTTATATCTATTAATTTTGAGCTGGTTTTATCAAAATTAAAAAAGCTAACATTGGTATGACCGTGAGCGCCTCCAGTATTGGAGTAGCTGCTTATCGCTATACTAATGATGCGGTTTGAGTTGCGCGTAACTTCACCATTAAAAGTGGCTTCCCAAACCAAAGCTGTTTCAGAAACATCAGTTTTAAAACGTGTATAAGTTGTGTCAAAAATTGTAATAGCATCTTTTAATGTTATCGTGTCTGAAAGCTCTTCGGCAAAACTCAGCATGTTTGCCACATGGTTTTCAATTTTGGAATTAATAACTTTTGCCAATTCGGAGTTGCCCTGAGCCATGGGAATGTTAATCTCTATTACTGCATTGTCCTCGTATAAGGCGTTGCTGTCAATAAATATAAGAGGGGTTTTGGTAGTACAAGATCCTAATAAAAAAACAGCAAGAAATACATAAATAACAGATTTCATCTTACACAAATATGAATTATAATAACGTGTTTAAAGATATTGTTTACTTTTGAATAGAACGAATTAAAACTTAAATTTGTTGCCTAAAATTTGAGAGAATGAAGCATTCTTTAAGGTGGCTAGATTTATGATAAGAAACCATCTTAGCATGTGCAATTAAAATGATAACTAAACAAGACTGAAAAACATGAAATTTAATACCAAAACGATACACGGTGGACAAGAACATGACAAGGCTTATGGTGCGGTAATGCCTCCAATATATCAAACCTCAACTTATGCTCAAAGTACACCAGGAGGACATAAGGGTTATGAGTATTCTAGAACACATAACCCAACTAGAAATGCTTTGGAAAATGCTTTTGCTAGTATTGAAAATGGAAATTATGGACTTGCTTTTGGCTCTGGACTGGCAGCTATTGATGCAGTGATAAAATTATTGAAACCAGGAGATGAAGTCGTCTCTACCAATGACCTTTACGGGGGAACGTATCGATTATTTACAAAAATCTATGAAGATTTTGGAATTAAGTTCCACTTTATTGGCATGGAAAACGCAGAAAATGTAGACGACTATATTAATGATAACACAAAACTGATTTGGGTAGAAACTCCCACAAATCCAATGTTAAATATTATTGATATTAAAAGCATTGCAGCAACAGCTAAAAAACATAAGGTACTTTTAGCAGTAGACAATACGTTTGCTACACCTTATTTACAACAACCTTTAAATCTCGGTGCAGATATTGTAATGCATTCGGCAACAAAATACATGGGAGGGCATAGTGATGTAGTTATGGGTGCTTTGGTAGTAAAGGATAAAGCACTTGCAGAGCAATTATATTTTATACAAAATGCGAGTGGCGCAGTTTGTGGTCCTCAAGATAGTTTTTTGGTATTAAGAGGGATTAAAACATTACATGTACGTATGCAACGCCATTGTGAAAATGGAAAAGCGGTTGCGCAGTATCTGGCTTCACACCCAAGAGTAGAGCAAGTATATTGGCCGGGATTTGAAAGCCATCCAAATCATGAAATAGCAAAAGCACAAATGAAAGATTTTGGAGGCATGATTTCGTTCACAACAAAAGGAAATAACTATGACGAAGCGATTAAAGTTGTAGAGAAACTTAAGATTTTTACGCTCGCAGAATCATTGGGAGGCGTAGAGTCGTTGTCTGGTCATCCAGCAAGTATGACCCATGCGAGTATTCCAAAAGTAGAACGTGAAAAAACCGGAGTTGTAGATTCTTTAATTAGATTAAGTGTTGGTATCGAAGATGAAGAGGACTTGATAAAAGATTTAGAACAAGCGCTTGGGTAAATATGACGTTTGTAACAACGAATTTATATTTTGTAAAAAGCAATAATACAATAACCACTGGGATAAAAATCTTGTCTAATTTTTCTACATATTTTACAGGGTGTAAATTCTTTTTATACTTGAAAAAGTGATGAGAATTTCAGTCATAAATGGTAGCTTATAGTATTTCATAGGCAATATTCTAATTTGTAATTCTGTCATCTATCTTTTTACGAGGTTGTTTTCGTCTTGCAACCAAATTTAGATTATAACTTCTGAGACGTAATGCCATTAAAACCCAAGATATTGGAGTTTAACCTCTTGTTTAACAGTGTACTTAGGCCTATCAATCGCTATATTGAGTGTGGAAATTGTTTAGAAAAGGTTTGTAAGAATACGGTAGTAACCATGTAAAGGTCATGGTCTATTTTAGCTATTAACACTAGTTAACATTAGTTAACATGAATTATTCAATATAACAACTATCTTTACAAAAAATAAAAGACATGAAAAATCAATTTACGAAAATCTTAGCTATTGTTATTTGTATTTTAAGTAGCACTATAGTAAATGCTCAAAAGGATAAACCATATTTAAAAGGACTCACCAAAGCCACTGAAGCCGAAATGTCTACAGTGAATATAATGCTTGACGGGGAAAGTATTGCTGTATATGATGAAAACGGAAAGCGTCTTCGCGGTCAAGAAATTATGAACGCATTTGACTCTAAGAAATATATGCCAGCGTTTTATTTGGATGCGCAAAAAGAATGTAAGGTAGTGCAATTGAATATTACGACTAAAGAAGAAATGAAGATTATGGAACAAATGGAAGTAGATGGTGTTTTTGTTGAAAATGAACCGGATTTAAACGGTGATTTTGTTATAAATCAACCAGATTTAATTGGACAACAAGCTCCTGATTTTTCTATTACAGACCTTAATGGAACAACATATACGCTTGAAAGTTTAAAAGGAAAAGTAGTGGTTTTAAATTTTTGGTTTATAGAATGCAAGCCATGCGTAATGGAAATTCCTGAACTGAATGAATTGGTCAAAAAATACGCTAATAAAGATGTTGTTTTCTTAGGCTTAGCACACAATAATAAAGAAAGTCTTAAGACGTTTTTAAAAACACAGAAGTTTGATTATAACCTTGTCCCTTCTTCTACTGAAGTTGCTTTTAAATATAAGGTCTCCGTATATCCAACAAACATGATCATCAATCAAAATTCTGAAATAGAATTTGTAAAGTATGGTTATGATACAGATATACTTGATGCTATAGGAAATCACATCGAAGAATTAATTAATTAATATTTTTGCAGACGTTAAGCTGCTTAAAAAATATTAATACGGGTTTAAAACGAAAAAAAATCTCGGGATTGCATGCAGTTCCGAGATTTTAAAATTTACAAGTTTATGAGATACTGTCAATTTCAGAGCGACTCATGGTCTTAAAAGCTTGACGGCAAACCAAATTTATCCTACAGGTGTCGATTTGAATAAACAAATTAAAGTTGCGATATTTTGATATAATACCATCTCTGCTCCTAAATTGCTCAATTAAAATGCGCTTTTTTGTGTTATCTTTCAAGATAAAAAGAACAATCACATAGCCTTAGTTAAGAGTTATTTTTGATGCTATTACGAATACTTTCTAAGTAAGATGATGCAAAGCGAACTATTGGTTTTGATTTTATTTAGAGAAAAGATATTTTTTACAAATTAATTTCTTTTATTTACGAGGTATGTGTTTTACATAAATCAAAAAAGTTTTCAAACTAAAACGGTGTGTTTACCAAGTGGGTGCAAATAATCACCAAACCAAAGTTTCCGTTTCGCCTTATTACTTAGAGCCAAAATACTGTATAACTAAAGTTAAAAGGTTAGTTATATATAGAAATATTAAATTTAAATATGAAAATCAATTATGAAAATTAACATTTTAGGATTATTACTAATTACAGTATTAAGCTCTTGTAAAGAGCGTGTAACAATGCCATTAGTTGAAGAAGAAAATGCGATCAAGACAGAAGAATCAAATTGGGAGTTGGCTTTTACGATTTCCGATTTACTGCAACCCGAAAGCGTAGCTTACGATGCAACTCGAAATGTGTTATTTGTATCCAACCAAAATCAAGACAAAGAGGGCTTTATTAGTATGATTACTTTAGATGGAGCTGTAATTGAAAAAGAATGGGTCAAAGGATTGGTCAATCCAAAAGGTATTGAAATTGTAGGCGATAACCTTTTTGTTAGTGACGAAACTGTATTGGTGAAAATAGATATTAATAAAGCTGAAATCACAAAAAAATATAAAGGTAAACATGCGGTGTTCTTAAATGATGTTGCTTCAGATACAAATGGAAATATTTATGTGTCAGATATGTTTACTTCTGCTATTTACAAATTAAATCTTAAAGGCGAGTTTGAAAATTGGCTGCAAACCCCAGAATTAGATTTTCCAAATGGACTATTAATCAAAGACGATTATATCTATATTGGAGCTTGGGGTAAAATTACGGACGGAAAAGCCTTAGAAGCAAAAAAAGGGCATGTATTAAAAGTCTCCATTTCAGATAAATCTATAACAACTATAAGTGCTGAGGCTTTCGGAAATTTAGATGGGATACAAAATTTTCAAGATGGATTTCTATTCTCGGATTGGATGAACGGAAATATCTACACATTCTTAGACGGAAAACATAAAACAATAATTCAAACAAAGCGTGGCAGTGGCGATATTGCATATTTAAAAGAGCAAGAAAGAATTTATATTCCAATGGCTTTAGAAGATAAGGTTTTGGTATATCAAAAAAGCATAACAAAGCACCCTTTAGGGATGAAGCGCGATAGTAGTTATTACACCAGAATTGAGTGGACAAATGCAACATTAACAACGCCTTTATACTGGGTAAATAATATCATTGATAATGATGTTTCTAGAAATGGAGGAAGCTGGGGTGCCCCAACCAACGGGCCAGCTGAAGTTATACTGAGTTTCTTTGGCGAAACACAGACTATAAAGCGAATAAAAATATTTCATAATGTGGGAGCAACAATTAGTCCTTTGGATGAGCTGGCTTCTAAAATTAATATATTTGTTTCCAATACGCCTAATCTTCAGCGTATTGGTGATGAAAATGCCGAGCTTTCAAATTTTGAGTGGAGCCCCATCATTTCCGCAGATATGGAACAAAAAGAGGGTTGGGTGGATTTTCCATTAAAAACACCAATAAAGGCAAGGTATGTGCGATTGCAACTGGTTGAGAATTTTGGCACACCACCAGAGCGAGCGTTTACTGAAACAAATGAGATTAAAATTTATTAATAAAGATTAAAAGCAACTACAACATTACACAAATTTAATTTACTATGTATACTAGAAGAACTTATTCCATAGGAACATTACTCAAATGGACACGTTATGATATTTTAAGTTTCCTGATATTAGCCACAATTCCAGTTATTTTATACACTGTCTTTAGGTGGTACTGGTTACATTTACCATGGTTGCCTATTGGCTTAGTTGGTACTGCAGTAGCGTTTATTGTTGGTTTTAAGAATAATGCGTCCTACGCGAGATTATGGGAGGCAAGAAAAATTTGGGGAGGAATCGTAAATGCATCTCGGTCTTTTGCAATGATGACCAATGATTTTATTACCAATGAACATACAGATAACAAACTTTCAGAAGCCGAATTATTTGGTATTCGAAAAGAATTAATTCTGCGACATGTAGCTTGGATGAGCGCGTTGCGCCATGCTTTACGAGCTCCAAAACCTTGGGAAATTACAACCATAAGAAAAGCAGACCAAGAGTATATGAGAAAGTTTGATATTCGGGAACGTACATATACACTAGAACAAGAACTTGATGGGTATGTAAGCGATAAGGAGAAAGCATTTATTTTAAGTAAAAAAAATAAACAAGCCGCATGTATCAACCTGCAATCCAAACAGCTACGTCGCCTAAAAGAAGGGGGATATATTTGGGAGTTTTCTTTTTTAGAGATGGAAAAAATGATGGTTGAGTTTTATGCACTTCAAGGTAAAGTAGAACGGATTAAAAATTTCCCCTATCCAAGACAATTTGCCACTCTAAATCGATATTTTGTGTGGATTTTCATTTTTCTTTTACCTTACGGAATTATGCATGAATTTGATAAAATTGGAAAACAAATCATTAATCTAACCGAAACATGGAAAGTAAACGGCATACTCCCAGAAGGCGGATATCATTATTTAATTGAATTAATTGGCGAGAATTTTGTTTGGTTTACAATTCCATTTAGTATTGTAATTTCATGGGTGTTTCATACGATGGAACGCATTGGTGATGTGAGCGAAAATCCGTTTGAAGGCAGTAGTAACGATGTGCCAATTACTACCATGGCAAGAGGTATAGAAATAGATATTCGTCAAATTATTGGAGAAGATGATGAAAGTATTCCAAATCCTATAGAGACAAAATACGACACACAACTATAATCGTATTAAGCATCTTGTCTTTTGCGTTTGTTTTTTGTGAATGGACTCGGTCTTAATTAGTTTTGAGTTGGAGTTGTTTTTTAGTTCAAAGTGGACGTTTGTTGCATGCGCTTAACACTATTATTGCATTATTTTGAGCATATTTACCAAGCGTCCTTATAAGCGCTAATAGGTTTGTTAGGTCAAAAAAACGGAGATAAGCGCGTTTTATACCAGTTCTTCTGTTAAATTATACGTTAGAAAAATGATGATTTTTTATCTAACGCAAAAAAGCGCATTTTAATTGAGTAATTTAGGAGTAGAGATGGTATTGTTAAAGTAATTTCAAATGGAAAAAGGTATAAGACAGTAGAATACCTAAAACATAGGAGTAATACTAGAATAATTATACGTCTAATTTTCTTATAAAAACTATATTAATACTTTTATTAGAATGGATTATTTGTCATTTTTTAGGGCGTAAACATCTAAAAAGTTAATTGAATTTATTTTCAACAATTGTCATGAAGCGCTCTTCATAGTCTTCTTTTCCTTGCCAATGGTTGTAATCTGGTTTAATGATGTTCTGAATTAAGGTGCGGGCTTCTAGAAAATTCATAGAAGTCTTTAGCTGTGATAAAACACGCTCATAGTCTTCACTACTACCATCAAAAAGATGTTTGATGAAAGCAAGCTTGTCATTTAATCCAATATTGAAACTAGGACTTTTTAATCTGTCATTTAGAGATTTTTGAGGCGGTTCTTTAGCCTCAGACACAGGTTCGAAAATTGGCATTTCCGCAAAATCTGCGGTGATATCTTCAAAGTCATTTTTTATGCGCTCTACTTTTGGTTCGGCTTCTTCAAAAAGCAAATCTACTTGTTGACTTTCTTCTGGCATCTGCGCTACAATATCCTTAATTTTTTCCATTACAGGCTCCATAATACCATCATCTTCCACGGTGTCCATATTCACATAGACCTTGTTTTCAACTTCAATATTATCACTAATAGTATTATTAAAGGCAGTATCTAACATTCCGAAAAAAGAAGAGTCATTACCAATAGTGTTGCCTATTGTAGGCATTTGTTCTTCAAAATTTTCTTTGGCAAATTTTAAAACGGTAAGCTTCTCATATAGTCTGGTAACTTCCGTATGCATTTGATTAACATCTTCTTTACCTTTAAGTTTTAATATGCGGTGTGCAATACTAATAAGTTCTGATTCTAGTTTCTTCTTCATAACTTTTAAATTTAATCTATCTAAGCTTTTTGTTTTTTAATAAATTTGCATCACCTTTATACAAATGAAGGGTGCCTTTATTTTAGTGTTAAAATTACAAAATGTTTCTCGAAAATACAGTAAATCATAAAGAACAATTTGGTTGGATTGAAGTTATTTGTGGATCCATGTTCTCTGGGAAGACTGAAGAACTGATTCGCCGATTGAGACGTGCCCAATTTGCCAGACAGAAAGTAGAAATCTTTAAACCTGCAATTGATGTGCGTTATGATGATGAAAAAGTGGTTTCTCATGATGATAATGAAATTCGATCTACGCCAGTTCCCGCAGCTGCAAATATTCCAATTTTAGCAGATGGTTGTGATGTTGTTGGTATTGATGAGGCACAATTTTTTGATGATGAAATTGTAACTATTTGTAACGATTTAGCGAATAAAGGTATTCGTGTTATTGTGGCTGGCTTGGATATGGATTTTAAAGGAAACCCTTTTGGTCCAATGCCAAATCTTATGGCGACAGCAGAATATGTGACTAAGGTACATGCAGTATGTACACGTACAGGTAATTTAGCACAATATAGCTATAGAAAAGCTAAAAGTGATGACCTAGTTTTACTTGGAGAAAATCAAGAATACGAACCCCTAAGCAGAGCTGCATATTATAAAGCAACTATGAGAGAAAAGATAAAGCAGATTCATATTAATGACGCTGAAGAACTCTCGCCAAATGAGAAACAGTCCGATGTCTAAAACACAAGAAACCGTTCTTGAAATTAACCTAAAGTATCTGACTCATAATTTTGATTACGTCAAATCAAAATTAGCTGATACCACTAAGTTTATGGCAGTTGTAAAGGCCTTTGCCTACGGGAATGCTGCAGATGCTATTGCAAACCATTTGCAAAATATAGGCGTAGATTACTTTGCGGTTGCTTATACACAAGAAGGTGTAGCGCTAAGAGATGCTGGTGTTACAAAACCTATTCTTGTATTGCATCCTCAACCGGTAAATTTTAAGTTACTCATAGCTTATGGTCTAGAGCCTAACCTATATAGCACTAAGGTTTTAGATGGATTTATCGCCTTGGCCGAAGACCAAAATCAAACAGATTACCCTGTTCATCTCAAATTCAATACAGGATTAAATCGCCTTGGTTTTACGGAAAATGATGTAGATGCTGTCATTTCGAAATTAAAAGCTACTAACGCGGTCAATATAGCTTCTGTATTTTCTCATTTGGTGGCGAGTGAAGATACTGACGCCTATGATTTTACCACAACTCAAATCCAAACATTTAAGAGCATATGCGCTCGTGTTTCAAAACAACTTAATTATGCGTTTTTAAGACACTTGTGTAATACGTCAGGAATATTGAATTATCCTGAAGCGCATTTTGATATGGTACGCAGTGGTATAGGTGTATATGGATTTGGAAATAGTGATAAAGAAAACAATAATTTAATACCAATAGCAAGTCTAAAATCTATTATTTCCCAAATACATACCATTAATGCAGGAGAATCTGTTGGCTATAATAGGGCTTATAAAAGTGATAGCGTTAGAACTATAGCTACTATTCCTATAGGCCATGCAGATGGCATAAGCAGAACTTATGGTAATGGAAAGGGATTTGTTAGTATTCATAATAAAAAGGCGCCTATTATTGGTAACGTTTGTATGGACATGATTATGGTTGATGTTACAGGTATAAACTGTAAAGAAAGTGATGAAGTCATCCTGTTTGATAGAAAGTATACAGCAGAACAGCTAGCAAAAACTACCGGTACAATTGCCTACGAACTTATTACTGCCATATCGCAGCGCGTGAAACGTCGTATTGTGAAATAAATACTTTAAGTTTTTTTAACATTTTAACATTTTTCATTACTTTAGTAGTTAATTATAACTAATAAAACACCTTACATTATGCTAAAAGAGTTTAAAGAATTTGCCATGAAGGGCAATTTGGTCGACATAGCAGTCGGTTTTGTAATGGGTGCTGCTTTTAAAGAAGTAGTAACTTCATTTACAGGAGGAATTATCTCTCCGCTAATAGGATTAATTTTTGAGTCCGATTTTAAAGATTTAAAATATGTATTAAAGGAAGGTGTTGCAAACGCGGAAGGTATTATGCAAGGTGAAGTAGCTGTATTATGGGGAGCATTTATAACCAATCTTATTGATTTTGTTATTGTTGCTTTTGTCATGTTTATGATGGTTAAAGGAGTGAATAAAATGAAGAAAAAAGAAGAACCAGCTCCAGAACCACCACCAGCTGGACCATCTGACAATGATTTATTGGCTGAGATTAGAGATTTATTAAAGAAATAATAAGTTCAACTATATTAAAAAGAAAGAGCACGATATCGTGCTTTTTTTTTGTTATTCTATAACTGATATGGTTATAATTAAAAGCTATTATGTAATTTTGAACTTAAATTTTAATGAATTAGAAAAATGAAAGTAGCAATAGTAGGTGTCACTGGTATGGTAGGCAACGTAATGTTAAAAGTATTGGAAGATCGAAATTTTCCAATTTCAGAATTAATTCCTGTGGCTTCAGAAAGAAGTTTAGGTAAGACAATCACCTATAAAAATACCAATTATACGATTGTTGGCATGCAGGACGCTATTGATAAGCAACCTGAAATTGCTATCTTTTCTGCGGGAGGGAGTGCCTCTTTGGAATGGGCACCAAAATTTGCCGAAGTTGGGACAAAAGTTATAGATAATTCCTCTGCATGGCGAATGGATCCTACAAAAAAACTTGTTGTACCAGAAATTAATGCACAAGAATTAACACATAGCGATACAATTATTGCTAATCCTAATTGCTCTACCATTCAAATGGTAATGGCTTTAGCACCACTTCATAAGAAGTATAAAATGAAACGTGTAGTCGTAAGCACATATCAATCGGTTTCAGGAACAGGAGTTAAAGCTGTACAACAATTAGAAAATGAAATTCAAGGTGTTGAAGGAGAGATGGCTTACCCACACCCTATAGGAAAGAATGCCTTGCCACATTGTGACGTATTCCTAGAAAATGGTTACACAAAAGAAGAGATGAAGTTAGCCAAAGAGCCACAAAAAATCCTTAATGACAGTTCATTTTTTGTTACGGCAACAGCTGTTAGGATTCCAACAGCAGGAGGACATTCTGAAGCGGTTAATGTAGAATTTGAACAGGATTTTGATTTGAATGATGTTCGTACATTATTAAGTCGCGTTGAGGGCATTACTGTGCAAGATGACGTTCAAAATAATGTTTATCCAATGCCAATTTATGCCAATGGAAAAGACGATGTTTTTGTAGGGCGTTTAAGAAGAGATGAAACACAGTCCAACACTTTAAATATGTGGATTGTATCAGATAATTTAAGAAAAGGTGCTGCCACAAATGCAGTTCAAATTGCAGAGCATCTGTTGTTGAATGAGTTAATTTAATACCTTTTTTTATTTGAAAGTATCATAAAATCAAAAGAGATGATTTTTTTCTAGATATCAAGTAGAAAATAAAAGTATAGTCTTAGGTACGGTTTCTTTTTATACTGAAAGAGAAAGTAGGAAAGGACGTTTTGTTAAAGTATTTTCAAATGAAAAATATTACAAACATATAAAGTTTTTGAATTAAATTACAGTGTGTAATATTCTATTTTTTATATAAATATAACTTTACAAAGTATAAGTTTTTTCTGATTTCGTTTAGAGTATGGTTGTATAATTGATGTTCTAATTCTGTATTCAGATTCGAGTATATATGAGGTAGTGTTTTAAATAACAGCGACATAAAAAACACGATTGAATTACAATCGCGTTTTTTAATTTAATCTTGAAAAACTACAGTCTTTGACGGTGGTCATATTTTAAAGGCTTCGCTAATATTTAGCTTTGCTCATCTAAAACTTATAAGGATAAGTAAATATATAAAATTAACCGTGTATTACAAATGTGACTGCCACATTGTATTCACCCCCAAGTATCGATTTCAGATACTTGAAAGTATGGTCAAATCACTAGTTGAACATGATATTCAAGTTATAAGTATTTTGAAAGACGTTATTGTGTCAGGGTTGAATGCTCAAAAAGAACACATTCACATGGTTTGTTCCATTTCACCCAAAGTTTCAGTATCAAAATATATGGGTATATTAAAAGGTAAATTAGCTATTAAGTTGTTTAAGAGGTATCCTAATTTGAAGCAGATGCCTTACTGGATAAATCATTTTTGGTCACGAGGATATTTTGCAAGCACATGAGACCATGATAAGACGATATGTGAAATATCAAGAACATTATGGATGACCCTTTGGGTCTAATCTGAAAATCAAAGCCACCCATTATAACGGTGGCTTTTTACTAATATTTTGTTGTAGGTATTAATTTAAATAATAGATATAACCGAAGTTAAGCCACAATAACCAATCTTTACTCTTGTTAGAATCCAATTGATGATCTAATCCATCTATCAAATCATTTCCATAATACTGCCAACGGAAGTTTACCATTAAGTCAGATAAGGTGCTTAACTTGAATCGAGTTCCAATACTTGCAACTACAGACCAAGTTGTACCACCTTCAGCATTTATAGATCCTGCATCCCATTCTGAATAAAAATTATTTGCATTAAAAATATTTTGATCACCATAAGTGGTTGCAGCTTTTGGGTTGAATATTGTATAATGAGCTCCTAAACTGATAAAAGGTGCAAAAGAGAAATCATAAGCACTAAATGCACTAATACTAAATGGAAAATACTCCCATTCCATTCCTATATTATAATTGTTTGCTTCACCTGTATGAGCGCGCAGTTTATTCGCATTTTCAGTAACTGAATCAGATCCAACCCATTCCCCATAATGTTGGAGTTTGGTTCTATTCCAAGAAAATTCTGTTCTTAACTTAAAGTGGTCATTGAAATAACCGTCGGTTGAACAACAATTAGAACTTCTACGATAAGAAAGATTAAGATAATGAACAATTCCAATTCCAATTCCTGAATTGCTAAAATTATTTTTGGTGTCATTTCTACTTCCAAAATCTGACCTAAATTCGACAGGTCCAAAAACAACTCCAATTTCGTGTGCGAAGCCTAATTGAGCGTGTCCAAATTGTAATCCGAAAAATATTAAAAAAAACGCGAATAATCGTTTAAAATTAAGCATAATAGTAAATAAGGTTAATAGTCTACTTAGTGTACAAATATATAAAACTTCAACAAACAAACAAACAAATAACAAATATGATTCGAATGTACATATTATTAAGAATCAAATAAATATATTCAAAACGAAACTAAGGTTAAAATTATTGTATAATTCAAAAAAAGAAAGCCGTTATTTTAAAGATAATGTATATTTTTGTTGTTAAAATTTTATTACTCATCGTAGTAGTTTCAAATCTCATTATAGAATGAAAGAAAAAATAAAAACGTTTTTAGATCTTGTAAAAGAAAGAAACGGTAATGAACCAGAGTTTATGCAGGCTGTACACGAGGTTGCAGAAACTGTAATTCCATTTATTGAAGCAACGCCTAAGTATCAAGGGAAAATGTTATTAGAGCGCATGGTCGAGCCAGAGCGTACTATTATGTTTAGAGTGCCTTGGGTTGATGATAATGGAAATACGCAAGTGAACAGAGGATTTCGAGTAGAGTTTAATTCTGCAATTGGTCCTTATAAAGGAGGTTTACGTTTTCACCCAAGTGTTAACTTAAGTATCCTTAAATTTTTAGGTTTTGAACAAGTATTCAAAAATTCTCTAACAACACTTCCAATGGGAGGCGGTAAAGGTGGCTCTGATTTTAATCCAAAAGGAAAATCTGATAATGAAGTAATGCGATTTTGTCAGTCATTTATGTCTGAATTATTTAGACACATTGGTGCTAATACAGATGTACCTGCTGGAGATATTGGCGTTGGCGGAAGAGAGATTGGATATATGTTTGGACAATATAAGAGATTAAGAAATGAGTTTACCGGAGTTTTAACTGGAAAAGGAATGACTTATGGTGGTTCTTTAATCCGTCCAGAAGCTACAGGTTATGGAACCGTTTATTTCGCGGAGAACATGCTAAAGACTAAAGGTGATTCTTTTGAAGGTAAAGTTGTAGCGGTTTCAGGATCTGGAAATGTAGCACAATTTGCTACCGAAAAGGCAACCCAATTAGGGGCAAAGGTTGTAACCTTATCTGATTCTTCAGGATATATATATGATGAAGACGGAATAGATGCAGATAAATTGGCTTTTGTAATGACGCTTAAAAATGTAAAACGAGGAAGAATTTCTGAATACGTCAAACAATATCCGAACGCCAAGTTTTTTGCAAGTGAAAGACCATGGTCTGTAAAAGCAGATGTGGCTTTACCGTGTGCTACTCAAAATGAGTTAAATGGCGAAGAGGCTAAAATTCTTGTAGACAACGGTGTTGTAGCAATTGCTGAAGGTGCAAATATGCCTTCTACGCCAGAAGCTATTGAAGTTTTCCAAGCGGCTAAAGTACTATTCTCACCAGGTAAAGCATCTAATGCTGGAGGTGTTGCAACTTCTGGATTAGAAATGAGTCAAAACTCATTGCGTTTAAATTGGACGCGAGAAGAAGTGGATCAAAAACTGCATAAAATCATGAGTGATATTCATGAGTCTTGTGTGGCTTATGGTACCCAAGAAAACGGATATATTGATTATGTAAAAGGTGCTAATATTGCAGGTTTTGTGAAGGTTGCAGATGCTATGCTAGATCAAGGCGTCGTATAATCATTTACATATACTATAATTGAATAAAAAAGGCCTTCGATTTATCGGAGGCTTTTTTATTGACGCACTAATGTGAACAATTTTGTAAAAAAATGATGGTTAAGAGAGATTGGAATGTAATTCTTGTTTAAAATGGCTATAAAATATGGCTTAGCTATGTTGATTGTTTAAACCTTTTCAAAAAATAGAAGTCCTAAACCTAAACAAAAAGACATACTTATGATCATTTATTTGAAAAAACTAGCATTATTGTGTTTTGTTATTGCCTTAAGCAGTTGTAATACTTCTGATGACAATGATAGTACAGCTGTGGAGGATTGCTCAACTGACATTGTTTTAGATGACACTCGAGGAGCGTGCGATGTTACATTATCTTATAGTAGTCAATATCAAGAAACTACTAATTCATCGTCTAGAATAATAACGGCAAATAACATTCCAGATCATATGGTAGGATTGTTTGGGGATGCACAAGGTGCGTTAAACCCAAATGCTATTGCTGAACAGAATGAAACCTATAGTATAGCGCTAAATCCTATTTGGTCAGATGAACTAACTCCTTTACTTTCGGTATCAGGAGGGGGGCCGCAATATGCTTTTGGTGTTTTGTTAAATGGTGTCGAGCTGGATCCAGTTGCGGCAGAACCATTCCCACATGAAGGTATAATTAGTGCTAATGTTAATTGGGAATGGAATCTTGAAGCTTTAAATGTCAATTTAGGTTTGGATTGTAATAATGCACACGTACAACCCAATGGAAAGTATCATTATCACAGTTCACCAATCCTGTTTTTAGAAAATTTGAATATTTCTACTACTACGATGACGCTAATTGGATATGCTGCCGATGGCTATCCTATCTACTATAAGTATGCTTATGCTACAGCAGATGATATGGATTCTGACATTATCGAAATGACTTCAAGTTACCAATTAAAATCAGGCAATCGACCAGGAGACGGTATTACCGCACCTTGTGATAATTACAATGGTATTTACTCAAATGATTACGAATATATTGATGGTTTAGGTACTTTGGATGAAGCTAATGGTAGAACTGGCGTTACACCCGAATATCCATCGGGAACATATTATTATATGATAACGGAAGCATTTCCGAGTATTCCAAGATATTTTAGAGGTGCACCGTCCAATGACTTTAAGATTGGTGATTAGATGAAGTATTTGTTTTTTCTTTTTACATCTTTTTTTAGTAATTATGCATTGCATGCACATGAAGTTAATAAGGCTTTTTTTGTTGTAAAAAAACAAGACCATAGTATTGTTGTTGAGGCACAATTTCCGTGGACGCTTAGAAATGCGCTTATCGCATTTAATCCAAAACTTCAAAATGCAAAAGACCAACTCGAATTTAAGACATCCTTTGAACAGTATATCATATCTAATTTGATTTTATTTGATGCAAAAGGAATACCATTGCCATTTCGGGATGTCGAAATATTAGATAAAAGAGAGCACTCACATCAAAATGATTTTAGGATCACTTTTAAAGGAGGTAGTGTGGCAAAAATTAAGAATACCATGATGTTCAATATTTATGACAATCAAATAAATTATATGAAAGTGCAATTGGATGATGACCACAGTAATTACGTAACAAAAAAAGGAAATACAACAGTTAATATCATCGAAAAAAATGATCACAGAGGATTTCGATATGCCTTTTTAAGTATACTTGGGATGAGTATTGTATTCGCAATGTTTAAAATTAAAATGAACTATTTTAAGTTCAATTAATAAATAGCGAGATTTAGGGTCTTTTATTTTCTTCTGGATACCCTATATAAAAGGCGAAGTTTAATATAGAATTAAATATCCAGACCAATTTCATATAACAGACGTTTTAATATTTTCGGCATCTTTAGATTTATAAACCGGAACTAATAGTGTTTTCAATATCGTTCTATATACGATTAATAATAAATATTGACGTTTTTAGTGATAATACCATTTTCCATTTGAAATAGAAAGAAGTGTTTTATTTAAGTCATTTCAAATGGAAAATGGTATAACTATATGTTAGGATAGTTTACTTTGTTGCGGTGTTCACTTATAAACCAGAATTAGATTTTTAAAACTGTTATTAAAAAACCCGCCACCTGTCAAACTTTTTAAGTAAACATCGGGGAAAGCATTTAGGAATTCCTTCTGTTAGAACTAGTGTTTAATTTATGGAAAAATGAAGCTCTAAAAAGACTGTAATTTACTTGCAATATATATGATAATCACGACATGTAATATTAGGTTGTTTGATGTGGTTCTGTTGTTTCTAAAGCGTTTAATTTTTAATGAATCTTTTAGTTATATCATTTGAAAATTGAATTAAATATACTCCTTTATCTAGGGAACTAATATCAATTATCATATTGTTTTGAGTTTTTCCAGAAAGTAAGTTTTGCCCTAGTGAATTGTAAATTTTATAATCTAAGATTTCTGAAAACTCAGTAGTTTGTATATAATCATTTGCAGGGTTTGGATATAATTTCAAATGCTCTTTTTTATTTTCATATTCTGATAAACTTAAGTTATCTAAGTTTAGACTTACTACTTTGTTAGCATAAGATTCTCCAATATATAAAATGTTTCCATCTATAAATAGGTGTTGACCATAATGATCGAAAGCGTTATTTTGATCTCCAGAATATTGATATATAATTTCTTGATTTGGATTTGGATCACTTGTGTTTATTTTACTAATTCTACCTGGTAAATAAGCGCTATCTATTATTAAATAGGGTTCTGCTATAAAAAGCTCTTGGTCTTTTATTGCCAATCCACTCGGAACTCCCAAATTTGTCAAGACATCCAAGACAACTGTAGGATTGTTTAAATCAACTTTTGAAAGTTTACCCGCTGTTCTTTGTGTAAAATATAAATCAGTACCAACAACAGCTAAATCAAAAGGACCATCCAAATTAGTGACGAAAGTTTCTAATGTAGCATTACTATTTGACAAATCTAATTTAGAAATCGTATTTCCAAAATGGTTTGCTACATATAAGATATTATTGTGTACAAAAACACCATAAGGACCGTTTAAATTATTGGCGACAGTTTCAAGTGTAGGGTTTGTTTGTGTTATATCAATTTTATAAACAGTATTAGCATTGGTGTCACAAAAATACAAATCGTTATTATCTATATGTAAACTATAAGTTCGAATTAAATTATTGGCAACAATTACAGGACTATTATCAGTATTATTTAAATCATATTTATAAATAATTCCATTGAGCCAATCAGAAACGTACAAATCACTATTATTGGTTACAACACCGCCTGGGAAATTGATATTGGTTATCACGTCAGTGGTTTGTGAGAACAAAATTGTTGAAGCTAAAATTGAAATTAAAAGAATATATTTTTTCATCATATTTTTTTTATTTGTTTTTTAGGCAAAGATATTATTTTTATTAAAACTAAATAAAAATAACGATTTAAAAATCTAACTTTTTCTGTAGATTTTGAAAAATCATGCTTTCATATTTTGTAAGTTTTAAAGATTGTGAGTCCGAAGCTTTAGATTACTTCAATATTTTATAATCTTAAATTTTTTTGAAGTAGACGTTATAATTTAATAGCAATCAGAGGTTATTTGTCCGTTATTAATATAATCGTTTAGATTTGAGCTTAGATGATTGCTGATAATTTGTTGCAGTACTTTAATAACTTCCTTGTACATTGCTAAAGACCCACAAATCATGATAGTCCCATTACGATTTAGAGTGTGCATAATATGTATATGGTCTTTTAAAATAAGGTCTTGAACATAGCATTTGTTTTCTGCTCTTGAAATGGCATAATGGATTGCTTTTAATTTATTGGCTTGAAGTGCGGATTGTAATTGTTGGTAATAAAGTGTTTTAGATGCTGTGGTTTTTTGGCCAAAATAGAGGTGTATGTCTTTCGCTTTATTTTGAGCTATCATACCGAGAAAAGGAGCAATACCTGTACCATTGGCAATCATTATGATACTTTTTGATTTTTGAGGCATATGAAACGCTTTATTTCTAATAATTCGGGCTTTTAATGTGTCGCCAATATCCAAATTATAAAGCGTATTAGAGCCAATGCCTTTAGAATGCAATTTGATACTTAGTTGTAGTTTTTTGTTTATTTTACCTATCGAGTATAAGCGTTCCCTATGGTCATTTTTTGGATATATTGCTAACAAATCACCAGAGGAAAAATGGGTGTAAGTTTTAGGTTTTAGATGTATTAAGAACGTATTATCTACTTGTTCATTGGCATTAGTTTTACCTGTAATTTTAAATTTTTTTAATCGTTTAGGGCTTGTATTTATGATGTTTTCAGGAATATTAATGTCTAGTGCTATAGCTTTAGACCAGGCTCTTACCCATTGTTTAAAGACTTCTAAAGATTTGTCGTTAATTGTATAGGGTTTTATGAGTTGATAAAATTTCCCATTTAAAGCGGTGTCAACGTCTAAAGCATATTGGCAAAAATTGGCATAAGATAAAGACCCAAAACCTAGTACAGAAAATGAAATTGCATTGTTTGGTGCTGTTTGATGGACCAGTTTTATAAAATGCTTGGCGTTACTAGGTGCTTCTCCTTGACCATAGGTTGCTGTAAACACAATAAGATGTTTGAGTTTAGGATGAGGTTTGTAAGCATTCATCTCTGTGATATGGGTGGATTTGTTTTGAGTTATAAGTGCTTTGTAAAATGCATTTGCAAACCGATTTGTACTTCCATTTTCTGATCCCACAAGGATTATATATTCTGCTTCACTAAATGTGCAACTGTTTTTTACTCTACTGCTCCGACGTTTAAGCGTCATCGTAAAACCAGAATAAATAAAAAATAAAATATTGACTGATGCAATAGCTAAAATGATGGCCCAAATACCGTTGCCTCTTCCAGTATGTAAATTAAGACTTAAAGACGATAAAAGTTGAGTTGTTGGTGTTTTGACTTCGCTAATGACTTCTCCTGTATATTGATTGATTATAAGATTAGAAGTGTTGAGTTGTAATGTAAATACATCTTCAATAGCTTGAGAAAATGGAAATTCAATGGATTTAAGATCTAGTAGCGAATGGGTTTTGAAAACTTCAAAATCTTTAATATCTAGTTTTGGAGTGCTTTTTATGGTGTCATAATTGATGGTATGACTGCTGTTTTCTTTTTGTGAGACCTTAAATTTTTCTAGTGAAAGGTAGACACCAGTTATAGTGATTATAAGTATTGGAATGAGTGACAAACGCCCTAAAACAATATGCCAGTATTGACTAAAGTCATCCTTTACAATTTTAGAAAAAAAAGTGATAAAACGTTTTTGTCGTTTTAGAATTAGAAGAGTGCCAGTTGTAGCTATTAAAAACAATAAAAATGAACTGATTCCAACCAAAATTCTTCCCGTACGCTTTAAAAATAACGAACGATGCAAGCTCGTTACCCATTTAAAAAATGGAGAAGGTTCAATAACAGGTCCCAAGTATTCTGCTGTTAAGGGGTTGAAATAACCGTCTATGTTTGTGCCGTCTTCAGTAAAAACAGAAGCTATTATAAAGTCATTGTGGTCTCTTTTAATTTCAATAATTTCGGTATAACTCGCTTGAAGTGTTGTTATGGTTTCTGCCAATGAAATCGTATCTAGAAGTTCTACTTTATAGGGTTGTAGTTGTTCCGATATGGGTTGAGCAGCAAGAATAATTCCTGTAAGGGACGCTAATAATATAAAAACAGAAGAAGATATAGCCAAAGCAAGATGGCTATATCTCCAAATAGAAATTGTCATGAGTTTAAGGTTATTTTTTTGGCATGATACGGATGTATCTGATAAATCCATGCCCTTCTACCTTGCGCTGTAGCATTTGAGAAGTGAGCTCAAATTCTATATCATTTTTATAATATTCTTGATCTTCGACAGCCGTTTCAAAGCGCAGCTTATAACCCGTATCTATCTTACTTGGTTCTATTTCTATAACGTTGATGGAACGTTCTCCTCCAGCAATGGTTGCTCCTGTTATGGCATCAATATTCGCTTGTTTCTGTTCATGGAAATTCCACCATTCGTGGATGTCATGATACCATTTTTCATCATCACCTAAAACACGTAAGGTCTTTTCATATTTTCCATTAGGATTAAGTAAGGAAATAATAATACAAGCACCTTCACCTGAATAATTTGTCATTTGAATCATACATTTATATTGTGTTGATTCTGTTTTCGTACTAAACCCAAATAATATAAAAACTATGAGTACAAGTAAAGGTGCTATTTTTTTTAGTGTAATTTTCATTGTTGTATTTTGTATTCTAGGAAGCTAATATCGACATTGTTTGCTTCTAGTAATTCGTTTTCCTTAGCTAAATCATATACAGTTTCGTCAAAATCCGTTGTAATGGTTTTATCTGCGCCAATAGACAGTAAAAATTTGATTATAGCTGCGTCTTTTGCTTTCATTACCGCAATATGAAGCGGTGTCATACCTTGGTGATTTTTTGTATTAACCTCATGATTTTTGAGGTATTTGTGAGCCAGTTTTACCGTATTTAGTTTGTTGGTCTCTGCTGCGATATGATATAAAGAGTTGCCATTATTCTGAGGGGCATTAACCTTTAAGCCTTTGGCTTGAAGAAGTTGTATTTTTTCGTCAAAATCCTTTTGTTTCTTTGATGTGTAGGATTTGAAAAGGAGCGCTGCAAGGTTATTATTGTACTTGTCGGTAACATGTACATCGGCACCATTTTCAATAAGATAAGCGACAATAGAGGGTTGATTTCGGTTTACAGCATTGGTCAAGGCAGATTTGCCATCTTTGTTTTTATGGTTGATGTTTTTGGTGTGCTTAACTAAAAGTGAAATGACTTCTTTGGAGTTGCTGTAAGAAGCATTAATTAAAGCGGTGTTTCCATCTTCATTTACTTGATTTGGATTAACTTTTTTAGATAAGAAATATTTAAAAATGCTGATATCTTTATTTCTATAGGCAATGCTATGTAAAGGTGTAGTACCATTTTTTGTGGTTGTATTAGGATTTATGCCTAAGGATTCTAAAAAATGATACAGTTCTAAAGTATTGGAATGTCCTCGAGTTCCGCCTGCAGCAAAGAACATGGCATTACCTCCTTCTTCGTTTAATGTCTTGTATGATACACCAGTTTGAATAAGTGTTTTTAAAAGTTCTATATTACCTTTTTTGGTAGCGTAATTAAAAATGCCATTTCCAAAATGGTCTTTATCATGAATATCTAAACCTTTAGAGGTGAAGTAATTGATGAGTTTGATGTCTTTCAAAAAAGGCGCAATTAGCAGAAGAGCATTGGCTCCGCTATGGTTTTTTTCAGTTGTAATATCTGCACCGTTATCGATGCAAAAATCGTAAAGTTTAGTGTCTAATTGCCCTGTGATAGCGGCAAAATTAAGAAGTGAATAGCCATGACTGTCAATGATATCGGTCCTTGCGCCTTTATTTAGTAGATAGGTCATCATGTCTAGATTACCGCGATAAGCAGCCCAGAAAATATAGGTTCTTCCATCATGAGTTTTTTTGTTAACATCATTTCCTTCTTTCGTTAAAAGATATTTTATAGTCGTATTATCAGTCTTTTCAATAAGCGCCCAACAAACAGCATCAAAAGCATATGGAGACAATTCTGAAATAGCGTTACCTTCTGCTATTTTTTGGTCTATCTGTGCAATGCTTGGATTGTCTTTCCAATAGGTTCTGTCTAAAAAAACATTTGAATTTTGCCCATACAGGACTATGGTACTAAGTATAAGCATGAATGTAATACTTATCTCATGTTTATATGTAGTGTTTAATAGCATTTTGTAACAGTTAGTCGTATTTTAGGTTTTGGTGCTTATTTGGTTAAATACCTACTTTAAATTCACATATAAGTACATTTTAGTAAGGATTTGTTGTGTTTTAAGTTAAAACTTTGATTTTTAATTAAAATAAATACATCGGTCTTATGCAAATGAATGTTTTATAAGTGTTAAAAAGTCAATTTTCGTATCTTCTAATTAAGATTAAATAAAAATAACTTAATATATTTGCCACAAATTTAATTAAGAATGGTTCTAAATAAAAAATATTTAGCAATTTATTTTTCATTTTTTTTGATTGGACTGACTTACGCGCAAGAGTTTAAGACGGTAAAAAAAGACACGACCAAAACACAAAAATTAGAAGAAGTTGTGGTTACCGCTCAGCACAATCCGCAATCAGTAAATCGGTCTATATACGATGTTAAAGTTATAACAAAGGCAGATATAAAGCAGCGTGCAGTGACTAATTTGGCAGATTTATTGAGTCAAAGCTTAAATCTTATTGTGATTCCTGGTGAAAATGGTCGTTCTGAGGTTTCGCTTTTTGGATTAGATTCAGGATATTTTAAGATTTTGATAGATAATGTGCCTTTGGTAAGTGAAAGTGGTTTTGGTAACTATTCAGATTTAGATTTAATCAATACAGACGATATAGAACGTATTGAAATTGTAGAGGGAGCTATGGGGGTACAATATGGTTCTAATGCATTGACTGGAGTCATTAATATAATTACCAAAAAGTCCTCTGTAAATAATACAGATATTTCTATATATCTTCAAGAGGAGACTGTAGAATCTGAGTATGGTTGGTTTGATAAAGGTCGTCATATACAATCGCTTAAACTAGGTCATAATTTTACAGAGCACTTATACGCAAATGTATCGTATTTAAGAAATGATTTTGGAGGCTACTGGAGCGAGTACAACGGTCCATATTATGATGTTGATGATGGTAAACGCGGTCATGAATGGCTACCTAGAGAGATGCAAAACACGAAGTTTTTGATGCAGTACAAAAAGGATAATTTTAAAGTTTTTTATAAGTTTGATTATCTTAGAGAGCACACTTTAGACTATGATAAAACAGTTGAAACAAATCCGCAAACCTCTACCAATACTGTCAACCCTTACGGCTTAGACCGCGAGTTGTATTCAAATAGATTTACACATCATTTGAATTTTAACGGATACCTTAATCAGATCTATTATGATTTAGCCTTTTCTTATCAAAGACAAACGCGTAACTTTGAGGATTACACGTATTGGATACATCTTGACCAAGAAACAAATAATATAAATGAAGAGTTTTCATCGAGAAAGGTGTTCTTTTCTAGGGGTAATTTTAGTAACCTTATTAAAAAAGAAACCTATAATCTTCAATTAGGTTATGAAATTAACGCGATAAAAGGTTATGGTTCTTCGGAGTCATTTTTGATTGGCAGTCAAACAGATGGTGATGTGGAAAATACATTAAACAGCTATGACGTTTTTGCCTCTTCTGAGATTAAGGTTCTAGATGCCTTTAATATTCGTCCTGGTATAAGAATGTCGTATTCTAATCTGTTTAGTCCCACAGCTTATTACTCATTAAGTACTAAGTACAGGTTAAAAAACAATTATCAACTGCGCGCTGTAATTGGAGCTGGAGGTAGAATTCCAAATTATGATGAGGTGTATACCTATTTGGTAGATGTGAACCACAATATACAAGGAAATCGAAATCTAGACCCAGAAAATGGCTTCTCAATAACTACAAGTCTAAAGAAGAACTTTGTTTTAGAAAATGAGCTTTTGATTAAGAGTTCTTTTAGTGTTCAATATTTAGGTTTAAGAGATAAAATTAGTCTTGTTGTGGTAAATCAGGAACCTTTAGAATATCGCTATCAAAACGTTGATAATTTTACAAATGTTACCGTGAACTTTAAAAATGAGTTTAACTATAAACGATTCGATTTTAATATTGGGACAGCATTCTTGTGGACTTCTCAGGAATTAGAACGCATGAGTTTAGCCTCTAAAGATGATTTTCTATTTAGTATGAATTTAAATAGTAATCTCGCCTATCGCATTCCAAAATGGAATACAAGTGTTTCTATTAACTATAAACTCACGGGGTTACAAGAACAATACTTCCAAGATACTAATGATGATGGTGAGGTGTTTTATGCTAAAGGAAAGAGTAATGCTTTCGATTTTTTAGACGCTAATGTAAAAACCACATTTTGTGATAAAAAAATAGAAACTGTATTTGGCGTTAGAAATGTTACGGATAGACGCACGAGGACTACGACTATACCTAGCGGAGATGCCCATTCTAGTGGTGAAGCTGGACTTTCTTTGAACTACGGTAGGTCTTATTTCCTGAAACTTGCCTATAATTTAAATCTCTAGCTTATGAAGACGATTACAAACATTATTCAATACACCTTTTTATGCAGTATCGTACTACTATCTTTAGGTTCATGTAGTGAAGAAAATGAGCTGATAGGTGATCCTTTTGTTGTAGCATTTAACCAATCGGATTTGAATACTGCAAATATGGCGGCACAAGAGGAAATTATGCTAGATTACTCTAGAGTTGCGAGTCAATCAGGAACTTTTGAAATAACTATTGATACTCAAAATACATTAGAGTATGGGGTAGATTATGTTACCGTTCCAGAGGCAGTTGATAACGTGATCTATGGTGTTATTACTACAGGTACTGATACAAATTCAATTGTTTTTGAAACCTTAAGTAGTAATTTTGATGATACTACGGTTATTAAGTTAACGGTTGCCAATATTGATTATCAAGGCGCTAATATTCAGGGTAATTCTCAATTGGTTATTAGTTCAGAAATTTCTTCTTCTGGTTCTGTAGAGCCAAATTTGGGCGGTGCCAATGAAGGCAATCAAGTTTATGTCGATTTAAGTAGTAGGAATACAACAGAAGTACAAAGAGATTCATGGGATCTTGGTTTTTATAGTGGAGATGCGTTTAGGGTAACTATAAATGGGTCTATATATATGGCAACAAAGGCTTTATCTGAGACCAATATAGATGCCATTTCAGCTTCGGATGTAGCAAGTTTACAATCCCAAGTAGCCGTTGGTACTTTTAATGCCGACAATAGCGATTATGTAGATGCACCTAATGGTAGTATTCTAGAAACTGCAATAGATGAAATTTCAAGTAATGCTATAGAAAATCCAGTGTATTTAGTCAACCTTGGTTATGAAGTTGGTACAGATGAAGCTAATGTAGGAAGTGTAGCGATAGTGGGAGAGCATAGGGGATGGAAAAAGATAAGAATTCTTAGAAGTGGTGAGGATTATGTGTTGCAATATGCCGATCTGGATGATACGACACACCAAGAAATAACAATCTCTAAAAATCAAACGCATAACTTTTCACATTTTAGTTTTAATACTAATACAATTGTAGATGTAGAGCCTCAACGTGAAAAATGGGATTTATGTTTCACAGTGTTTACAAATGTTATACCAGATAATGGTAGTTATGGTTTTTCTGATTTTGTATATCACAATAGAAAAGGTGGTGCTTTAGCGTATCAAGTTAATACTTCAGAATATGCTTATGATGATTTTTCTATTGCGAATGTTAACGAAGCTAGTTTTTCTGAAAACCAAGCCACTATAGGCAGCAACTGGAGGAGTGTCTTTAATGGAGTGTTTCAGGATCGCTTTTTTATATTAAAAGACACAAATGGAAATATTTATAAAATAAAATTTTTGGCACTTACCAATGAAAATGGTGAACGTGGATATCCAAAATTTCAATACGACCTATTAATAGAACAATAAAATTTTTAATACAACCTAAAATAATTCAAAATGAAAACAAAACTACTTTATTTATTTTTTGTAATCTTGGGAGTTACTGCAACAAAAGCACAAGAAACGGCAGTAAACCTTACGATGACACCTGGGTATGCCAACCAAGTATTTTATAAGCTGAGCACAGATACCCAAACACCAGTGGTAGCCGATTCTTGGGACATAGCAATGTTAAGGACTAGTAACTATTCAATGGGACTAAGAATTAATGATGCTACAGGCACAGAAGTGTTTGAGGCTTCTAATAATCCTAATGATTGGGCTAACATTGATATAGCTAATGAATCTTCTTGGGTGAAGTTATATAATAGTGAGATTGAATGGAACGAAGGTGCTATAAGCCAAGGATCGGCAACTTATGGATGGGGAGAATATAACTCCAATACGCACCATGTGGAAGGAACAGTTATTTTTGTGTTTAAATACGCAGATGGCACTTATGTTAAATTCTTTAATGAAGATTATTATGGTGGTTATACGTTTCAGTATAGTGTTTGGGATGCAAATACTTCATCTTGGGGGACAGATCAAACGATGACAGTACCTAATGGGACTTCTAATGTATCTTATAACTATTATTCTTTTAGTACTAACCAGCAAGTAACAGTTGCTCCTGATGATACTGATTGGGATTTAGTATTTACTAAATATTTTTCCGATTATTATGGTGATCAGTCCTTGTACTACCCTGTAACAGGTGTGCTACACAGTAGCGAAGTAGAGGTTGCTCAGAACGATGAGCCTGGAGGAATGCCAGATAATCCTACACTGACTTATTCTACAGATATCAATACTATAGGTTATGACTGGAAGTCTTACGGAAGTACTGGCTTTACAGTGAATTCTGATATAGCTTACTATGTTAAATATGCGGATGATACGGTGTATAGAATTTATTTTACCTCATTTTCAGGAAGTTCTACAGGTGATTTGACCTTTAATTTTGAAGATGTTACTAGTGTATTGAGTATGGAAGAGGTAACAGAAGAGGTAACATTTGGAATTTATCCAAATCCATCAGTAGATAAGAAAATTAATTTGGTATACGATAATAGATTGGATGCTAATAATAATGAAGTTGCTATCTTTTCGACTACAGGACAAAAAGTATTCCAATCAAGTTTGAATAAGAATTCAGGTTTTTACAATAAAACTTTGGATTTATCTAATTTAAATACCGGTGTATATATGCTAAAGTTTACTTCTGGAGCCTATAGTGCAACAAAAAAAATTATTCTAAAATAAGGCGATTTAAAAATAAAGAAGAAAAAGTCATCGTTTACGATGACTTTTTTTTAATTATATTCCGAAATTTAGACTGAAAAATTGTGAAACTTTAAAAATGAATTTATGCGTAGGTGTTTTGCAATGGTCTTATCTTATGAAAGGTGCATTAAACTAGCTAGCTCATGCTTTTAAAACTGCAGTATGAATGCAAGCAATAGAAAAGGTTGTAGATGGTCTTATAAAGAACGTGATTTTAAATGATTTCTTTGAGTTATACATTTAGCGTCTGTTTAATTTGATTTTGATAAATTGGTTTACTCTCTACCATTCTGTTAATGGTTTTATGAAAGATATTGGTTTTAAATTGCGATCGATTAATTCTAAAACAAAACTCATCAAAATAAGCTTGAATGTGCCATTTACTCACATGAGTTGGTATTGCTCTTAACCATGATTTAACTTGCATAATGATAATGTGTAGTTGTTTAAAATTAGCGCCATTATTACTATATTTTTGTTCAATATCATAAACTTCTTTCAAAGGTTCATACCCTCTCCATTTATCTGTGACTATTTTAGCAGATGTACTAATGTGCTGTTCAAATATTGGTGTTAATGATTTTGCAGAATAGTCTTTGATAGATTTTATATAAACTCTTTTTACTTTATTGTTATCTGTTAATTCTACTGCAATTACAGCCTTTTTCTTTTTTGTATCATAACTTCTTCCTTGTTTACCTTCTTCCTTTCCTCCAACAGTAAATTCATCAACATGTATTAACTTTTCTAAAGGATATTTTTGACTACTTTTCATTGCCTTACGAACTTTTTGCATAAAATACCAAGCTGTTCCTTGACGAATGCTAAATCGTTTACCCATTTGAATACTTGAGATACTTTTACTACTTGTACTCATTTCAAAGACCACACAAAAAGCTTTTTGCAAACCAAATTTAACTTTGTGAAAAAGGGTGTTTGCAGTTGCACTTTCTACATGATTACAAGCGTAACAATGATAATTATATCCTGCTTTTTCACAACCCTTTGTTCCTCCACATTTACTGCAAGTAAATCCTTTTTGCCATTTTATTTTTGCTAAATATGCCTTGCAAGCTTCATCATTTGGTAGTTCTTTTATAAAGGTTAGTATATCTTGACCTTCAAATTGTTCCATATCTCTTATATTTAAGGCATTTCTCTGTAAAACCTAACTTATTGGCTAAATGACTTTGATATTCAACCTTTCCTTGTTTGAGTAATAATAATGCTTTTATACGACCACGAACTCGGTCTGTTGTATTCTTTGTTAATAGTAAACGTAGATCCTGTTCAC
>JABSPM010000101.1 GCA_013215095.1 Flavobacteriaceae bacterium | reverse complement strand
ATTTGTGTGAAAAACGTTTGCTTTATCTTACGTGAACGTAAATTGCAAATACTATCTGCTAGAGTTGGGTGTTTAATAAATTCCATACACAAAAGATACCAAATCTCGAGAAAATATCAAAACCCTTGCAACGGTCTTAATACGTTCGGATTTAAGACTTTTCGAACAAGAGCAAAGTAATAAAAATGAATTAATTAATTAAAGGTGAAAACTCAGGTTTTGTAAAAAACTTTAAAATAGGTAGAGTAGAATTTTTTTTAACAATATACGGTGTGATTTTGCAAATTAACCCGCGTCATATCTTCACATAGTTCTTTGGAATTAGCACTATTATTTTGTGTAAATTTATCCGAAAATTTATTGATTGTTAACACGACGATTAGCCATCATAATACCCCAGATTCAAGAATTCGTTTTTTATACGTATCATCTTATCAATAAATGTTTTATTGCTTCTATAATTTTTATTCTTTGCAAACTTAATCACATTCCCTCCTGCGTGGATGCTAAATGTTTGTGCGCTATAAATAACCAAACGGTAATACGGAATTACCCATGCATAACGTTCTAAGCGGTCGGTAAAATGTACAATGATTCCTTTAGGTCTCAGTTCAATATTAGCATAATTCAGTTCTGAATTAATATGCTGTTTTGGATGTAAATTTTCACTGAATTCTTTTATAACCAATCTACTAGACCCGATACTTCCCATTTTTAGTATCTCAAATAAAGAAAAGGGTTTACCAACCATTTTTTTACTCTCCCTCAGATAATCTTCGTTTCTATATGTGGTATTAAACAGCATCTTTATGTATTTTACGCAACGGTTATTTATAGACTTTTACAACAGATATTAAATATAGTATTGCCATTCGCAACTACTATTGTGCTAAATATTGTTTTTTTATGTGTTGAAATCAGGAACTTCATTGACCCTTACATAGGGATACTGAGCTACTTTCGTTAAGGTATAATAAGTATTTAGTCCAGAAATACCCACAGCATTGAGTTGTTCTAAATCTACATCGCCGCTTTCCATTATTGTATCTGGTACCATGAGCTGCACTATTTCACCGATAACCAATGTAGTTCCATTTAGAGGTATGGGAATAGCATCTTTAAATTGCAAACCCATTTTCACAAGGCTTTCCTTAAGAAAAGGAGCTTCAAAGTCATCAATAAATTCTTCAGTAAAACCACATCTGGTAAATTCTGAAATGCTAGCATCAAATTTTGCAGACGTATAATGTGCTTGCTTTGTAAATTCTGGAAGAATATGATTGATCGTATAAACGCCATTTGTTTTAATATTTTTAAGCGTATGCCCCATCGCTTTAGTATTTGGTCTTGCTACAAAACCTAATAAGGGCGGATGACTTCCTAGATGCACAACAGAACTAAACACGGCAAGATTGGTCGTCTGGTTTTTGTCTATTGTTCCTATTAAATTGGCAGGCTTTATTCCTGTTATCGCATTAATGAGTTTTAGCCTAGTAATGCGATCTAAGTTTGCTATGTCTTGAGCCTTGTATTGCATGTTATCTGTTTTATATGGTATGTTTTGTTAAAAGTCTTTTTCTAATAATGGCAATTTTTAGCATATTTATGCCGCTGTTCTATTTTACAATTCTTAATGTATGCCAGCATAGTAGCTGACCTATAGGTCAGTAAAATTCTTAAACCTATCTGCCATTAGCGCTTGCTTATGCGATTTGTAGAAATGGCTTTTTGTCGCGAACATCTAAAACGCTTTATTTCTGGATTTCTTTTTTTTAAATGTTTCTTGCTTTTCCCTTTATTAACCCGTTTACGCCAACGTTTAAAACTACCTGATTTAAGTTCTGAACGCATTAATCGTATCACGTCTTTTTCGAGCAATCCAAACTGAAAACGTATTGCTTCAAAAGGTGTACGGTCTTCCCAAGCCATTTCAACAATACGGTCTATATCATTTGTTTTAAATACAGCTTCTCTGCCAATAATACAGTGCTGTTTAATGTCTTTGTATTTCAACTTTATCTCGCAGTTTGTTAACATTAGTTATTTTAAAAAATTAAGGCAATTGTTCTAACTTTTTCATTACTTCTTCAGCCTCAGCTGTCATCTGGTCACTGAGTTTTCTATTAGAAGACGAAAGCTTATATGCTTCTTTCAATAAGCTTTCATATTGGAACTTTAATTTTTCTTTTCTGTTTTCTTTTTTAAAAATCTTATCATCTTTTAATTCTTATAAGTTAATTCAAATATATTTTGATTTTCACCATGTAAATTTACAAAATGTTTAATTATTTTATATTATTATTAAACAAAATAAGTAGTATTTTATGATTTCCAAAAACCCATTATTATATTAGATTATAATCTAACATGTAATCGAACCTATTACAAGCTTTCAAAAGTACCCTAGAAGACTTAGTAAGTAGAGCTAGGTAGGAAAAATAAAATGAGCGTAACCTATTTAAAATATATAAAAACAAGGTTTTAGGTATTATTATGACTTCACAATTTATTATCTTATCTAACTATCTAATACAAATTAGATGCTTTATATCAGTCTTAAAAAGAGACATGAGTTAAGATTTTTGCAGTAATAAAAAAATATATGATTTTATCCGCGATACTATTTATTATACTCGGAATTTTAATAAAATACAACAAAATGTATGTGTTGATTGCTGGATATAACACAATGTCAAAAAAGGAAAAAGAAAAATATGACATAGATGACATCGCAAATTTATTTCGAAATGTGATGTTCGGAATGGCTTTACTTATAATTTCCGGATATTTAATTGCTGACTTATTTGAAAATGAAAACATTAAGAATTTTGCGTTTTGGACCTCAATCATTATCGGAACCTTATACTTGATAATTAATTCAAAATCATAGAAATATAAAATAAAACATTAATTGTACACATGCCCTTTGACGAGTCTCTATTTCTGACGCCCATATCATCGAGAATAATTTTTATGGTCGTTGGATTTTTAATGCTAAAATTTCACCCAAAAGCATAAACAGCCTTTATGGCTATAAAACTGCAGGTTCAATGAAAACTCAAGAAAGATGAGATTTTTCGCAAAAATATGCTTCCATAGAGATGTTAAACTTGGAGTACTATTACTCCTAAGTTCGATAATTGATTTGCTATTTAAACCTGACAATGACATTGGACTGCTTTTAAGATTGGCATTGATCGTGTTGGTCCTGTGCTTTTATTTGTGTGCGTTGAAAATGCTATTAAGCATAAATTCACAGATAAAAGTGCAACCTAAGAAAAGCCGAATGCACTCCGTCAAACTATGAGGTTACTGCTACCTGTTTACGTTTTTTAATAAGGCTTAAACGCAGAGCACAATACACAAATACGCACATAATAATCCACATTTAAGCCTTTGGCTAATATCATTCTAATAACATACCTTCAAAATCTGTAATTACTTTGGTCTTGTTAATAACATCTTTCAATTCGGCAGATATAGTTAGTAAATCCGCTTTGAAAATATGCAAAGACCCGTCGTTATTTAATGTTAACTTAAAGTTGGCATTAAAATCATCTTTGGTCTTCTCAAAATCATTTCTTTGATGTGCTCCACGACTTTCTTTTCGTTCAATAGCCCCCAATATTGTGGCTTCAGCAGACATAATAGAAGCTTCCAAATCAAAGGCAAGCATTAGGTCTTCATAACCTTCAGAATCGGGTCTCACATCTAAATCTTTCATCGATTCTTTTAAAGCATTTATCTTCTCTAAACCTGCTTTAAGACTATCTTCATTTCTTATAACACCACAGTGTTCCCACATAATGTTTCTCAGGGCTCTTTGCAATGGTCTAGCCACTTCGTTGCCATTTTTGATAAATGAATCAATTTTTGCATGTGCATCTCTTATTACTTGGCGAGAACGTTGCTGAATATCCATATTTAACGAACGATGTGCCGCTGCAGCACCTGCTCTTTTTCCAAAAATAAGTATTTCAGCTAATGAATTCCCACCCAATCTATTGGCACCATGTAGACCTCCAGTTACTTCTCCTGCAGCATATAAGCCTTCTATTCCTGTAGAATGGTCATCTGCTTTTACAACAATTCCACCCATAGAATAATGAGCCGTTGGCGCAACTTCCATGGCTTGCTTAGAAATATCAATCATAAGTGTATCTAAAAATTGACGGTACATCCTAGGAAGTTTATCGATTATAAACTCTTTAGATTTATGACTTATATCTAGATATACGCCGCCATTGGGAGTTGCTCTTCCTTCTATAATTTCAGTATAATTTGCCATAGCTACGCGGTCTCGAGTAGACAATTCCATACGCTCTGCATCATACTTTTCCATGTAGCGTTCACCTTTGGAATTAATGAGATGCCCACCTTCTCCCCTTACAGCTTCAGTCACTAATGTACCTGCTATTTCTTCTGGGATAACCATTCCTGTCGGGTGAAACTGCACCAATTCCATATCTGTTAGTGTACACCCCGCTTTAAGCCCTAAATAAAATCCATCACCTGTATTTTCATTTCTTCTAGATGAACTTTTTCTCCAGATGCGCGTATGCCCTCCAGCAGCCAATATAACAGAATCCGCTAAAAATACCGTACGCTCTCCATTTTTAATATTGAAAGTCATCGCACCAAAACAAATAGTGTTATACACTAATAATTCGGTCACATATTGTGAATCATAAATCGGAATTTTCAAGGTTTTAGCCTTATTTATTAGTGCATTTAGGATAGAACGCCCTGTATAGTCCCCAGAATAGCATGTTCTTCTGTAAGTATGAGCTCCAAAAAACCTTTGGTCAATATTTCCGTTGTCTAACTTTTGAAAATTGGCACCCCAATTATCAACTTCTTTAACCAATTCTGGAGCTTCTTTTGCCATGATTTCAACCATTCTAGGTTCAGAAAGCCCATAGCCTTCAATCATCGTATCAGCAAAATGCTGCTCCCAACAATCATCTGAATCAACATTTCCAAAAGAAGCATTTATGCCTCCAGCAGCCAATACTGTATGGACATCTTCTTTTAGACGTTTTCCTATTACAGTAACCTCTACTCCGCGTTCACTAGCTTCTATAGCAGCTCTTAATCCTGCACCTCCACTTCCAATAACCAAAACATTAGATATTATGGTCTTATGTTTATTTTGTTCCATTTTTTTTATTTAATTGTATTAAAAAAAGTAGAAGAATTGACAAAGATCATTTCTATCAACTTTTTATATCTCATTTTGATGTTCTACTTGTAAGTTACAATTCGTCCCCAAATATCATTTGTACCCCAAATACCTTGACGTGTACATTCCAATTGTACAATTTGGCTATGGTCTACAAATACATTTACTTCTGGACCATAGTTTTTAATATACCATTTAAAGACTTGTAGGTCTGCAGCTTCAAACATTAAATTCTCCAAACCTACTTCGTTGATAAATGTCGCTGGGACATCAACACGCCATGGGTTAGCATTTTCGGTAATTCCTTCAGATTCTATCATAATAATATAGGCGCCAGCATCTATAAATCTCTTAGCTTGTTTTACGGCATAGCCAACATCCTGCACACCTTCACTTTTCAAGTCACCTTGAACGGTATCTCCACCCGCTCCAAATTGAACTCCAATTTCTGGTTTTGCCTTTAATCCTGCCTTTTGAACATCTTCTATAACACGTAACCAATCGTCAGTTGGTATTGAAATAAATCCTGTAGAGATTTCAATAATATCAAATCCTAACTCTTTACATTCGTGAATATATTTCTTCACAGCGTCTTTGCCCTTTGTTAACACATATTCTATAAATCCTCCTGTAGAAACTAATGTCCCATATGCGTGAGCCATATCATTTATTTCTCTTATTTTCTTTGGATTCATAAACGTGAAAGAACCTCCAGCAAACTTTATACTATCTACATAATTCCCATATGTTTCCAAAATATCTTTAAAATAATTTGGTCCAAAATTTGAATAATATGCGGCACGTATTTCTGTGAGACCTGTTGTTCTTGGCTTTTGACTTCTTTCGTTTCGCTGTAACCAGTCAAAAGCAATTGGATTCGTTATAATTTTTTCATCTTTATCATCCATGGTATAATAATATTAAGTAGTGAATAAAACAGGATGCGTGTAAAACAAAGCATCCAAAGTCTAAAATGACTATATTTTTAATACTATAACAACATCCAAAGAAAAACGGCCGCTTGTCTTTAAAAATACAAGTGCTCAAAATTTTTCTAGTTCTGCCATATCATTACAAGGTTTAATACTGCAAAATTATAGTTATTTAGAATTGTTCTGAATAACAAAAAACGATTATATATATAGACAAAAACGATTGACAACCTCACAAAAAGAGATAGAAAACTGATTTAGAAACAACACAATTTACCAATACTCTATTAAAATAGGCGTGACAAATCGCCTACTAGTCGCTTAATAATACGTTTTTTTTCGAAGCCTCTGGTAGAGACTAAACTCACATTAAGTTTAAGACTATCATCTTGAAAATCAAACACCCTTTGCTTTTCTTTATAAGAAAGGTAATTAACGGCTAATTTTGGTAAAAACATCGTTCCTCCGTTCATGTTAATAACATGTTTTAAGGTTTCCAAATTCCCTTTTAAATATTTAATGTTATTTTTCTTTAAAAATTCTGAAGATTGAGGTCCCAAGGTTTTCACCTGTCTAATGAGCAAATCTCGTAAATCCTCATGTAATACGATTTCATTGAAATTGATGTCCGACAACTGAATGCTTTTATCTTTAACCCCATGAGATTCGGTTGTATATAAGCATAAATCCTCATTAAACAGTGGCTGCTCATAATATCCATGTGTTAGTGATGGTGCTATCATTATAGCTGCATCCACTTCTTCATTAATCAAAAAATCTTCTATGCGCCTATCGCTTAATTCTAAAATTTTAATCTCTAACTTGGCATATTTCTCTGAGATATGCTTAACCAAAATTGGGGTTATATACGGTGCAATAATTTCTGCTATCGCAAGATTGATTTGACCCGATATCTCATTATCTCTGCGAAGAGCTATTTGTACAAATTCTTTCTGTTGAAAACGAATATCTTTTGCTTTTTGAATAAGGTCTACCCCTTTTAAGGTAGGGACCACAGGCTGCCTAGACCTATCAAATATAATCATATCAAATTCAGATTCTAATCGCTGTATTTCTTTACTTAATGTAGACTGTGCTACATCACATTCTATAGCGGCTCTTTTGAAATTACGATGCTTATCTACAGATATAATATAATCCAACTGCCTAAAATTCATATCTCTAATTTTTAATTTCTAAATTCATAACTTTATTTATAGCATATTACAGTATTGTGCTTAATCTAAAAATTCGTAATAAAAACACTACAGCATCAAAGTCTTTTGAGTGGATTAGCTAAAACCAAAAACGTTTTCTTTACACCGCATTATCATGACCAAAAATTTCATTAGCTCTAGTACACCATTAGTAAAAATGCCTAATTTTTTTTTGCATTATATCTTCAAAAATGTATTTCAAATATCCTCTATTTTTATGGGGATAGTTCGATTATACTTCAATACATAATGCTACATATAATGCCCTGATAGCAGTCTTTTGTTCCCGTTAAAACTTCATACAAAGTTAACTATTTAGAAAGATTATAAATAATTAACTTTCAAAAAATATGCAAATTGGTAACGCTTCTAAGCTATTTACATCTCATCCGATGAAGCGAGAAGTTCTCGGCTAAAACCTTAAGGTTTTATTGCGCAAATGGCTACTAAAAAATACAGCGCCAGAAACCAACGATTATTAATTGAAAGTCTGCGTTTTATTTTAAACTAAAAATGAGTTCTGTTACAAAAAATTATCAACTATTAATTGCCATTCTCTTGTACTCGTATTACATTACGCGTGTTATGATGAATAGTTTTATTCTGAAATTTGCCAACAAATTAAAAGGAGTCAACAAGACAGCGCAACGATAGATTATGAATGACTACTACAAAAAAAATGTATATTTACATGAATTAATCATCGAATAATAGACTCAATTCAAAGAATTGTAATCAAAACATCTCGCGCAACAAGCAACTTAAACCCAAATGAAAAAGCACAATTATGACGTAAAGGTAGAATGGACTGGAAATGAAGGAAGCGGAACTCTAAATTACAGAGCATACAACAGAAATCACACCATCATAGCTAACGAAAAATACACTTCTATTAATGGCTCTTCTGACCCTTCGTTTTTAGGTGATAAAACAAGGTATAATCCAGAGGACCTTTTTCTATCTTCTTTATCTGCTTGCCATATGTTATGGTATCTACATTTGTGCGCAACACATAATATTGTAGTTACTAGCTATCTGGATAATGCGAAAGGAATTTTAGAAGTCGGTAAAAATGGTAGTGGGAAATTTACAGAAGTTACACTTAATCCAAGTGTAAAAATAACCGAACATCACAACATTGAAAAGGCCAAAGAATTACATAAAACTGCTAATAATATGTGTTTTATTGCAAATTCTTGTAACTTCAAAATTGAACACAAACCGCAAATAGTCGCAGGGTAAATTGGCAGAAACCAACCTAGGATCTCGGCAAGGACGGTCAAAAGTGTATGTGTTTGTTTTAAGTAAAAAACAGCTTTGCGTGGAGACATCTATAGTTGTTTTCTACTTATATTACTTACTGTTTCCTATTAGAAGTTTATAGACTATCAAAAACCAAGGGACTTAAAATAGATGAAACACACAACGATAATACCGCTAACACAACATTATATTTAGATAAAAAACAAGTCACTAATTTTTATAAAAACACGAATAAAATTATCTTCTAAATAAAAGTATTATATTTGCCCTCCGAAGCGCCAAGCGTTTCCCATAAATTCCTCAGGGTGAGGATGTGTTATTAGAGGTTTTAGTTTTAAGTATGTCGATACGCTTCTGATATAACACTATATCATAGAAATCGAATACTTACTTAAAAGAATGCACACATTCCAAGAACTTGGACTTGAGGAACGTATCCTACAAGCCATTAATGATTTAGGTTTTGAAACACCTAGTGAAGTACAACATAAAGCAATTCCTGTATTATTAGAAAGTGACAGTGACCTTGTTGCCCTAGCACAAACAGGAACAGGTAAAACTGCCGCTTTTGGTTTTCCAATGCTTCAAAAAATTAACGTTAGTAGTCGCACAACACAAGGTTTAATTCTCTCCCCTACCCGAGAGTTGTGTTTACAAATCACTAATGAACTAAAAAACTATGGCAAGTACTTTAAAGGACTTAATGTTACAGCTATTTATGGTGGAGCGAGTATTTCTGACCAAGCCAAACAGGTAAAAAAAGGTGCACAAATCATTGTAGCTACTCCAGGTCGTATGAAAGATATGATTAGCAGAAATATGGTAGATATCTCTAAAATTGAATACGCTGTTTTAGATGAGGCTGACGAGATGTTAAACATGGGTTTCTATGAAGATATTACAGAAATTTTATCATTCACACCCCAAGAAAAAAACACCTGGTTATTCTCTGCTACAATGCCAAAAGAAGTAGCGAGTATTGCCAAGGAATTTATGTATAACCCTAAAGAAATTACGGTTGGCCATAAAAATGAAGGAAGTAAAAACGTATCTCATGAGTATTACTTAGTAAATTCTAGAGACCGTTACCAAGCTTTAAAACGCTTAGCAGACGCTAATCCTGATATTTTTTCCGTGATATTCTGTCGTACCAAAAGAGATACGCAAAAGGTTGCTGAAAACTTGATTGATGATGGCTATAACGCTGGTGCCTTACATGGTGATTTGAGTCAAAACCAACGCGATTTGGTAATGAAATCTTTTAGAAATAAGCAAATACAAATGCTAGTTGCTACAGATGTTGCAGCACGTGGTATCGATGTAGATGATATTACACATGTTATCAATTATCAATTACCCGATGAAATAGAAACGTACACACACCGAAGTGGACGTACGGGACGTGCTGGAAAAACAGGGGTATCTATGGTTATTGTTTCTAAAAGTGAAACACGCAAAATAAAAAGCATAGAGCGAAAAATAAAAAAAGAATTTGTTCAAAAAGACATCCCTGGAGGTATGGAAATTTGTCAAATTCAACTCATGTCTTTAGCTAATAAAGTACATGATACGGCAATTAATCATGATATTGACCCCTACTTAGATGAAATCAACGCTTTATTTGAAGACGCTTCAAAAGACGAACTTATTAAGAAGTTTTTTTCTGTAGAATTTACACGTTTTCATAATTATTATAAAAAAGCAAAAGATTTAAATATTTCGGCTCAAAACAGCAGTACTAAGGATGGTGTGCGCGATGAAAAATCAACACGTTACTTTATTAATGTTGGTAAAAAAGATGGTTTTGATTGGATGAGCTTAAAAGACTTTCTAAAAGAAAAGTTAGAGCTTGGTAGAGACGATGTATTTAAAGTTGACGTAAAGGATAGTTTCTCATTTTTTAATACTGAAAGTTCAGAACGTGAAAAAGTATTTGCTTTTTTTGAAAATTTTGAACATGATGGTCGTCCTGTAAATGTAGAAATCACAGAAGACAAAGGTCGCAATAGAACTAGAAATCGTGGACGACGTCGTGACGGTGGTGGCGATAGAAATCGTAGAGATAAATCTCGTGGTGACCATCGTTCTTCAAGCTCTAGAAAAGACTCTGGAAGACGCAGTGATAGACGCAGGAGCAAAAACGAAAGTTATCGTAGGTCTGAAAGCAGAAGTAGTTCTGAAAGACCAAGACGCAACCGAAGAAAGTAGTCTTTGTTAATTTTTAGTCAAAAAAACAACGAAAATTGCGTATAATTCGTTTTGTTTAGTACTTTTATCCTCTAAAGGTTGATTAATGAAAATAAGATTGCTACTCTTTTTGATGCTTTTTGCCATCAGTATATCTTTTGCACAAACCCGTGTAAAAGGTAAAATATTAATTTCTGGTTCTAATACCCCAATTGAGAGTGTTAACATCGTTAATCTTAATCAAGTCAGAGGAACAATAACAAATGGAGATGGTATATTTGAAATTACAGCTAAGGCAAATGACACGTTACATTTGTCTTATCTAGGTTTTAAATCACTAAAGGTAAAAGTTACCAATGATTGGATTAAGTTTCAAACAACTGCAACTATTGAAATGACTGAATTGGCGTTAGCACTTGAAGAAGTTGTTGTCAACCAAATCAAACTTACAGGATATCTAGAACTCGATATAAAACAAGTGCCTATTCAGAAAAACGTGCGCTATAGCATTTCTGGATTGCCTTCTACAGGTTATGAGGGTAGACCGCGTTCTTCCAGTACAGTAACTAAAGTATTAGGTGCTCTTTTTAATCCCGCGGATTTCTTACATAAACTCTTTGGTAAACAACCCAACCAAATGCGTAAACTAAGAAAAATGAAAGAAGACGATGAAATTAGAAATATTTTATCGTCTCGATTTGATAGAGAAATGCTTTTGGCCTTACTTCAGGTGGATAAAGTAGATTTAGACCTCCTTATTTCAGAATGTAATTATTCTAAAGATTTTATGCGTACCGCTAATGATTTGCAAATTTTAGATGCCATTAGCGAATGTTATGAAGAATATAGAGTTTTGAATCGCTCGTCTAAAAAACGTTCATAACCTTTGCCTTTGTGAACTTAAGAACACATCACTTTACAAATAAAACAATATAATACACCCATTAGAGCTAATTCCAATTTCCATTTGAAATTACTTTAATAAAACGTATTTGCTCCTACAGCGGTTTTGAAAGAATCATTTATTGTTTAACGAAAAAATTGCATTTGTAACTTGAATCCAGCCAAGCTTAACTGTATTCATTCAAAAAGATTAAATCTCAATTTTAAGACTAGTTTCTATTAAACGCAACTCTACTTGAAGATTGTGGTAATTAACCTCCTATCATCTCAAACACATTACCCACATTAATGTTTATTAAGAAAGGAATATACAGAATACTATAGGTAACTAAAATGGGTTGAAATTCTTAGGAAAAATAGTTGTTAAATATTCTCAATTTATTATTATATTTATAATCCTACTTAAATTAAACGCAATTCATGCATGATATAAAATCTTCTTGGCATCGTTTCAAAACTTGGAACTTGTTTCTTATATTGAGTATTTTTACAATTACGCCAAGCACTTCACAAGACATCCCAAATAAAGCACTAGATTCTTTGTACCAATTGGCCTATACAAAACTTGGGGCTGATGACTACTACGCGGCGTTAAAAACCATTTCTAAACTGCAAGAAATTGCTACAGAAAAAAACCTTGACAATTATAAAGCTGATGCAAATCATTTGTTAGGTTTAGCTTACTTACAGCACTATAATTACGACAAAGCAGAAATTCATTTTTTTGAAGCAATGACTTCCAATAAAGAACGTAATGATTCTTTGGGACAAGCAATCAATTATGCCAATATAATGCACTTATATGTTCTTGCAAAAGACTATGATAAATACGACGCTCATATAGCCCAAGCAAAAGCACTTGATAAAAAAGTAAATGACCATAATCGCTTTTATTATTACGAAACCGAGTTGATGCGATTATATGATTTAAAGAAATACGATTCCTTGGTATATGTCTCAAAACAGGCATTGTATAAAATTAAAAATAGCCCTTACTCTACGAATTATACAAATAAGAAGAAGATAGAATCTATAAAATATCGTTTAGAAATCACTTACAAGTTGTTTTTAGTCTATGGATTAATGGAACAAAATACTGAAAAAGATTATGCTTATAAACTTCTCAATACCCTAGAAAAGGTTAATCTCGAAGCTGTTTTGTGGTATAGCGCAAGAGTTTTTGAGCATATTTCTAAAGTAAGACAGTATAAAGAATTGTATCATCTGAGGCAAAATCATATTATTAAAGATTCTGTCCTGTACTATAAAAATGCCGCTGCACAATACGCTGAAACTGCTCAAATTTTATTAAAAGAAAAATCCGCTAAAAACAATAAATATCTTATACATTCAATTAGCAAAGATGAAGAACTTAAGAGAAGCCAAATTGCAATTGAAAATCAAGCTATTGAGAACACTTTAATCAAAAAAATTATTTATTTATTTATCGCGATTTCTATCATTACGTTTTTATTTGGTATTTATTTTTACTCCTCCTCAAAGAAACTCAATCAAACCAATAGAAATTTAAAAAAACTCCAAGTTGACAGTAATAAATTTCTTAATGTTGTAAGTCATGAGATTAAAACACCGCTTTATAACTTGCAAGAATTGATGACGAAAGTTCTGAGAGAAAGAAAAGCAGAAAACCAAGAAGATATGGGACATATTAACCATTCTATTATTAATCTAAGGCATGCTATTGATAATTCTTTACAGTTTTCGCGTTTCAATTATTTTGCTTTAAATCGTAATGTACATAACCGTCCAGTCAACCTTGTAGAATTACTAAAAAAAATACAACCTTATTTTAGTGATATTTTAGAACTACATCCCTGCGACATAGAAATTAGACATGCGCTTAAAAACGAGGAATTTTTAGTAAATGAAACCAAATTAAACATTATCCTTAGAAACATTTTAAAAAATGCTTTAGAAGCTCCACATGTCACTAAAATTATCTTTGAAATAGAAGAACATGTTATTACGAATGACACTTCAGAAATTGTATTTAGCATTCAAGATAATGGCAATGGCATTCCTGAAAAAACACTAACAGATATAGAAGAAAAGATCATTTTACTTCCTAACGAGAACCACCATAAAGGCATTCGTCTAGGTCTTATTTTATGCAATCAAATTTTATCCTTATACGACAGCAAATTGTCTTTCCAGAAAACAAACCATATCCATAAAGTATCTTTTCCTATAATACTCCAAAGTATTGCTAGTGATACTCAAAATCATCAGAATCAATTTTTACAAAACACCGATTGGAGTCGTATTTTCTTTAATGATAACCCTATCAAAAATTATGAGTATCTGCTCTTATTTCTGGTTGAGAAAGGCAAAAAAAAATAATCATTCTGTTTTGAACACGATATTGAACTCCTGCGACTATTTTTTCGATTATTATAAAATACCGAAAACTTCAGCCTATTAATTCAGTAATACGTCTTTTAACCGAGTATCATTTCTAGTTATTTGATTTATACCATTTCCCTAAAAACTTTAAGTGCTTGTTCTCTTCTACTACCAACTAAATTTACTTCAATATCATAAGAACACAAAAATATTTTTTTACGCTAAAAAAACACAATATCTTTTTTAACCTTTACAATTTCGTCTATGACCAGATTGCTATTTCATTAAAACTTCCGCATCTTTGCACTAAAATAAGCATTGTGAATTTTAAAGACAAAGAACTTATCCTATTCGACTTTGACGGAACACTTATAAACAGTATACCTGATTTAACTCTAGCTATAAATAAGATGTTATGCTTTTATCACTTAGCACCGCTTACAGTAAAAGAGGTTACGCCTTTTATTGGCAATGGCGCTAAGCCTCTGGTAAAGCGCGCCTTAGAATTTTCAATGCAAAATAAATCCATATCTAAATCAATTTTAGAGGAAGCATTTGACACTTATTTTTCTGCTTATAGCGCAGTCACTTGTAAAGAAACTTATATGTATCCAGGAGTGCTAGAAACACTAAACTACCTCGACAAAAAAGGCTATAAAATGGTAATATGCACCAATAAACCTTATAGATTTATTGAACCCATTTTGGATAAATTAGCGATTAAGCATCTCTTCCAATGTTGGATTGGTGAAGATTCTTTATCTCAAAAAAAGCCAGATGCAGCTCCGCTTTATTACTTGGTCAAAACAATGCATACAGTTGTAGAAAAAAGCATAATGATTGGTGACTCTAAAAATGATATTCTTGCAGCTCAAAATGCGGGTATGGAAAGTATTGGGGTAAGTTATGGATACAATTACAACGAAAATATCTCAGACTATAACCCTACACGAGTAGTGAATAATTTTGCCAATCTAAAAAATCTATTTTAAGATGACAAAGAATTACAATGTTGGTATTATCGGAGGAGGAGTTTCAGGTGTTGTCATAGCTCTAGAATTTGCGAAATACGGGATAGATTCTATCCTGTTTGAACAAGAAAAAAGTGTGGTTAATGGTCCTCCATTTTGTCATTTGCATGCTGGTGGAAATCTATATCCAGATATATCTGATGAGCAGTGCAAAATACTGATGAAGCAATCTATTGAAATGGGGCGATTATTCCCTCAATCTATTGACAAAAGACCCACATTTATAAGCGTTCCAAAATCTGAAAAATACAATATAGAACAAATTATAAATCGTCTAGACACTTTAGTCGAATACTATAAGATATTGATAGATAAAGATCCACTCAATGAAATCCTTGGTACTCCAGAAGATTATTATAAAAGCTATACTAAAAAAGATTTAATTACTCTAGCAGAACAACCAACCGTTAAGTTTCCTAAAACCTCAGATGAGTGGATAATTAATGCTCTCAAATTCATTGATTACAACAAATTAAAAACACCAGTTATCTTAGTTCAAGAATATGGATGGAATCTTTTTAGACTAGCTGCTCAAGCCCAATTAGCCATAGAAAAAACAGATAAGTGCAATCTAAAAACAAACACGACTGTTACGAACATTAAGGATGTTCGACATCTAAATTTAGATTATAACTGGCAAATATACACCGGAGATACTGTATATGGAGTCAATTATTTGGTTAACTCTTCCGGATTTAAGACTATGGAACTTGACGCCTCCTTGCGTTTGAACACAAAACGTTTAATTGAATTTAAGGCGGCTTATATTTCTAAATGGCATCCAATACCAGGTCTCATACCCGAACTTATTTTTCATGGTGAGCGTGGTACACCTCATGGTATGGCTCAACTTACACCGTATTGCGATGACTTTTACCAAATTCATGGTATGACCATGGATATTACCCTATTTAAAGAAGGATTGATACAATCTAAAAGCAACAAAACCTACCCCGTATTTAATGCTGATATTAATCGGAAATTATATCTTGGTTGGGAAGAGGATGACATCAATACCAGAACTAAAAATGCTATCGAATTTATTTCTGAGTTTATGCCTGCATTTAAAACCGCAACCGTTGGAGGTCCTCCATTATTTGGAGCACAACAAATTCATGGAGATGACCCAAGTTTAAGAGTTGGCGAAGTTAGTTTTCCTTATAAATCATATGCACGAAGTGAAATTATTAAAGCATCCTCTGCTCTAACGGTTTCCAATCAAATCCTAAACAAAATTGAGGAAGAGGGCATTATACCTTTGATTCATAATAAAACGAAGTATAATGTATTACTCGACAGTATTTCAAAAACTGAAATTGACCAGATGGCTTTTCAATTTGCCATTGAACGCGGTTATCCCGGAGCGCTATCTCGATTAATTATTGAAAACGAGTAATGTCATTTTTTATGCTTAAAAAGCTATAAGACATCCTCCAGTAGCACGCTTCGTAAAATAGTTTATACCTCATTTATAGTATTGACAGGAACTAGATTTATCTGCGGTATGGTAATAATTTCTTTTAACATTTTTCATAGGTCAATCGGAAAATTTTTCAGAAATAAAATTAAGCATTCTTTGGAGTTACTACTATTCCTTTAAAGTTTTAAAAATAAACACATTATACTATAAGCTGATTGTCCCTATGCAACATGCACTTCAAAAAAAAAGCCCTCCAAACAAGGAAGGCTTTAAAAATTTATGGTAACAAAAGCTTATGCTTTTCCGTCCATTTTATCTTTTAGTGCTTGTAACGCATCATTAGCATCTCCTAAAGTTGGTTTTGCTTCAGCAGCTGCAGCTTTTGCTTTCTTAGCAGCTTGCTTTACAATTTTTGCTTCTTCTTCTCTGAAGATTGCAGTATGGGAAGCAACAACACGTTTGAATTCTTTATTGAACTCAATAATTTTGAATTCTGCTTCTTCACCTTTCTTAAGTTTCTTACCATCTTCTTTCTCTAAGTGACGAGAAGGGATGAAAGCAACGATATCGTCATTAAACTTAACTGTTGCACCTTTGTCAACAATTTCAGTTACTTCAGCTTTATGAACTGTTTCGATAGCGAATTCAGTTTCATATTTATCCCAAGGGTTTGGTGTAGTTTGTTTATGACCTAAGCTTAGCTTACGACCTTCTACATCTAACTCAAGTACTACAACTTCTAATTGATCACCTACAGCGCAGAACTCACTTGGATGCTTAATTTTCTTAGTCCAAGATAAATCAGAAATATAAATCAACCCGTCAATACCTTCTTCCAATTCAACAAAAACACCAAAGTTTGTAAAGTTACGAACAACACCGGTATGCTTAGATCCTACAGGATACTTCGCAGTAATATCAGTCCATGGGTCTGGATGTAATTGCTTGATACCAAGAGACATCTTGCGAGACTCTCTATCTAATGTTAAGATTTGAGCTTCAATTTCGTCACCTACAGCAACAAAATCTTGAGCAGATCTTAAGTGTGTAGACCAAGACATTTCTGAAACATGAATTAAGCCTTCAACACCTTCAACCACTTCAATAAACGCTCCATAATCTGCAATAACAACGACTTTACCTTTCACTTTGTCACCAACATTAACCTCTTCACCTAGTGCGTCCCAAGGGTGCTTCTCTAGCTGCTTAAGACCTAATTGAATACGAGATTTGTTCTCGTCAAAGTCTAAGATTACTACATTCAGTTTTTGGTCTAATTCTACAATCTCGCTTGGGTGATTGATACGAGACCAAGAAAGATCTGTAATATGAATTAATCCGTCAACACCTCCAAGATCCATAAATACACCGTAAGACGTTACATTCTTGACCGTACCTTCTAATACTTGACCTTTTTCTAATTGACCAATAATTTCTTTCTTTTGTTCTTCAATATCCGCTTCGATAAGTGCTTTATGAGATACAACAACGTTTTTAAATTCTTGATTGATTTTAACAACTTTGAATTCCATTGTTTTATTCACATACTGATCGTAGTCTCTAATTGGCTTAACATCAATTTGAGATCCTGGTAAGAAAGCTTCAATACCAAATACGTCAACGATCATACCTCCTTTAGTACGACACTTCACAAATCCGTTTACGATTTCACCTGAATCATGAGCAGCATTCACTCTATCCCAAGCTTTAATTACTCTAGCTTTTCTATGAGATAATACTAATTGCCCAGTAGCGTCTTCTCTAACGTCGATTAAAACCTCAACCTTATCTCCAATAGCTAAGTTTGGATTGTAACGAAATTCATTTAATGAAATTACACCTTCAGATTTAGCGTTAATATCAATGATCGCATCACGATCTGTGATATGTACCACAACGCCTTCTACAACTTCGTCATCTAAAGTATCTACAAAATTCTCAGCTACTAACTTTTCGAATTCTGCCAACTTAGAATCTTCAACAGGGTCAATGCCTTCTTCGTAATTGTGCCAGTTAAAATCTTTTAAAAATTGTTCTGGATTTGCTTGAGCTTCAGAGATTACTGGAGCTTCAACTTGTTTAGCTTCAGCAGTTACTTCAGCTTTAGTTTCTTTATTTTCAGCCATTGCTGATAAAAATTTGTATCCTGTATGTCTTCAGAAATATTAAGCAACACACACACAGAAGTGTTAATATAAAATAATTTTATCCTTCTTATTTCCTGAATATTTGCTAAAAAGGAGTGCAAAAATACACACTTTTCATCTAATTGCCTAATTTTTATTCTGTTGAATCAGAGTAAAAGCATTATGAAGTAATTAGAACTGTTTAAAACACATAATACCAGTTATTCTGTTAAATAACACATTAGGAGTAGAAATGGTATAACAGAAACACCATCAATACAGTACAGTACGTGCTATAGCAGCACTTCTCTAAAGGTGTATTCTTGTTGTAGGATTCTTATATTTCGATTACAACCTATTACGACTAAAGCGATTATTATCAAACATTATCGTTAAAAACAATATCCTACTTCAACCGTATTGATTGAATACAGTTTTTAGTCTTTAGCTTTTAACGCCTCCTTTACTAGACTCATAATTTTGTCAAACTGTGCCTCTAAGGTGAGTTTAGAATTATCTATTTCAATGGCATCACTAGCTTTAGTTAGTGGTGAATTTTCACGATGAGAATCAATATAATCACGTTCTCTCACATTTTTTAATACAGCTTCAAAATCAACTTCATCTCCCCTGCTAATAAGTTCGTCATAGCGTCGTTGTGCTCTTACATCAGCACTGGCTGTCATAAAAAGCTTTAGTTCAGCATTAGGAAACACAACAGTTCCAATGTCCCTACCATCCATTACAACGCCTTTGTCTTTTCCCATCTGATATTGCTGTTTTACCAATTGGTATCTTACCTCAGGTACTGCAGCCACTTGACTCACCAAACTAGAAACTGCCATGGTTCTTATTTGCTTTTCAACGTTAACAGCATTGAGATACATTTCTGCAAAGCCTAGAGTTGGGTTAAATTTAAATTCTAAATTAATGGCGTCTAATTCTAAAACAAAGTCATTTACATTGAACACATGAGCATTAATATAACCATTTTGCATTGCATAAAGTGTTACCGCTCTATACATTGCTCCAGAATCTACATATACATATCCGAGCTTCTTAGCAAGTTGTTTTGCTAAGGTACTTTTTCCTGTTGAAGAATAGCCATCTATGGCAATGGTAATGTTTTGCACTATTGTAAATCTATTTGTAAACCAAAAAAGTTTGGATTAGAGGCTCCTGAAAATCTTGAATGTGTATAGCTAAAACGTAATTTTTTAATTTTTATACCTACTCCAAATGCCAAGCCCGAAAAATTTCGTTGTTCTTCAATACGCAATTCTTCTGCTCTTCTAAAGTTATATCCAAATCTTAGATTAAATCCTTTGTTTGGAAACAATTCAGCTCCTAATATCATATGTCTTAATACGTTGTTAAAAAAACCTACTTCTTCTTGAGTTTGATTACCTTCTAAATCTGTTGTTATTCTAGCTGGATTTGGACTTCCTATTGGCCAAACATGAAGGTTATCAAATGTCAAATGCCAACGTAAAGGCACATTTTCTAAAGTTTGAGACAGCCCCAAAGCAACTTCAAACGGCAAGGATTCATTAGTTCCTGAATAGGTTGTTATTTGCGTTCCTGCATTTCTCACCACAAGAGTGGCATTAAATTCTAAATCCGTATTTATATACATTACCCCAACATCAAAAGCAATTCCTAATGAATTATATTGTTCTAATTTTGAGGTAATCATTTTTAAGTTTCCACCCGCATAAAAATCTGAATAACCTATTTGGCGTGCATAACCCAAAGATAGTGCTGCTTCATTCCCTGTAAAAGTTCCTGTAGATACACCATTTTCATCATAACCATCAAAATTTCCATAATTGATATAGGTGGCTCCTATATGCACTGTTTGGGAATGTCTATCTAAATTATAGGCATAAGCCAAAGTACCATAGTTTATACCACCTAGGTAACTTGAATAATTTACGGCAAGCTGATTACCCATATCCCAATTAATTGCTGCGGGATTTGTCAAGGCTTGGGTAACATCATAATCTACATTGGTTAGAACTTTTCCACCTAAAGCAGCTTGACGAGGAGATGATACCAAGTTTAAAAACTGATACGTAGACGCGCCTCCTATTTGGGAAAAACCATCAAATACAGCCAACAAAAATATAGCGGTTAATATTCGTTTCATGTGGTTACAAAGTAAATAAATCTATATTAAAACGCTTGTATGATTTTTTTTATTTTTATCGCATAAAAAAAACCTCAATTTTTATTGAGGTTTTTTCTTATAATGTCTTTGCGTTTTTGACCTTTTGCTTGGTAATTGCAAGAGCAATAACTTCACTCATATCCGTAACATAATGAAATTTTAAACCTTTTAAATATTCGTCTTTAATCTCATTGATGTCCCTTCCATTGTCTTTACACAAAATAATTTCTTTAATTTTAGCACGTTTGGCTGCTAAAATCTTCTCTTTAATACCTCCAACTGGCAATACCTTTCCTCTTAATGTAATTTCACCTGTCATAGCAATACTTTTCTTTACTTTCCTTTGCGTAAACAAAGAAACTAAAGACGTTAACATAGTTACACCTGCACTTGGACCATCTTTTGGTGTTGCGCCTTCTGGCACATGAATATGAACATTATACGTATCAAAAACCTCTGCATTGATATCAAAAATAGCTGCATTCGCTTTAATATATTCCATTGCAATTGTTGCCGATTCTCGCATGACTTTACCCAAATTACCAGTAATGCTCATCGTTCCTTTCCCTTTAGACAAAATAGATTCTATAAATAAGATATCTCCTCCAACACTTGTCCATGCTAGCCCTGTAACAACACCAGCAACATCGTTATTTTCATATTTATCGCGTTCTAATTTTGGACTACCAAGGACTTCTATAACATCTTCGTTTGTTACGCTAATATTATAATCCTCTTCCATTGCAATACTTTTAGCCGCATAACGCACCATCTTAGCAATTTGTTTTTCTAAGCCACGAACACCAGATTCTCTAGTATAACCCTCAACAATTTTTTCTAATTGCCTTTTGCCTAACTTTAAATCTTTAGATGTTAAGCCATGTGCTTCTAGTTGTTTTGGCAATAAATGGCGTTTTGCGATCTCTATCTTTTCTTCAATGGTATATCCTGATACATTAATAATTTCCATACGATCTCTCAATGCTGGTTGAATAGTACCTAAACTATTGGAAGTTGCAATAAACATCACTTTAGATAAATCATAACCCATTTCTAAAAAGTTATCATAAAACTCAGAATTCTGCTCTGGATCCAAAACCTCTAACATTGCAGAAGAGGGGTCACCTTGGTGAGAATTTGACAACTTATCAATCTCATCTAATACAAAAACAGGATTTGAAGTTCCTGCCTTTTTTAGATTTTGAAGAATACGCCCTGGCATAGCTCCAATATAGGTTTTTCTATGACCTCTAATCTCTGCTTCATCCCTTAGTCCACCAAGTGACATACGCACATATTCTCTACCTACCGCTTCGGCTATCGATTTTCCTAAAGACGTCTTACCAACTCCTGGAGGACCATATAGACATAATATTGGTGACTTCATATCATTTCTCAACTTCAAAACAGCTAAGTATTCTATGATACGTTTCTTAACATCATCCAATCCGTAATGATCTCTATCCAAAATTGTTTTAGCGCGTCTTAAATCAAATACATCTTCACTGTATTCTTCCCAAGGTAAATCTAAAAATAAATCCAAATAATTACGCTGAATAGAATACTCTGCTACTTGAGGATTCATACGCTGCATTTTAGATAATTCTTTATCAAAATGTTTCGCTACTTTCTCACTCCACTTCTTCGTTTTCGAACGCTTACGCATTTCTTCTACTTCCTCCTCGTAGCTAACACCGCCCAATTCTTCTTGAATGGTTTTCATTTGCTGATGCAAAAAGTACTCGCGCTGCTGTTGGTTCATATCACTTTGAACCTTAGATTGAATATCATTTTTGAGTTCCAACTTCTGAAACTCCATATTCATATACTTCAAGGTCTCTAAAGCCCTTACTTGAAGATCGTTAATCTCCAATAACTGTTGCTTTTCATCGACTGACAAATTCATGTTTGAGGACACAAAATTTACCATAAACGAATCACTTTCTATATTTTTTATTGCAAAAGATGCCTCGCTCGGAATATTTGGGCTCTCTTTAATGATTTGCAGCGCTAAGTCTTTAATAGAATCTATAATTGCTAAAAACTCTTGGTCTACTTTTTCTGGAGAAGTTTCAGGAACCTCTCGTATTGTTGCGTTAATGTAGGGTTCTTCTGTAAGAACCTCTTCTACCTTAAATCGTTTTTTACCTTGAATGATTACTGTTGTATTGCCATCTGGCATTTTTAACACCTTCAAAATCTTTGCAACAGTTCCTGTTTCATGAATATCATTAGCCGATGGATCTTCTGTAAGCTCATCCTTTTGAGCAACAACACCAATAATTTTTCCGTTTTTATTCGCATCATTTATCAATTTTATAGACTTATCCCTTCCCGCGGTAATTGGTATAACTACACCAGGAAACAATACTGTATTTCTCAAGGATAATATAGGTAGCGTTTCTGGTAAAGCTTCATTCCTTATTTCTTCTTCATCTTCAGACGTTAGTAACGGAATTAATTCTGAATTCTCATCAAATTCTTGCAATGACAAACTGTCAAGCGTTGTAAATTTTGATCTTGCCATAATTGTATCTAAGTCATTCTGTCATATAAAACAGAACTATTTTATAGTTATCTTTAATTCAAATTTTGCATGCTTCACCTCAAATTCAAACCTTTAACGTATATTTTGATGTGCTAAGCATTACTTAATGTCAATTCTTGTGCCACTGTAATATTTGACACTATTAATAAAAAAATAAACCTTTTTAATAAAAACTGTAACACAATAAGTTTATTATCATCTATACTATAAACAATTTGTTTTTTGACACTAACCCATCAAAATATTGAACAATTAATACTGCTTTGCAAATCTGGAAATCACTATGCGCAATTAGAGATATACAACCGGTATTACAAAGCAATGTATAATACGGCACATCGAATTCTAAAAGATAAATATGAAGCTGAAGATATCATGCAGGACTCTTTTTTGACGGCATTTACCAAATTAGACAGTCTTAAAGAAACTATAAACTTTGGAGCTTGGTTAAAACGAATTGTCATAAACAATAGCATTTATCATTTTAACAGAGGACATAAATACAATGAAATTCCTTTAGAAGAGGTATTGTACAAAGTAGAAGGTCATACTGAAATTGCAAAAAATACAGATTTTAATAGTGTTAAGGCTAAACAAGTATTAGCAACTTTAAAAACACTAAAAAACAATTACAGAATAGCTTTGACCTTGCATCTTATTGAGGGCTATGATTATGAAGAAATAAGTGACATTATGAATATCTCTTATGCCAATTGTAGAACTACAATTTCTAGAGCTAAAGAAAAATTACGACAAACACTTCAGCCTATTGCTGAATATTAATTAAAACAATGCATAAAGACAACCTACATACCTTGTTTGATACGCTTAAAAACAATTTTGACGTTGCAACGCCAGAGCAAGGTCATCATCAACGTTTTTTAGAGAAATTACACCATCAAAACCAAACAAATATCGCTATAAAACCTAAGCTTGCTATATGGAAAATTACAATAGGTATTGCAGCTTCACTTGCGTTGTTAGTTGCACTATTAATAAGTTATAGCTCCAATACTATGTCTCGGGATTTGGCCAGTGTTTCAACCGAAATGGCAATCACTCAAAATTTCTTTACAAGAACCATAAATGATGAAATTCAAAAGTTGAGTAACGAAACCTCACCAGAATATCAAAAACTTAAGATTGATGCTTTTTTTCAACTCGATATTTTGCAACAAAATTATTTAAAATTAAGAGATGATCTCAACGAAAGTGGTAATGATAAGCGCGTAATACACGCCATGATTTCTAATTACCAAAGCCGTATCATTTTATTACAAAATGTACTAGAACAAATAGACGAATTAAAACAACTTGAATACAAACAACAAGATGAGAACCAAACGACACTTTAAATTATTCACAGCCTTAATCTTACTACCATTTGTAGCTCTGGCAAATCATGGAGATTGGAAAGGAAAATATACCAAAGAAAAAACACTGCATAAATCATATAATGTAAATCGTGATGCTACTGTAAAAATTGACAATTCTTATGGGAATATAGACATTATCACATGGGATGAAAATCGGGTAGTTATTGATGTAACCATTACCGTAAAAGGCAATAACTCAACAAAGGTCCAAGAAAAACTAGATGACATTGATGTTGAGTTTAATGAAAGCTATAATCGCATCTCTGCTAAGACACGATTTAATAAAAGTACATCTTGGTGGAATTGGAGTAATAATAATGTAAGTATGAAAATCAACTATGTGATTAAAATGCCTATTACAAATCATGTATATTTAGAAAATAATTACGGAAACATCAATTTAGATAAGCTTGAAGGCCGCGCAGACATTAATTGCGATTACGGTACAATTACCACTAAAGAATTGATGGCCGAAAACAATAACTTAAACTTTGATTACACAAAAAATTGTTATTTTGAATACCTGAAAAGTGCAACAATTAATGCCGATTATAGCGGATTTACAGTAGGTAAGGCAAATACTTTAAATATCAATGCAGATTACTCAAAATCTAAAGTAGAAATCGCAGAAAACGTAAATTATAACTGTGATTACGGCTCTATAGCTATTACTAATGCCAACACTGTAACTGGAGATGGTAATTACCTTTCTACAAGACTTGGTACTATCTATAAAAACATAGACATCGAAGGTGACTATGGTGCTTTAAAAATTAATAATATGACGGCTAATTCGGGGGATATTACAATCAATTCTGATTACATGAAAATAACCATTGGTTATAGTCCTAGTTATCATTTCAACTTTGTGATTAATTTGGAATATGCCTCATTACGAGATACCGATGGTTTTGAATTTCACAAAAAAATTATAAAAAGCACCGAGAAATACTATACTGGATATTATGGAAATGTATCTACTTCTAATCGCATTCAAATTAACTCCGATTACGGAAGTGTAACTTTCAAAAAAAACTAAATCAACACAAATTAATCAATAAACGAACACAATGAAACAATTAAAACTAACAATAATTACTGTATTCGCATTTTTAGGCACAACTCATGCACAATGGTTTGGAAACAAAAAAGTAAAAGGCAATGGGAATGTTACTCAAATTACAAGATCCACTAGCGACTATGATGCTATAAAATGCGCTGGCTCATTTGATTACATTTTAGTTGCTGGAACAGAAGGCAAAATCACGATTGAAGGTGAAGAAAATCTTTTAAAATATATCGTTACTGAAGTAAAAGACGACAAGCTAATTGTGAAGACAGAAAATGGTATTAGCCTAAGCACAAGTTGGAATAAAACAATAAAAATTAGTATTCCTTTTAAAGACATTAGCCAAATCTCTTTGTCGGGATCGGGAGATCTATGGAATACCGACAGCATTGCAACGTCTAGACTTGATGTATCTTTAGCTGGATCAGGAGATATTGTTTTAGACATCAAAACTCATAATGTAGAAGGCAGCATTGCAGGTTCGGGCGACTTAACTTTAAAAGGTATTACAGAACAATTAGATGCACGTGTTTCTGGCTCGGGAGATTTTCATGGATTTGAATTACAATCGGATCATACTGTTGTCTCTGTTACCGGTTCTGGTGATGCCTCTGTGATAAGCAATGAATCAATTAAAGCAAGAGTTTCTGGTTCTGGAGATATCGCATATAAAGGAAATCCAAAAAAAGAAGATACTAAGGTTGCTGGTTCTGGATCTATTAGCAATTAAACAGTGAAATTCTATAAACTAAAAAAAAGCCCATTACATTGGGCTTTTTTTTATATTGTTTGTTTCCTAGTCACAAATTTTAAAGCCTTAATAAAATCTTTTTCTTTTTTTATTGAAATTTTATTACCTTCTATAAAATCTAAGATCGTCTTTTCGTTAATATTTTCGGATTTGAATTGTTTAGAAAACGCCTTTTTTGTTAGCTTCAACTTCACTAATTTCTTATTCTCGTAAACATAATATTTATTTTTTCTAATATATTTATTAGTGTTTTGACTTAACATTGGATTTACTTTTTTTTCGACATAAAGCACACTGTAATACTTATAAACCGAAAAACCATCCTTAAAGAGTAGTTCCAATATTCTCACTTTTCCTTCAATTTCAAATACTCTAAAAACTTTCCCATCAATAACGATTCTTAATAGATTATTTGAATCGAATGTAAATACCTTATCCCCATCATAAATAGCTTCAAGCGTATTATCATGCAAGTTAATATTCACTTTATCAACTTTAAATCTCCCATCGTTTTTTGTATAAATAACACCTGCTGTATTCCATTCTTCAAAATAATAAGGCGTTCCTTCGGTAATACCTTTGGCATTGACAAATCCAAGCCCCATATCTAAACCGCCAAACCTCCCAAAACCTTGTCTGGTAACTTTTACATTTGAATTGTCATCATTATCAAAGTTTTGAGAAAAAGTTTGCAAAGTGCCAACAGTAATTAAAATCATGAAAATTATAGCTTTCATTTGTTAGTTTTTTTATAAAGTTAGTAATAATTTTGCATATAAAACAACACTATTATGCAGCCAGATTAAGAGAATTTTCACTTTGTGTTTTATACTCGAAAATGACTTATACTAAATTTAAAATTTCAATAATCATGCCATTAATCAAATTTACAAACGTGCTTACTGATGGTTAGGAAAAGATCATTGCAGCGAAGCGAATCTATGGTAGACCTCATAACCCCAAAACTGAATCAATAAGTACCAGAGAATATAAAGAAAACTCAACAATGGATATAGTCCATGTTGCTCATTTGCAGTCGATTTAAAAGAAGGTGCCTTCGGCAGTATATAGTTAAGGTTTATAGTAACTTCCTGCTCGGGCACTACTATCTTTTCAGTAATGATTTCTATAATATTACGTTTCTAACGTTTATCTAATTTATCCCAATTTTCATATAAATAACGAGCTTCTTCTATAATATATCCGCTAGATTTAAAATTGATCATTTAACCAGGGCAAAAGCACTATATTCCGATTATTTTTTGAGGTAGTTTTCGTCTAAAGCAGCTTTAAATCTTTTACTTTGCAAGCCTGCCTTAAGTGTTTTATCATTTTTTAATAGGTTTAGTGCCATTTTTGTAATCATAGAGAAGTTTTGTGCTGAATTTCCAATTCTTTTTCTAGAAGCATCTTCACGGAATGCAACATATAAACTCCAGTGAAGTTTGTTTTCTATACCCCAATGCATTCGTATTGCTTTTTGAAAATAGTCTGCATTGTGCTCTAAGCTAGAGATATAGTAACGCGTTGCTGTTTCTTTTAGTTTGTTTGAGTTTTTAAACTCACGAATACTTTCAACATTACAAATTAGACACACTTCACAGAAGTGCGCCAGAGTAACTGTTATATGTCGCACGAGGGGTTACTGAATAGCTCATTCCCATCTTTTTTTATCTGCTGTATTTCAAAATTATCATTTGAAGAATCATAATCAATAAGAAGAAAAATTTTATTACTGTTTTTTTTCAATGAAAGGAAATAATTTTTCAAAAACGTGACAGATTCATAAGACAAACCTGCTAATCCAAAAACAATAAAGTTAAAATCAGTTGTTTCATTATCTATTATAAACTTTAAGAATTGTAAATCACTTATTCCATAATGAGGTAAGATTCCACTTTTTTTAAGCTTAAAAATATTATCATCCTTGTAACGTGGAAGTAAAATAGTTTCTTTTTTCCTTGAGAGACTGTTGACTATTAAAAATTCATTATTAATATTCTTTTCGATTATTTCATCACATATAAATTCATTATTGGTTTTTAAATGATAAGCTTCATTCAAACAAAAATTATTTGGTGTCATATTTATATTATTTACTGATGTTACACAGCGATTTTGTTAAAATTTATATTTGGTGTCGATAACTTATCCATCTGTTTATAAGCAGCTTTTGTTACTGCGAGCCAAATTTCACTTTTCATTGCGTAGTGATTTTTACTATTTCTTAATTTCAGTCGCTCAAGTTTAATAAATGCAATCATAGATGCGGTAAAGTAAGCTTGTTGAGTTTTGATAGTTTTTGTAGGTGCTTTTGCAAAAGCGGCGTTGTTTTTTATTGAGCAAAAGAACTCTTCTACTTTCCATCGTTTTTCATAGATTGCAGTGAGGCTTGAATAATCTAAGTTCAAATCACTTGTCGCTAGATAAAGCGTACCTGTACTACCATCCCCGTTTTT
>JABSPM010000100.1 GCA_013215095.1 Flavobacteriaceae bacterium | reverse complement strand
TAAATCCACCACATAATACATGAGGGACGGTATCTACATTGTATTTATGCTTTATGGCTGCACAAATTCCAACAGTTCCTGGTCGCATTCTCGTAATTTTTCGATCTAACAACCCCTGTTTTTCAATATAAACATATTGCTCCCTTGATGTCGTGACATCTATAAAAGGGGGATTAAATTCCATTAAAGGGTCTATATTATCATATAAAGCCTGAATACTATTCCCTTTTTTGGGTGGAATAATTTCAAAAGAAAACATCGTGTTTCCAATATTGCGTTTGATATGCTCTGTTACTTTCATTTATTTAGCAGTGCAATACACTACTAACAAGGAAATGATTGTTAGCAATGCCATTTGCGATATAAATCTGAATTCTATTTTATACTTCTTCATACGTTTTATTTTAAATATTTGCTGTAATAGTATTGTATTAACTTATCCAAATCATTAGCTTATCTCCAAGAAATTGTTAAGTTTCTGCAAGGTTTGGGTTTAGCCATTTTTTTGCTTCTCCAACAGCGATATTTCTGCGTTGTGCATAGTCTAGCAACTGATCCTCTGTTATTTTTCCCAACCCAAAATATTTAGCGTTTTCGTTAGCAAAATAATACCCACTCACACTTGCAGCAGGCCACATTGCTAGACTCTCGGTTAAGCTAACACCAATGCGTCTTTCTACATCTAGCAATTCCCAAATTGTCTTTTTTTCTAGATGATCTGGACATGCTGGATAGCCTGGAGCCGGACGAATACCCTTATATTTTTCTTTAATCAATTCCGCATTAGTTAAGTCTTCATAAACGGCATAACCCCATTGTTTTTGTCTTATTTCTTTATGCAAATATTCTGCAAAAGCTTCCGCCAATCGATCAGCTAAAGCTTTAATCATAATAGCATTATAATCATCATGATTAGCTTCAAATTCTTCAGCTAACTCTTGCGCACCAAAGCCAGCTGTAACACAAAATGCACCAATATAATCTTGATGCCCTGTAGATTTTGGCGCTATAAAATCTGCCAAAGCATAATTGGGTACAGCGCCTTTTTTTTCGAGTTGTTGACGCAGTGTTAAAAAGGTGTACATTATTTTATTATCCTTAACGGCATCACAATCCGTGAGCGTTACCTCTATATCATCATCATTGATGGCATTAGCTGGGAATATCCCAAAAACCGCTTTTGCTACTAAAAGTTGTTCCTCAAAAACCCGTTGCAATAAGCCTTGTGCATCGCTAAATAATTCTGAAGCCTGCACACCAACCACCTCATCTTTTAAAATCTCTGGAAACTTTCCATATAAATCCCAGCTTCTAAAAAATGGCGACCAATCGATATAAGGTTCCAATTGTCTAATATCAAAATCTTGCCATTCTTGAACCCCCAATTTTTTTGGCTTTACAATGGCGACTGTGCTCCAATCTATTTGAAATTTATTTTCTCTAGCAGCGTTAATAGAGATGTAAGATTTCTTCTTAGTGCGATTTAAAAATTGTGATCTAAACTTGTCATACTCTTCTCTAATCTGATTTTTAAAAACCTTATTATTTGCTTTAAGCAAATTACCAACTACAGTAACTGCTCTCGAAGCATCATCAACATGTATTACTGTATGTTCATAATTCGGCGCAATTTTTACAGCCGAATGCGCTTTAGATGTAGTTGCTCCTCCAATCATTAAAGGAATATCTAGTCGACTCCTGTTCATCTCTTTAGAAACATAAATCATTTCATCTAAAGACGGCGTAATTAAACCACTCAAACCAATAACATCAACCTGTTCTCGTATAGCAGTTTCAATAATTTTTTCTGGTGGCACCATAACTCCCAAATCAATAATATCATAATTATTACAACCCAACACCACACTCACTATGTTCTTTCCTATATCATGAACATCTCCTTTTACAGTTGCCATTAAAATCTTTCCTGCGGAAACGATTTCGCCATTTTTTTCTGCCTCGATAAAAGGTTGCAAATAAGCTACAGCCCTTTTCATTACTCGTGCCGACTTTACGACCTGAGGCAGAAACATTTTACCTGATCCAAACAAATCTCCCACTACATTCATCCCAACCATCAATGGGCCTTCAATAACTTTTATAGGCTGATCCAATTCTAAACGTGCCTCTTCAATATCTTTAATGATAAACGTATCAACACCCTTAACCAAAGCATGTGTAATTCGGTCTTGCAAACTCGCATTACGCCATTCTTGCACAGAGACTTCATTAATTTGCTCTTGTCCTTTTACAGTTTCGGCAAATTCCACCAAGCGCTGGGTTGCATCGACACGTCTATTTAACAGCACATCTTCTACACGTTCTAATAGATCTTTTGGAATATCATCATAGACCTCAAGCAAATTTGGATTTACAATACCTAAAGTCATTCCATGCTGAATGGCATGATACAAAAATGTAGAATGCATTGCTTCTCTGACTGCGGTATTACCTCGAAATGAAAACGACACATTACTCACACCTCCAGATACATTTGCAAACGGCAAATTCGTTCTAATCCATTGGGTTGCCTTAAAGAAATCTAAAGCATTTGTACGATGTTCTTCCATTCCTGTGGCTACTGGAAAAATATTGGGGTCAAAAATAATATCCTGAGCAGGAAACTTGACATGTTCGACCAGTATATCATAAGAACGTTTACAAATCGCTATACGCCTCTCATAGGTATCTGCTTGACCGATTTCATCAAAAGCCATAACAATTACTGCAGCACCATAGCGTTTAATCATCTTGGCTTGCCTTTTAAATTCGGCCTCACCTTCTTTTAAGCTAATCGAGTTAACAACACACTTACCTTGCACCACTTGCAAACCGGCTTCAATGATTTCCCATTTAGAACTATCAATCATTATAGGCACTCTAGCAATATCTGGCTCTGATGCTATCAAATTTAAAAAAACAGTCATAGCATTAACACCGTCTAGTAAGCCTTCATCCATGTTAACATCAATAATCTGCGCGCCTCCTTCCACTTGCTCTTTTGCGATTTCTAGCGCCGCTTCATAGTCCCCATTTTTAATGAGTCTCAAGAACTTTCGCGAACCCGTTACATTAGTTCGTTCTCCAATATTAACAAAATTACTTTCTGGAGTAACCACCAAAGGTTCTAAGCCAGATAAGGTTAAATACTTATCATTTGAGATACTCATTTTTACATAGATTAAATACGTCTTGGCAAATATGTTTTAGCCATATCAGCTATGGCTTTTATATGATTTGGATTCGTACCACAGCACCCCCCAATAATATTAATGACTTGATCTTTAAGATAGTGCTCTACTAAATCTTTCATCTGTTCTGGTGTTTGATCATAGGCCCCAAAAGCATTTGGCAATCCAGCATTGGGATGCACAGAGGTAAAAAATGATGTTTCCTTTGCCAAACGTTTTAAATATGGATGTAACTGCTCTGCTCCTAAAGCACAATTAAAACCAACACTCAATAAAGGTATATGAGAAATTGAGATCAAAAACGCCTCAACAGTTTGCCCAGACAAGGTACGACCAGAGGCATCGGTAATCGTTCCTGACACCATAACTGGAATATCCAATTGACATTCTTCTTTGACTTCTTCAATAGCAAACAATACCGCTTTAGCATTGAGTGTATCAAAAATGGTTTCAACCAATAAGAGGTCAACACCGCCATCAATAAGAGCTTCTACCTGTTGCTTATAAGCGACACGTAATGCTTCAAAAGTTATCGCACGATACTCAGGACGATTAACATCTGGAGAGAGACTTGCTGTTTTATTTGTAGGACCAATACTTCCTGCTACAAAACGAGGTTTATCAGGATTTTTTAGCGTAAATTCTTGCGCAACCCTTTGTGCTAATTTTGCAGACTCATAGTTAATTTCATAAACAAAATCTTCCATATCATAATCTGCCATAGCAATAGTTGTTGCAGAAAATGTGTTAGTCTCTACGATATCGGCACCCGCTTGGAAATACTTCCTATGAATTTCAGCAATAGCCTGAGGTTGAGTCAAAGACAACAAATCGTTATTCCCTTTTAAAGGCGTATGAAAATCTTTAAAACGATTTCCACAAAAATCGGCTTCAGAGAATGCATACTCTTGAAGCATTGTCCCCATAGCACCATCCAACACCAAAATACGCTCTTCTAGCGCACTCCAAATAGTCGTCATAGTTTAATTCAAATTGTTAGACACTTTTAGCACATCAGATAGCAAACCTCTTGCAGTAACTTCTTTTCCTGCGCCTGCACCCTGTATAATTAAAGGTTGTTTTTCATAAGCTTTGGAATAAATTTCAAAAAAGGCATCTGACCCTTTAAGTTGCCCTAAAGGCGACGTACTTGATGTCTCTATCAACTTAACTTCTAGCGTTTTATTAGGCACATTCAATTCGCCAACATAACGCAATACTTGATTGTTTTTGAGTCGTTTTTTGCGAGATTCAAACACAGTATTCAGTTCGTCTATCCTAGATTTAAATTGATTTAAAGTGGTCTTACCATTTAGTTTTTTTGGTACTAATGACTCTATTTTGACGTCTTCAATTTCGGTTTTAAACCCCAATTCTCTTGACAATATTAACAACTTTCTCGCCACATCATTTCCAGACAAATCTTCACGAACGTCTGGCTCTGTCAATCCTTGTTGTGAAGCCTTTTGAAGCACCTTTGAAAAACTGACATTTTTTTGTGAAAAATCATTAAAAATATAACTCAAAGATCCTGAAAATACACCTCTAATATTCGTGATTTCATCTCCAGAATGACGCAAATTAGACACTGTCTCAATAACAGGAAGTCCTGCGCCAACATTAGTTTCATACAGAAATTTCTTATCATATTTTTCTAAAACACTGCGTAAGTCTTCATAAAAATCCAAACTCAAGGTATTCGCTATTTTATTCGCAGAGACAATATGAAATCCATGCGCCACAAGCTCTTTATAATGCGCTACAAAGCTGCTACTTGCTGTAGCATCTATAGCAATGCAGTTTTGAAAATTATGCTGAATTTTATACTTGAGAATATCGTTAATTTTATAAGGTACTGCAGCAAGCTCAAAATCGGTTTCCCATGAATTTGAAGCCCCTTCCTTATCAAAGAAAGCGATTTTAGAATTGGTAATAATTGGCACCCTTAAGTACAACTTCCTCTCTTCAAATAGCTGTTGCCTAAGGGCGTTTATTTGATTTACAAATACACTCCCAACTTTACCAATTCCAAAAACCACTAGGTTTACGGTCTTAATATTTGACATAATCTTTTTCTTTTTCAATAGCTATAAAAGCTTGGTTTAAATCATTAATTAAATCTTCAGCACACTCAATACCGCATGAAAGTCTTATCAGAGAGTCTTTAATCCCTGAGGCAATGCGAACTTCCCTAGGAATAGAAGCATGTGTCATTTGAGGTGGATGACACAATAAGCTTTTGACACCTCCAAGACTTTCTGCAAGTTTAAAATACCTGGTATGCGTTACAAAGGCGTTTGCAGCTTCTTGAGTATCCTCTTTTAGTGTAAACGATACAATTCCTCCAAATAAATTATGCTGTTGACGTTTTGCAATTTCATGGTTTTTGTGAGTTACCAAACCGGGATAATAGACCTTATCTACAGCATCATGATTAGATAAATAAGCAGCTATAGCAAAGGCGTTTTCACTTTGTTTTTTATAGCGCAAATCGAGAGTTTCAATACCTCTAATGGTTAAAAAGCAATCCCAAGGTCCAAGCACTGCTCCTGAAGCATTTTGAACAAACTTAATTTGCTCTGAAAGCTTTTGTGTTTTTGTAACCACTAGCCCTGCCACCAAATCGGAATGCCCGCCCAGATACTTCGTACCGCTATGAATAACAAGATCCGCTCCAAGGGTTAAAGGTTGCTGTGCTATAGGGCTAGCAAAAGTATTATCTACGACCAATAAGGCATTGATGCGTTGTGCGATTTTAGCAATTTTCTGAATATCTGACACTTTCAATGTCGGATTTGTTGGCGACTCAATCCAAATTAATTTGGTCTTACTGCTAATTAGTTCAGTTATATTATCAACATCTGTAGTGTCTGCATAATTAATAGTTATACCCAGTTTTTCATAAACATGGGTAAACAAACGGTAAGCACCTCCATAGATATCATCTACAGCAATAATTTCATCTCCCGATGACAGCAATTTCAAGACGGCATCAATAGCTGCTAATCCCGTCGAAAACGCAAAAGCAGCATGTCCATCTTCTAATTTTGCTACGACATTCTCTAAAGCTAATCGGGTTGGATTATTTGTCCTAGCATAATCGAAACCCTTATTAACCCCTGGGGCCTCTTGTACAAAAGTTGAAGTTTGATACACTGGTACTGAAATTGCACCAGTTAGCGGATCACTTGGAATTGAATGAATAATTTTTGTTGCACTCATTTTTCTAATTTTTTTTTGAATTAATACTATTATTAAAGCAAAAGTCAAAACGTGTTTTACCACGTACTTAATAGAAAAATGTCATTAAGAAATTTTGAAGTAATTATAATATATAACCACTCGTTTTAGCTATCTACCTTCATCTCATATATGAAGTAGAATTTAGCACCTTCTTTATTGTTTTGATAAGCACCAAACCAAAAAAGGGTTGCTAAGGTTTCACCGGGTCTATTCCCTCCACCTTTCTTGATAACATCTCAATAAGCTCTTTGAACTTTGTATATGCAAATATCAAAAAGAAAAAACAATACACCAAATATTTTTCACTAAAAATTAAATTATTTTGTTTTTAGATTTAAATTTTTCCTTAATTATAGAATCTACCAATTTATTTTCTATTTTACTCTCTAGCCAGGAAATAATATCTAAATATAAAAACGATCTTCGCTCATAGGGATGCGTTTCAAATTGCGACAATGTATCATGAAGTGTTATAAAGGCTCTTTTAATTTCATGAGGGTATATATCCCCTAACCCCTTAAGAAACTTTATCATCCCCTTTTGCACCTCATATAAATCTTCCATTTTAATCAGAAACTTATAAGTGCTCTTTATAAGTACATCTAAATTATAATCTAAACCAGCTTCATAATGGGCAACTAGATTTAGAATTCTAGAAAAACACAATAGATCTTCTCGCATTTCTAAAGATTTATTACTGATAATTTTATCAAGATAAAAGATACACTTTCTATGTTCCCCTGCACCAAAGTAAAGGCTAGCAATTTTATAATAAAACACCATAATATGATGGGCATCTAATCTTGATTTATGCTTATTTATACCAAAAACAACTTCATCTACCAAAGGCAAACCTTCTTTAAAAGTACCTTCCATAAAATGCATATTAAATATATTGGTATATAAATATAAAAATTTTAAGGTTTGCACATTATCGTCTTTCGGGAACCAATTTTCATTAGTCATTTCTTCGAGTTCTAACAACTCCGTTTTAAATTTTTTATAATTCCCTATAAAAAACAAAGCCTCTAGTAAATATTGATTTCCTCTTAAAAAATAAACTGGATGCAACTTTATCATCTTTGTATTACCACGAAATAAATCCACCCATTTTCGAGCATACTTAAAACAGGATAAGAAATCTTGAATCAAAAAACTATACCAAAGATAGGAGTTATAGAGCAACAATTTCTCTCTAAAACCAAGCGTTTTTATATTAAAATCAGGCAAACGATCGTTAAAATAATCTGTGATTAATTTATATTCTGTGTCATTTTTAACATAACCTCTTTTTAAAAATATACCATATAATTGTAGTGACAAATTTGAGAGCTTACTTGCAATTACATTTTGCTGACTTATTTCTTTAGCCTGAATGGTTAATTCATCTGCTCTATTGCTAATACTCCTAGTTATATACTGCGATTCTATAACTTTTTCTAACTCAATAATCTCATAAGCTACATTCTTTTCTTCATTTTCAATTGCTAATGATTTTGCCTTATCTAATATCCTTAAACTTTGTTTATACAAGCCTTTACGATAAAGAATCGTTGCAAAATCTAATTGTTCTCTTATTTGTATCCTAATATTTTGATGTGATGGATTAAGTCGAAGACTTATTAATATCTGCCTATATAAATGCGCCTTCACATTAGATAACTGTTGTTTTTTTACAAAACCTTTTTTTAAAATAACCTCTTCATCATAAACATTAAGCTTATCTAAAACATTAAAAAGCGTTAAAAATTTCGAATCCTCATTCACATCTAAACGCCCCACATAAAGTTTAAATTGACGCTTCTCTGATTTCGACAGAGACTTTACTAACACAAATAAATTATCTTTTTGCTCCTTAGTCATAAGCATATCAATCGTTTTAAATATCTGAAAATGAAGGTTTTAACACCCAAAAGAATTGATTAAACATCGTAAAAACAACGTTAGAAACACCTCCTTAGATAAACCCAAAATATAAATTTGTTATTCAATTAGAAAATAAATTTCGATAAATGTCAGATTCCAAAGTACAAATATTCGACACAACCCTTAGAGACGGAGAACAAGTTCCTGGCTGCAAGTTAAACACAAAACAAAAACTTGTAATTGCCAAAGCACTAGACCAATTGGGTGTAGATATAATTGAGGCGGGATTTCCTGTATCTAGTCCCGGTGACTTCAGATCTGTTGAAGAAATTTCAAAAATCACTAAAAACGCCATTGTTTGTGGACTGACAAGGTCTATTGAAAATGATATTAAAGTTGCTGCACAAGCACTCAAACATGCGAAAAAACCAAGAATACATACCGGTATTGGCACATCAGACTCTCACATTATTCACAAATTTAAATCTTCTAGAGAAGCCATAATAGAACGCGCTTTTAAGGCTGTTAGGTATTCCAAATCATTTGTAGAAGATGTAGAATTTTATGCTGAAGATGCAGGTCGTACAGATAACACCTATTTAGCGCAAGTCTGTGAAGCCGCCATAAAAGCAGGCGCAACGGTATTAAACATACCTGACACTACGGGCTATTGCTTACCTCATGAGTATGGTGAAAAAATCAAATATTTAAAAGAAAATGTAAAAGGCATCGATACTGCCATTTTATCCTGCCATTGTCATAATGATTTAGGGCTTGCTACTGCCAATTCTATAGAAGGTGTTATAAATGGAGCACGTCAAATTGAATGTACGATTAACGGTATAGGTGAACGCGCAGGAAACACTGCTCTTGAAGAGGTTGTTATGATTTTAAAACAGCACCCCTACCTGAAGCTAGACACCAATATAAAGACCAAAAAGCTATACGCTATCAGTCAATTGGTATCGGACAGCATGGGTATTTATACGCAACCTAATAAAGCCATCGTTGGTGCAAATGCATTTGCCCATAGTTCTGGTATACATCAAGATGGTGTTATAAAAAACAGAGAAACTTATGAGATCATTGACCCAAAAGCTGTTGGTGTTACGGCATCTGCAATTGTATTAACAGCAAGAAGCGGAAGAGCAGCACTTGCATATAGAGCTAAAAACATTGGTTATATATTAACCAAATTACAGCTTGACGAGATCTACCCGAACTTCCTCACATTTGCGGATCAAAAGAAAGAAGTCAATGACAATGACATTCATCAAATTATAGAAACCAGTAGAATTTACAACGAAATTATTACAAATTAATGGCAAAGACACTATTTGATAAAGTTTGGGACGCCCATGTTGTTGAGTCTATTAAAGCTGGTCCACAAGTGTTGTATATTGACAAACATTTAATTCACGAAGTTACGAGCCCACAAGCTTTCAATGAACTTGAAGAGCGCGGTATTCCTATTTTTAGACCACAGCAAATTATAGCTACAGCAGACCACAATACACCAACCCAAAATCAACATCTACCAGTTAAAGATGAATTATCCAGAAACCAATTAGCCCAACTTTCAACCAACTGTAAAAAAAATAACATCACGCTTTTCGCACTTGGTCATAAATACAACGGCATTGTACATGTTATGGCACCTGAACTTGGCATTACACAACCAGGAATGACTATGGTTTGTGGAGACAGCCATACGTCAACCCATGGCGCTTTTGGTACAATTGCCTTTGGAATAGGTACAAGTCAAGTAGCGCAAGTTTTTGCGAGTCAATGCTTATTGTTAGAAAAACCTAAAAGCCTAAGGGTTACAGTAAATGGTAAGTTAAAAAAAGGTGTACTACCTAAGGATGTCATCCTCTATATCATTTCAAAACTAGGCACAAATTCAGGCACTGGTTATTTTTGTGAATATGCTGGTGATGTTTTTGAAAACATGAGTATGGAAGGTCGCATGACGGTTTGCAACATGAGTATTGAAATGGGTGCTCGCGGCGGTATGATTGCTCCAGACAACACCACTTTTGAATATATTAAAGGACGAGAATTTGCTCCCAAAGGCAGTAATTTTGAAAAAAAAGTAGCGTATTGGAAAACCTTACCAACTGATAAAGGCGCTACATTTGACAAAGAATATTGCTTTGACGCCGAAGACATAGAACCAATGGTAACTTATGGTACTAATCCAGGAATGGGAATTAAGGTTACGGAAACTATTCCGACGGAAAACGGCACTTCTTTTAAAAAATCCTTAGACTATATGGATTTTAAAGCTGGTGAAGTTTTGGTAAACAAACCTATCAACTATGTCTTTATTGGCAGCTGTACCAACTCGAGAATTGAAGATTTTAGAGTTGCAGCAGAATTTATAAAAGGTAAACAAAAAGCGAATAATGTCACAGCTTGGCTAGTACCTGGCAGCAAGCAAGTAGAAGCACAAATTGAAGAGGAAGGCTTAAAGTCTATTTTTGAATCTGCAGGCTTCCAATTAAGACAACCTGGTTGTTCTGCATGCCTTGCCATGAATGAGGACAAAATTCCTCAAGGGGAATATTGCGTATCCACATCAAACAGAAATTTTGAAGGACGCCAAGGTCCAGGGGCGAGAACCATATTAGCCAGCCCTTTAATGGCTGCCGCTACTGCAATAGAAGGAAAAATTATTGACATTACTAAACACTTAAACTAAATGAATAAGTTTTTAACGTTAACCTCAACAGCCGTCCCTTTAGAGATAGAAAACGTGGACACAGATCAAATTATCCCAGCACGTTTTTTAAAAGCAACGGATAAAAAGGGATTTGGCGATAATGTTTTTAGAGATTGGAGGTATCATAAAAACGGGACTTTAAACCCTGATTTTGTATTGAATAACCCAAAATATTCGGGGCGTATTTTAGTCGCTGGCAATAACTTTGGCTGCGGCTCTAGTCGTGAGCATGCTGCCTGGGCCATTTCTGGACATGGCTTTAAAGTCGTTATATCTAGTTTTTTTGCCGATATTTTTAAAGGAAATGCCTTAAACAACGGCATTTTGCCTATTCAAGTAACTCCAGAGTATCTATCAGAGCTATTTCACGCTATAAAACACGACTCAAAAACAACACTTGAAGTTGATCTCGAAGCCCAAACCATTGGCGTTTCAAACACTAATCATAAAGCATATTTTGAAATTGACGCTTATAAAAAAACCTGTTTGATAAACGGTTATGATGACATCGATTATCTTCTAAGTAAAAAAGAAACAATTAAAGCTTTTGAAGCTAACAAAACATACTAAACATGAAATTAAATATTGCTGTATTACCAGGTGATGGCATTGGCCCTGAAGTAACTAACGAAGCCATTAAAGTTTTAAAAGCTATTGAAGTAGAATTTGACCACACTTTTTTATTTCATCATGCAAAAGTTGGTGCTACAGCTATAGACCACTACAACACTCCTTTACCAGACACTACTCTAGAGCGATGTAAAGCGTCTGATGCTATCTTATTTGGAGCCATTGGAGATCCCAAATACGACAATAATCCTTCAGCAAAAATACGCCCCGAACAAGGTTTGCTAAAACTTAGAAAATCCCTAGGCTTATACGCCAACATAAGACCTGTAAAAGCCTACCATAGCCTATTGGACAAGTCGCCTTTAAAACAAGAAAGAATAAAAGACACCGATATTAGTATTTATCGCGAATTAACTGGTGGCATCTACTTTGGTGAAAAAAAAATCAGCAATGATGGAAATACCGCATCTGATTTGTGCAAATATTCTAAGCATGAAATTGAACGTATTGCCCATTTAGCTTTTAAAGCTGCTCAAACCCGAAAAAACAAAGTAACTTTAGTTGATAAAGCCAACGTTTTGGAAAGCTCTCGTTTATGGCGAAAGGTAGTTACAGACGTTTCTAAAAAATATAAGGATGTGACCTTAGACTTCTTATTTGTAGATAACGCTGCAATGCAATTGATACTCAACCCTAGACAATTTGATGTAATTCTTACTGAAAATATGTTTGGCGATATTATTAGTGACGAAGCAAGTGTAATCGGTGGCTCTATAGGTCTATTATCTAGTGCTTCAGTTGGCGATAAATATGCCATGTTTGAGCCCATTCACGGTTCATTTCCACAAGCCGCCAATAAGGGTATTGCAAATCCGATTGCTTCAATTTTATCTGCCGCAATGTTGCTGGATCATTTTGAATTATTTGATGAAGCGGATTTAATTCGAGTAGCCGTTGAAAGATCTTTAGAACTAGAGATTACCACCCCCGACTTAAATAACACCTATAATAACATCACAACTGGTAAAGTTGGAGACTTTATTGAAGATTTTATCAGCAACCCAAAGGACAGTAACTTAAATTTTAGTAATATACACCTTGGACAATCGACAATTATTTAATTAGAACCGCTTGTATAACCTCCAAATCGATGCAAGCGCTATTTTGAAGGTATCAAAACATTCAGCCTATGTGCTTCAAACTGTATAACAGAAAAACATAGGCTGAATGTTTTACTTTTAAAACAACGTATTGTTAACAATTTTCAATGATAACATTTTACGATTTCAAACACTTAATGATATCATATTTATTATTTACTCTCTGACAATTTTATAAAGCGATGGATTGGGTTTTAAACCCTCTACTGGAGGCACACCCAATTCTTTAATCATTTTCTGAGTTGCCTCAGAAAAAACCTTAGGACTTTCCCAAACAGCAATATTTATCAATTCAAACTTTGCATTAGCTTTAATTGATTGATGTAATTTGGTTGAAACATAACCTGGTTGTCCTTTTAGAAAATCTCTACAAGCTTCCCAATACTCAATGGACGCTTCCAATTTCCCTTCTGGAACTTCAAATGGATTTATCAATACAATGTGATTCGAGTCTTCATTCATAATAATTTCATTTTTCTTATTGTCTTTCTCTTCCGTTTCATTACATGATACCGAAATAATTGACAAACATAAAACACTTAAAGTAACACAAATTTTGTGATTGATTTTCATAATGTTGATTTTATTGAGATTGCAAGTTTAATAGTACACCAATATAAAAAAATTAAACAGCTATCCCATCATAAGGTGTGACTATTTTTCATGTTGATATATTACCATAAAAAATATTTTGGTTCACAACTAAGAAAGACCACTATTAAAAAGCTTTTAACCATTAATTCCATCTCTACTCCTAAATTGCTCAATTAAAATGGGCTTTTTTGCATTATCTTTCAAAATAAAAATAACTCTTAACTAATGCTATGATTCATTTTTCTTTTTATCTAACACAAAAAATTATCATTTTTCTAATGTGTAATTTAACAGAAGAACTGGTATAACAAAAGTCTTGCAAAACAATCTTGAAAATCATATCGTTTCATAATTCTACTTAATTTTATAGGAACGCACCAATTGCAAGTCTTCACGTTTAAACATGACATTACATTGAAATTTCTTGGAGTATTGCATGTTTTGCACTAAGGGTGTTACAGAAGCAACATGTTTAAATTTTTGTGCTGCCTCATTCACATCGTGAAGACTTAGAAAATATGTAGCTAATGCTTTCATAAATTACACTAACGACGGGCTATGAGTCTCCTTTGTTTTTATAACTTTCATTTCAGTCATAGCTGCACGAAGCACTTTACCTGTAACTTCAATTGAATGACTCCTAATAGCCTCATTTACCGCAATAAGCTCTATATTATCAACTCTATTAGAACTTGCATATGCTTCACCTATAACATCTTCAGATACCGTTTTTATAAAATCTTCCAATAAAGGTTTACATGCATGATCAAACAAGTAACACCCATACTCAGCTGTATCTGATATGATACGATTCATTTCAAACAGTTTCTTTCTCGCCACTGTATTTGCAATTAAAGGCAATTCATGTAATGATTCATAATACGCTGATGCTTCAACAATACCTGAAGCCACCATAGTTTCAAACGCCAATTCTACTCCTGCCCTCACAAATGCTATCATCAATACACCATGATCAAAATACTCTTGCTCAGAAATATGTGCTGCGGTAGCAGTTGTCTTTTCAAAAGCAGTTTCGCCAGTTGCGGCTCTCAAAGACAATAAACTTTCATCATCTTTTGCCCAATCCTCCATCATAGTTTTAGAGAAATGCCCCGACATAATATCATTCATATGTTTATCAAATAACGGTTTCATTATCGTCTTTAGTTCTTCTGAAAGATAATATGCTTTTATTTTAGCTGGATTAGACAATCGGTCCATCATATTCGTAATACCACCATGTTTTAAAGCCTCTGTAATAGTTTCCCAACCATATTGAATTAATTTCGCTGCATAACTTGGCTCCTTACGATCTTCTATCATTTTATCAAATAATAAAATGGATGCCGTTTGTAGCACTCCACATAAAATCGTTTGTTCTCCCATTAAATCTGATTTTACCTCAGCAACAAATGATGATTCTAAGACACCTGCCTTATGTCCTCCTGTAGCTACAGCATAAGCTTTTGCTTGTGACCAACCCTTTTGTTCTGGATCATTTTCTGGATGCACTGCAATTAATGTTGGCACCCCAAATCCACGCAAATACTCTTCTCTAACCTCAGTTCCAGGACATTTTGGCGCCACCATAATTACAGTTAAATCTTCACGAATTTGCTGTCCCTCTTCTACAATATTAAACCCATGTGAGTAGGCTAAAGTAGCTCCTTTCTTCATTAATGGCATGACAGCATCAACAACATTACTATGCTGTTTGTCTGGGGTTAAATTACAAATCAAATCTGCTGAAGGAATTAAAGCCTCATAGGTTCCTATTATAAAACCGTTATCCTTTGCATTTCTATACGATGTTCTCTTTTCTGAGATAGCACTATCCCTTAGCGCATAAGCGATATTTAAGCCAGAATCTCTCATATTTAAACCTTGATTTAACCCTTGCGCACCACAACCAACGATTACAATCTTCTTTCCTTTTAAAGCCAAAACATCATCTTCAAATTCTGAAGATTCCATAAATCTGCATTTAGATAATTGCTCTAATTTTTGACCTAACGCTAATGTATTAAAATAATTTGCCATTGTGTATTGTGTATTAATTTTTTAATCCTGTTATTATTTCTGATATTTTCATTTCATCTTTAGTTACTGCAATGCGACCAGAACGCACATATTGCATAATTCCGAAAGTTCTAAGTGTCTGATGAAGCTGTTCTACTTCTTGCTTTCTTCCAGATTTTTCCAACACAAAAAACCTCTTATTTACAGCGACAATTCTAGAATTACTATCCTTAATAATCTGCTGTATTTGACCCTCTTCAAAAAGCAAATCTGACTTAATTTTAAACATCCCTGAGACTTGATAAATAGTGTCTTCATCGGTATGATAATACGCCTTTATAACTTCTATTTGTTTTTCAATTTGACCAATAATTCTCTTTATTTGCACTTCAGAGACAATAACTAATATTGTAAACCTTGAAACACCTTCAATTTCAGAAGCCGAAATATTCATGCTTTCAATATTGATATGTCTTCTTTGAAAAATTGCCGAAATTCTATTTAATAGTCCAATATTATTTTCGGTATAAACTGAGACTGTATATTGTTTTTTTTCTTTTTCCATAACTATGTTAATCTTATTTCTGAAACCGATGCACCCGCAGGTACCATAGGAAACACATTATCTTCTTTTTCTACACACACCTCTAGAAAGTATGCGTCTTTACTAGCTATCATTTCTGCGACTGCTTCTGCTAAGTCTTCGCGTTTTGTAACACGTTTAGCATTTAAAAAATAGCCCTTTGCGATAGTAATAAAATCTGGATTGGTCATTTGAGTGGAAGCATAGCGTTTATCAAAAAACAACTGCTGCCATTGTCTTACCATACCTAAAAACTCATTGTTAAGCACTACAACCTTAACCGCTATTTTAGATTGAAGTATAGTTCCTAGCTCCTGTATCGTCATTTGACAACCACCATCTCCAGAAATAGAAATCACTTCACGTTCTGGAGCAGCCATTTTTGCACCAATAGCCGCTGGTAAACTAAAGCCCATTGTACCTAATCCACCAGATGTAATATTACTTTTTGTTTTGTTAAAATTTGCATACCTACAAGCTATCATTTGATGCTGCCCAACATCAGAAACTATAGCGGCATTACCTTTAGTTTGGGCATTTATCTCTTTTAAAACTTCTCCCATAGTCATCCCTTCTTTTGTTGGATGCAAGTCCTTATCAATGACCTTTTCAAACTCTACCTCATATAAATATTTAAACTTTTGATGCCATTCAGGATGCGAGTTTGCCTTTAGTAATGGCAGCACTAGCTTTAAACTCTCTTTAGCATCACCCAAAACAGCAACATCTGCCTTTACATTCTTATGAATTTCAGCTGGATCTATTTCAAAATGAATAATTTTTGCTTGTCTAGCATAAGCATCTAATCGTCCTGTAACACGATCATCAAAACGCATTCCTATTGCGATTAACACATCACATTCATTGGTTAATACATTAGGCGCATAATTGCCATGCATACCAACCATACCTACATTTAAGGGATGTGATGTTGGGATAGCCGAGGCCCCCATAATTGTCCATGCCGATGGAATACCTGCTTTTTCTATAACAGCTGTCAATTCTTGCTCTGCTTCTCCAAGAATAACACCTTGCCCCCATACTATCATAGGTCTTTTTGCTGCATTAATTAATTCAGCAGCAGTTTTCACACTACTTAATTCTATTTTTGGAACAGGATTATAGCTTCTTATGCTTTCACATTTTTTATATGAAAATTCAAATTTTTCGAACTGCGCATCTTTGGTAATATCAATGAGAACTGGTCCTGGACGTCCGCTTTTAGCAATATAAAATGCTTTTGCTAAAACCTCTGGAATTTCAGAAGCTTTTGTGACTTGATGATTCCATTTTGTAATTGGTGTAGAGATACCAACAATATCTGTTTCTTGAAATGCATCACTCCCTAGTAGATGAGAAGGCACCTGACCTGTAATGCAAACCATTGGTGTAGAATCTATCTGTGCATCGGCAATTCCTGTAATTAAATTTGTTGCCCCAGGTCCGGAGGTCGCTATAGCTACTCCTGTTTTCCCAGAAATACGCGCATAACCTTGAGCGGCGTGTGTTGCACCTTGCTCATGACGTGTTAACACATGATGTATTTTATCTTGGTATTTATAAAGGGCGTCATAAACAGGCATAATAGCACCTCCAGGGTATCCGTACAAGACATCAACACCTTCTGCTAATAAACATTTTACTACCGCTTCGCTTCCAGACACATACGTACTACTGTGTATTACTTTTTTTTCTAAAATTGTTTGTTTTGTTTTCATAATCTCGTGTTTAACCATCATTAAAACTCATCGGTAACACATCCTCTGGATGCTGATGATACTGTTTTTGCATATTTATAAAGTACACCTCGTTTTACTTTTAGTTCTGGCGCCCTCCATTGTTGTTTTCGTTCCATTAATTCTTCATCAGATACATCTACTGTTATCGTATTTGTCTCGGCATCAATTGTAATACTATCTCCATCTCTCACCAGAGCAATTGTACCACCTTCCTGAGCTTCTGGAGTGATATGCCCAACTACAAAACCATGTGTACCACCAGAAAAACGCCCATCTGTAATTAGCGCCACATCTTTTCCTAATCCTGCCCCCATAATTGCTGAAGTAGGTTTTAACATTTCGGGCATTCCAGGACCTCCTTTTGGACCTTCGTATCGAATAACAACGACATCACCTTTTTCAACTTCACCCTCACTAATACCCGCATTAGCTTCAAATTCACCTTCATAAACCTTTGCTTTTCCTTTAAACCTTACCCCTTCCTTACCGGTTATTTTTGCGACACTACCTTCCTTTGCAAGGTTTCCATACAACATTCTTAAATGTCCTGAGGTTTTAATCGGATGTTCTAATGGCCGTATAACATCTTGTGCGTCTTTTAAGTCGTTTACATCAGATAAATTTTCTGCTAAAGTCTTTCCTGTAACTGTCAAACAATCACCGTGTAGTAAACCTTTTTTTAAGAGATATTTTAAAACTGCCGGAATGCCACCAACATCATGTAAATCTTCCATTAAATATTTTCCACTTGGTTTCAAATCTGCCAAAAAAGGTGTATCATCACTCAACTTTTGAAAATCATCTAAAGTAAAATCAATTTGAGCAGCTCTAGCAATTGCTAGAAAGTGTAAGACTGCATTGGTAGAACCTCCAAGAATAGTAATCAATCGTATGGCGTTTTCCAATGATTTTCTTGTGATAATATCTGACGGTTTAATGTCTTTTTCTAACAACACTCGCATTGCCTCTCCAGCAGCTATAGCTTCATTTTGCTTTTCAAAGCTTCTAGCTGGATTTGAAGCATTAAAAGGCAGGGTCATACCCAAAGCTTCAATTGCCGATGCCATAGTATTTGCTGTATACATGCCGCCACATGCTCCAGCACCTGGAACAGCTTTTTTTATAATACATTCAAACTCCTCTTGTTCCATAGTGCCCGCAACTTTACTTCCCCAAGCTTCAAAGGCAGAAACCACATCCAATTTTTTTTCATTGTGGCAGCCCGAATCTATAGTTCCTCCATACACCAAAATAGCTGGTCGATTTAATCTAATCATTGCCATTAATGCACCTGGCATATTTTTATCACAACCTACAACAGTGATAAGTCCGTCATAACTCATTGCCTGCACTACAGTTTCCATAGAATCTGCAATGACATCACGAGAAGGCAAGGAATAACGCATTCCTGGAGTTCCCATAGAAATGCCGTCACTAACCCCAATAGTATTAAATATCAACCCTACAACATCTTGATTTAAGGTTCCTTTTTTAGCTAATTTTGCTAAATTATTAAGATGCATATTACAAGGATTACCCTCGTATCCTGTACTTGCTATTCCAACTATTGCCTTATCAAAATCCGCTCTTATTAAGCCTATACCATGCAACATTGCTTGAGCCGCAGGCTGTGTTGGATCTTGAGTTACTGTTTTGCTATACCTATTGAGCTTCATCATGTCGTATTTTTCTTAATTAAGGCTTCAAAACTAAAAGCCATTTTTACTTTTGTCATTATGCTAATTTTCATTTTGTTTAAATTCATTGTTTGGATTTTTTAAATAAAACACTTACCTACAGATATTTACGCATCGCACCTCATGACATCCAATTCATGTTATTTATAAAAAAAGCCTGTATCATTATAGATACAGGCTTTATATATGTTGCATAACAGTCTATATCATTAACTAGTGTTAGTAATGACAATGACATCTATAATATTAGTATTCTGTTGTAAAATCATATCTAAAAAAAAACGCCTTCCATATGATAGGAGGGCGTTTTGCTTTTTATTTTAAAATTTATTCACATACCCTCTATCATTGCAAAATTACTGCAATGACGCTCAAAGAGATGCTATAAATAAATTGTTCTTTCATTTGAGAATCAAAATAACAGAATTCATTTTTAATTCGCAATTTTTTTCAAAAAAAATAATATTTACAGTATTTAAATTTTTTAAAACCTTTACATTGCTTAGATTTGCAACTTAATTTTTGAGGAAAATTTGATCTGATTGCAACCTCTATGTTTCTTTGCTTATAAAGAAATGCATTCTGAAACATAGTTCAGGATTTAAAAATGCTAAAGCAGTAATTCATAGACTTCTGTGGCTTTCCAGCAATTCAAATTTCCTTTTGTTTAAAAAAAAATAAAGACTTATGTCATACTTATTCACTTCAGAGAGTGTATCTGAAGGTCACCCAGATAAAGTTGCAGACCAAATCAGCGACGCATTAATTGATAATTTTTTAGCTTTTGATAGAGATTCCAAGGTTGCTTGTGAAACTTTGGTAACTACAGGACAAGTGGTTTTAGCAGGAGAAGTAAAATCTAAAACCTATTTAGACGTTCAGAAAATTGCTAGAGAAACCATTAACAAAATTGGTTATACCAAAGGCGAATATATGTTTGACGGAAACTCATGTGGTGTATTATCTGCTATCCATGAACAATCTGATGATATTAATCGTGGTGTAGATAGAGATTCTAAAGAAGAGCAAGGTGCTGGAGACCAAGGAATGATGTTTGGTTACGCCTCTCGTGAAACCGAAAATTTCATGCCTTTAGCTTTAGATTTATCTCATCGTATTTTATTAGAATTGGCCGCATTACGTAGAGAAAACAAAGACATTGGCTATTTAAGACCCGATTCTAAAAGTCAGGTTACCATAGAATATAGTGATGATAATGTCCCTCAGCGTATCGATGCCATTGTAGTTTCTACGCAACATGATGATTTTGCTGATGACGCGACGATGCTGGCAAAAATTAGAAAAGATATTATTGAAATTTTAATCCCAAGAGTAATTGCTAAATTACCCAAAGGCATTCAATCTTTGTTTAATGACAACATCAAATACCATATTAACCCAACAGGTAAATTTGTAATTGGTGGTCCCCATGGTGACACAGGTTTAACAGGACGTAAAATTATTGTAGATACCTATGGTGGAAAAGGCGCTCATGGAGGTGGCGCTTTCTCTGGTAAAGACCCAAGCAAAGTAGATCGAAGTGCTGCTTATGCAACACGTCATATTGCTAAGAACTTAGTTGCCGCTGGCCTATGCAAGGAAGTACTTGTGCAGGTAAGTTATGCGATTGGTGTTGTTGAACCGATGGGAATTTTTATTGACACCTATGGCACATGCCCTTTTAATATGACTGATGGTGAAATTGCAGTAAAAGTTTCTGAACTATTTGATATGCGCCCAGCAGCTATTGAAAGTCGACTAAAATTAAGACACCCAATGTATAGTGAAACTGCCGCTTATGGTCATATGGGAAGACAAAATGAAGTCGTTACTAAAATTTTCACACAGCCAAATGGCGCACAAAAAACTATTGATGTAGAGCTATTTACTTGGGAAAAATTGGATTATGTAGATAAAGTAAAAACTGCTTTTGCAATTTAATTTTAGTTGAAAATACGGATAAAAGTCGCCTTATAGGTGACTTTTTTTTATTTAAACAACCTAGTTACATTCATAAAAACCATGAATAGATGAACTATAAGTCCTTTTAAATTACATTAGAAAAACACACACCAACATATTAAGACACTGTCACATCTCCAACAAAGTATTTTGTCATAAAAAAACCGCTATTTTGAATATTCGACAAACACTTCTAGAACCCATTTCAACCCTCAAATCATGTATTTTCACTAACACCGAACAAACAAGTTATGTTTTATTTTCAGAAATACTCACAGCATATCTAGGACTTGATAACAACAATAATACTCACTCAAAATCATATAGTTTCCTTTGATTTACAATTCATGTATTCATGCAAATTATATTATATTAGCCTATCTCTAAAAACACTGATAAAGAACATAAGAAACTATGAAAAAAAACTTTTTATTTATAATTTCTATTAGTGCAGTTATTACTACTATTATCGGAGTTATTTGGCATCAAAAACATAAAGCACTCCTAACCAATAAGTATTCTTTTCAAAAAATACATCAAGCACGAGCACTTGAAGATTTTAATGAATTTAAAACTATTTTGGAACGCAAGTCCTCATACGTTCAAGTTTCAAATCCTGAAGTATATGAACATCTAGAAATATTAGAACAAACGATTAAACAGCATGACTCTATAGAAGTGCATTTATTCGCCTATGAATTTGAAAAAATTATTGCAGAAACTATAGATAGGCACGCCTATGCGAGACACCCTGATTTTAATGAAGATAAAATAGAGCTCTTAAACTTATATTTTCCATACATATTAGCACCATTTATGGATAAAGCTTTGGTCTTAAAAAAAGAGCCTGGCCTGGAGACATATGACTACGCTTTTAAAGCATACCCTTATTTAAAACAAATACATAAAATGCCCCTTCATGATTTTATTGAGACGTATGCCTATCGTAGAAAAAACGCACCAAAGGCTTCTAAATTGTACGATGGCCTAAGAGACATCAGATATATAGGTGAATTGCTATATAAAAATGGACATGATGCGGAAATACCTATTGAACTTGTTTTGACCAATGGCAAAAAGGACACTACCTTTAATATCAATTTAGTTCCTGAAAAACAATCTTGGAGAAACACGGCAACTAGAGCTTACTCAGACATTTCGGATAAAATGTATTTTGGAGAACCTTTCGAATATGAAAGGCTTAGCACATGGTTAAAGGACTCTATTGCATATATTAATATCCCAGATATGGCGTCTTACTATGACTATACCGATTTAGAAGCTCACATTACTAAGACCATAGATGGCTTTAGCACAGCACAAGCTCTAATTGTTGACATCCGAAATAATGGTGGCGGCACAAGAGAAATCTTAAATACCTTATCTGGCTATTTTGTACAACCCGAACAATCTCCTTGGGTTGCCAATATAACATATGTAAGACAAGACGAAAAAAGCAAGCCTCCTATTGACGGTATGAATTCTCGCTTTTTATACACCTACAACAGTGATCAATTCGATGAAAAAGATAGAGAAGCGATAGACCAATTCAACAAAAACTACACAAGTAAAACCCAATTTGATACAGATAAATTTTCTGAACCTCACTATATGATTCTCAAGAACAAAAGACCATTTGATGTTCCAGTATATATACTTGTAAACCAAAATTGTTTTAGTGCAGCTTCCGTTTTCACATCAGTTTTCAAAGGACTTCCAAATGTAAAGATTGCAGGCGTAACTACAAACGGATCTAGTGGTCGTTCTCATAAATTCACACTCCAACATTCAAAGATTAAAATTAAATTATCTACAATGTTATCTTTTCAGAGAAATGGTAAAACCTTAGATGGCAACGGAACACAACCAGACCTTATTATACCTATGGATGAAACTCATGTTTTAGGAAAATCAGATACGCAATTAGAACAATTAATATCACATATCAAAACACAACACGCAACACGCTAGGTGCATAAAGTATTACTAGGACATTTGGCAAGCTACCTCACATTTTTACCTATATATTTATAAGACATCAACCTTGAACCCCCATTTTTTTTTAGGGTTGAGGTTGTATTCAAATGCACCGCTTTAAAACACTAGGATATTTTTCTATCTTAGCCTGCTTGTAACTAATCAGTTCTAAAGATATTTTTTTTTGAGTTTTCAACAATTTATTTGATTAATAAACGTTGGTTTTTTAGGTTTTCGAGGGGGCAAAAAAAACAGTTGTTTTGTGAACATTTGTGAGTAAGATGTTTTATTACTGTTGGTAATTCATCCTGTTCTTTTGAATAGTTAACATTGTTTTATAGACCTTTAACCAAAATATCTGACGGTTTGAGCAAACGCCCTACATACAACGAACTCTTACTACTTGTTAAGAAACAACAGACCATTATTTCTAAGCAAGCTCTCTTAATGACAAAACAGTCCGAAGATATTAAGACTTTAAGGGCGCGCATACATACATTAGAAAAGGAGGTTGCTCATTTAAAACGTCGCAAAAACAGTCGTAATAGTTCCTTTCTCTTTCAGTGTAAAAAAAAGCAATTACAACTTTGCTTTCATTTTTTAGTTTAAATATAAAAAAATCATCTTTTTATGTCATCTTACTTTCATATGGAAAATGGTGTAACAACAACTAGAATTTAACATGCGTGATTATGAAAATCACCTATTACTTGTTGGCATTATCAATTCAAGTGTTCCCTTCTCAAACAAAGTAATTCTGAGTAAACCGTTTTAAATGTATGCTGTTTACGGTCATATATTTTGGCTCCTATAAATAATGGCATATCATTTGTTTGCGACAGATTTTGTTGTAATAGTTCAATTTTGTGATTGAGATAATACGACATAATTGCAAAATGAGAAACTTTGGAACTCCATAAGAGTTGTGATTCTTTTTGTTGGACAGCAATATCCCTGTAAAGAATTTCTAATCCTCTTATGCCCGAAAAACACTTTTTTGTTAAAGCATCCCAAACTATTTTGTTATCATTAGCCAATACAAAATAGATGGCACTAATCTTATGCTTTTTTATTAAGATCTTAAAACAGGCTATAGTTTTACAATCCATTTGCATAGCATTTCCTAAAGAACTATAGAAATAATTCACATGAGAACTGCTATGATTAATAATCTGTTCTAAATTATCAGTCGGACATAAAAGGAAAAGCGTTTTACGCATGGGAACTATAAGGAAATGAAGAATGGTGCAAATCGATTTTCAATTGGTTATCTATCAGCTTATACCCAAAGGTATATTCTACTTTGACCTCATGTCCTTGTTCATCCGTAAAAAAATAATTGCCCATAGCAAAAGCCCTATCAGCCTCTAAGATGATGTTAGAATTTTCAAAACGCACCTTTGTCCATGGCTGAATAGCAAAGCCTTTATCCTCATTACAAACCCTATCATCTCCGGCAATAAAATAAGATAGAGCTTCTTCTTTTGAAGGTCTGAATTGCTCAGCTTCACACTTCGTTGGTTTGAATAGAACTGGTGCATACTTATAAGCATAAAGCTCATCTATAAATGCACTCGCATAGTTTTCACAAGCTTGTCTGTCGTGTTTTAAGCTTCCAATCTTTACAACACCTGCTCCCCAAGTGTCTTGTATCTCTTGTACTTGTGTTTTAGTAATCATATATCTGTGATTTAGTTTTCGTAAAAAATATTAAAGTTTTAATGAGATGTTACGCAATACCCATCTGTATTGCATTTGCAAAAGTTTTGGTTGTACAAATGCAACACTACTAGCGCCATTGCAGGAACATATATTGCAAATCCTGACAATGGTACAACATTGAATTTTTCATTAATTAAAATAATCCCTAGTAATGCCCAATTTACCCACAAGGCGTATATCACAAACCGTTTCGATGTGGTTTTTACCGAGCGATATATCGCAAAAAACGAAACAACCAAGAAGAAGTAATCCAAACTCTTCCACCATACTGGAGCGTTTGCACAACCACCAGCGGCGCAAGTATGCACCACAAAAAGAAAAGGCGTCGCTATACAATGTACCATGCAAAGTGCACCAGATACAACACCAAAAGTATCTGCTTTTTTTATAACACTATTCATTAAATTCTTATCATTAGATGCAACAATGTTGCAAATATAAAACAGATTATTTAAACGCAACACAATTGCGTTATATTTTTTTAACAAAATATAATTCGCTAAATACTAAAACTAATTGCAGCTCATAACAGTTATGAGATATAAGTTATTATGTTATTTTATTAGAAGTTAACACACCAGAAAATGGGTGTTCAACGTCATTATGAAGCTATATTAATTGACCCTGGTATAGACATATTTAGAACAAACGCAGTACATCGGTAACCACAGTCTGTCCTTTATCTTTATTATACCAGCGCTGTAAATCTTCTTTAAATTCTGGCGTTAATTGTCCGTGTTCATTTTTATATGCTATTGCCATTTGTGCAGCCGTACTTGGTCTAGGACCAAAGGTATCTATAACAGTGTTAGTGGTATTATCTATAACAATCAATTTTGGAATTGACCGTCCTCCATTGGTTAAAAAAGCGTCTATTAAAGCTGTATTTTCATCTCGCAGCACAACTTTGAAATCAATATTGTCATTTTGCTCAGCAACTTTATGCAATACAGGCATTATGTGTGCTGCATCACCGCACCAACTCTCTGTTAGCACCAACCAAGTCATCGTTTTAGTATTCTTCACAATTTTAGACACTGCATCCTCGGATAGCTTAAGAGTTTTATCCCAGCGCTTCATCCTGCTATTATTCATCTTTGTGTACGCTACTAAGTCTTGTGTTGAATTGACTCCTGTAGTTCCATTTTCTTCAACTAATTTTGCTACCATATCTCTATAATCTTTATAAGACATACTTTTAGCTAGGCCAGATTCCAATAATGCTTTTAAGTTAGACTCTTCAATCATTTCCTTTTTTAATTTCGTCAAAATTAATAGTTCTTACTCACAAACTGCGCAACAATCATTACATTAGTAGTCCGTTTTTCAAAACCTTACAATTATGGAAAAAGACAGATGCGGTTGGTGTATTAGCGACCCGTTATACGAGGCTTATCATGACAAAGAATGGGGTGTTCCTGTTTATGACGACAGCACGCTATTTGAATTTTTAATTTTAGAAACGTTTCAAGCTGGCCTAAGTTGGATTACGGTGCTTAAAAAACGTGAAAATTTCAGAAAATCGTTTGATGATTTTGACTATAACATGATAGCGACTTATGACTTGGATAAGATTAAGCACTTGTTGAGTGATGTTGGTATTATCAGAAACAAACTCAAAGTAAATGCTGCGGTTACAAATGCGCGAGCTTTTATTAAAGTTCAAGAAGAATTTGGAAGTTTCAGCACATATATTTGGGCATTTGTTAACGGAACACCCATTAAGAATACCTTTAAGAACTACAACAATGCACCCGCCAATACACCTTTAAGCACAGCTATAAGTAAAGACCTCAAACAGCGGGGATTTAAATTTGTTGGAACTACAGTAGTATATGCTTTTATGCAAGCTACGGGTCTAGTTAATGATCATGAGGTAAATTGTTTTAGATACCATAAGGTTTAATCTCCGCTTAAAGCGTTAATTTATCTCCTAAAAATGTATCCTCCTTTTTTTCGTAAGGCATCAAATCCAAAATATGCTGCATCGCTTCCACTCGTGCTGTACTTTTTCTATTGGCTTTAATAATAATCCACGGGGCAATTTCGGTATTGGTTTTTTCAAACATTTTTTCTCTATAGGCTGTATAATCATCCCATAGTTCTAAAGCTCTTCGGTCAACATCACTAAACTTCCATTTTTTTAAGGGACTTGATTTTATATCTTCAAAACGCTTGGCTTGCTCACTTTTAGAGATGGAAAAATAAAACTTAATCAATCGTGTACCAGATGTAATAATCATACGTTCAAACTCGTTTACCTGACTCATAAAAATCTGGTATTCTTCTTCTGTGCAGAATCCATTTACAGGTTCTACTACGGCTCTATTATACCAGCTTCTATCAAAGAACACAATCTTTCCTGCTCTAGGCAAGTTATTGATATAACGTTGAAAATACCATTCTCCTTTTTCTTCTTCCGTTGGTTTTGGCAAAGCTACGACTCTAAATTCACGAGGATTCAAATGCTGTGTAATTCTACGAATAGCTCCACCTTTACCAGCCGCATCTCTACCTTCAAAAATAATAACCACCTTTTCCTTAGAGCGCTCTACCCATTGCTGTAATTTTATTAGTTCTACTTGTAAACGCTTTAACTGTGTTTCGTAATTGACAATTCTAACTGCTTTTGCTGGGGTCATATCCTCTTCCATCAAAAAGTATTTTATACCCTTTTTGGTATTTAGTCGTTTTAAACTTTTATCTGACAATCCCATATCAATCAATTTGTTTTAACATTCTGTGGTAGCGTTGTACTATATTTGGGTCTGGCAATGTTGTAGTTCCCGAATTGCCTTTGCCTTCATAATCAAATTTAGATAAGACATAACGTATACTCTCCAATCTTGCTTCCTTTTTTATATTTGTTTTTATAATAATCCAAGGACTAAATGTCGTATGCGTTTTACTAAACATTTGTTCTTTGTAGTAGGTATATTTATCCCAAAGTCTTTGTCCCTCTCTATCCACCTCGCTAAATTTCCATTGTTTTAATGGGTTTTCTATTCGAGCATTGAACCGACGTTCTTGTTCGTCTTTAGAAATTGAAAACCAAAATTTAATAATAATCACTCCATCTTCATACAGCATATGTTCAAATTCTGGCACTTGTACCATAAACTTTTTGTATTGGTGCTCATTACAAAACCTCATAACAGGTTCTACTACTGCCCTATTATACCAACTTCTATCAAAGAAGACGATTTCACCTGGATTTGGAAGTTCTTTAATATATCTCCTAAAATACCACTGTCCTTTCTCAACATCTGTAGGCTTAGTCAATGCTACTACCCGCATAGAACGTGGGTTTAAATGCTCTGTAAACCTTCTAATTGCACCACCTTTTCCTGCGGCATCCCTACCTTCAAAAATAACGCATACCCGTTTTCTATGTTTGGCTACCCACTGTTGCAAATGTACTAATTCTGCCTGAAGCTTAAGCAGATCTTTCTCATACGCTACAGTAGCCAATAAGTCATTCAACCGTTTTTCTGGGAGTTTTGATTTAATAATGTTCAAAAATTCTTCCCTATCCGAAGATTTCTCAAAGTCTTCTCTTGTAAGCATATTAGTTGGATTAAGTTTCGCTAATATCTGCTTTTTTATTTGATTTTATGAGTTTTCTGAATTTAATAATTTCACAAATCTTGCTCTAGATATATGCTTTCCACCTAAACTTTCCAAATGCTTTGTGCGCATTTGGCAATCTATCAATTTATATTTGGACTGCTGAACAAAACTAATGAAACCATATTTACTTGCATTACTAACCTGAGCAAACATACTTTCGCCACAAAACACCCCATTATTTAAATCCACCCCATATAAACCTCCTACCAACTGATCATCTTTCCAGACTTCAACAGATTTTGCAAATCCCAATTCGTGTAACCTACAATATGCTTCTATCATGTGTTGTGTAATCCAGGTTCCTTCTTGGTCTTTTCTAGAAATGATTGCACATTTTTGAATGACCTTTTCAAATGCTTGGTTATAACTTACTCTAAATGTATGTTTTCGAAAAAGTTGACGCATACTTTTAGACACCTTTAAATCTTCGGGATACAACACAAAACGGGGGTCTGGCGCCCACCACAAAAGTGGTTGATCAATTTCAAACCAAGGAAAAACTCCTATTTTATAAGCTAACAACAAGCGTTCTACAGACAAATCGCCTCCAATAGCTAATAAGCCATCTTGAGTAGCCGAGTCTAAATGTGGGAATTCTATCTTATCGGTAATGATATGCATCTTATATCTTATGACTTTGGGTTCTATTCATTTTTTTAATGCACTATCCCATAACAGCTTTCATTAGGTAGTTGTGCATTTATGCAAAGTTTATAAATATAAGTTTAAAAACAAAAAACCTCAGCATGACTGCTGAGGTTTTTTAGTCTAAACGAATACGCAATTAGAATGGTAAATCGTCGTGTTCTTCTTCATTTGATTTTGCCGCCGGCTCAAAAGCATCCATTGGTGGAACCGGTGGAGCGGTATTTGTACCTGATTGCAACGCCTCTATACGCCATCCTTGTATAGAATTGAAATACTTTGTTTCTCCTTGTGGATTTACCCACTCTCTACCTCTTAAATTTATATTTATCTTCACTTGTTGTCCTACCTGGTAGCTATTCAATAAATCTGTTTTATCTTGAACAAATTCTACCATAATGTGTTGTGGGTACTGCTCTTCCGTCGTTACGACAATTTCTCGTTTTCTAAAACCATTTGCTCCAAACGTCTGAGTTTCTCCAATTACTTTTATTTTTCCTTGTACTTCCATTAAATTATACTTTATTCTTTTTATTTCACTATTGTCTTATGATAATAAGAGTTTCCAAGCGCTTTCTACATCTCCAAAACTCAAATAATTTCGAGCAATTTTATGTTTTTCTCTATGGGATTTATCTCTTACATTTGGATATCTTTCACCGACATCTACTAAAAACGATTTGATATCGTCATCTGATGGTAATGCTTCTACATTTCCTAGCATTCCCAAGTCATTCCCTGTCAGAATCATACTATTCTTAACATGTTCTGGCATACCATCAATGCCAATTCCTAGTTTTGACAGCGGTTTTTGAACCTCAAAAAATCCTTTTTTCACTCTTGAATAGTAGTCACCCCCTGCGCGCGCTACCAAGTCTAAGGCTTCTTGATTTATTGTATCATCATCATTAAGAACGTCTTTCGATATATGAAATTTTACAACTTCACAAATGACTAAATTTCCAGCACCACCTTCATTACCTAAACTTACTACTTCATTAATTTTACACTCAAACTGCACAGGAGCTTCTGCAACCCGAAACGGTTTTACTTCATCTGACGCTAACATCGTTAAACCTGCTTTATCAAATTCATTTACACCTTTGGCATACTCCGTACTCGTCAATGACATTTGTTGAACAATATCATAGTTAACGATATTAATCACAACTTCTTTTGTATTTACAGCGTTCTCAAGTGTATGTTTAGTGGTATTATCTCTTACTCGTCGTGCTGGCGAAAATATAAGGATTGGTGGATTTGCACTAAATACGTTAAAAAAACTAAATGGCGACAAATTAGGATTTCCCTCCTCATCACAAGTACTTGCAAAAGCTATTGGTCTAGGTGCTACAGCACTAAGCAATAAACCATGTAATGTTTTCGTTGTTAATTCTTTAGGTTCAAAAGATCTCATACTATAGGATTTTACGCAAATGTAAGTAATATGTGTTTCAACTAAAAACAAAATATTAATATTAGTACAATAATATGCTTATAATTGCATTATATTTAGAATCGAAACTTACGTAAAATGAATTTTACAGAAAATCGCAACCTCACAAGATGGATATTTCTTATATCGTCTTTCGTAATTATCTGTCTTATTTTATGGAACACCTATACGTTTTCTCAACATTTTAAAGCAGAGGAGCGTAATAAAATGGAACATTGGACTGCAGCTTATGAAGATTACAAAAAATATGCTAATGGCGAGATTTCTGAAATAAATGCCATTGCCGAGCGTATTGTAATTGACTCTACAGTAACCACTCCATTACTTCTGCTTGACAAAGCAGACAATCTTATAAGTTATAGAAATATTGAAGAACACCTTATTTCTGATTCTATCAAAATTAAAAAACTCAAACAACGCTTAACTATAGAGAATAGTCCTTTAGACATAGATTTAGGAGGGACGCAAAAGGCTGTTCTTTATCATGGCAACTCGCCGATGTTAAACAAATTGAAATACTATCCATTAGCCCTACTACTTATCATTACACTTTTTTCGACGCTTGCTTATTTCTTTTATCGCAGTTCGAGAATTGCAGCGCAGAACAAACTATGGAGTGGAATGGCTAAAGAGACCGCGCATCAAATAGGTACGCCTTTATCATCGTTAGTAGGTTGGGCAGAAATTTTAAAGACCGAAAACGTAGACCCAAGTTATATTGCAGAAATTGAAAAAGACATCACACGGTTACAAACCATTACTGACCGTTTTAGCAAAATTGGCTCTATTCCAACTTTAGAACATCATGATATTGTAAAAACTACGACCGAAGCTTTCGACTATATAAAATCACGCTCTAGTAAACTCATTAATTTTAAACTGAACACACCCAAAGATAACATTCTTGTTAATTTAAATGTACAGCTCTTTAGTTGGACTATAGAGAATTTGGTTAAAAATGGTATTGACGCCATGAAAGGTAAAGGCGACCTATCAATTGAGATTACATCAATTAGAAAACAGATACAAATTACTATTTCGGACACTGGTAAAGGCATTCCTAAGCAGTTACACAAAACCATATTTGAACCAGGTTATACGAGTAAAAGACGTGGATGGGGCTTAGGGCTTTCTCTTGCTAAACGTATTATTGAAGATTACCACAATGGTAAGATTAAGGTATTGCGTTCCGAAATAGACAACGGAACCACAATTCAAATCACTTTAAAGCAATTAAATGTTTGAGTTAATTTCTTTTGCTATAGCTTGAAACTCCTCTGTCGGGAAACTTACTTTAGTTACAAAACGTGCATCATCCATGCATTGTAATGGAATTAAATGCACATGTACATGCGGAACTTCTAAACCTATAACCGTCATTCCTATACGCTTACAATCAATGGTTTTCTCTAGAGCTTTTGCTACTTTTCTAGAAAAAGACATGAGTCCATTATAGGTTGCTTCATCCAAATCAAACAGTTTATCCACTTCTGTTTTTGGGACACATAGAGTATGACCTTTTGCATTGGGATTGATATCCAAAAACGCTAGAAACTCATCCGTTTCAGCCACCTTATAACACGGTATTTCTCCCGAAATAATTTTTGAAAAAATGGACGCCATTATGCTCGAGTTATTTCTAAAACATCAAACTTTATTGTCCCATTTGGCACTTTAATCTCAGCAACATCTCCTACAGATTTTCCTAATAAACCTTTTCCAATTGGAGAATTTACAGAAATTTTCCCAGAAGCCAAATCAGCTTCGCTTTCAGCTACAAGGGTATAAGTGACTTCCATACCATTTAACTGGTTTTTAATTTTAACCGTAGAAAGCACGAGCACTTTTGATGTATCTAATTGCGATTCGTCGATTAAACGAGCATTAGCTAAAATTTCCTCCATTTTAGAAATCTTCATTTCTAATAAGCCTTGTGCTTCTTTTGCTGCGTCGTATTCAGCATTTTCACTCAAATCTCCTTTATCTCTAGCCTCAGCAATTGCTTGTGATGCTTTTGGACGCTCTACATCTTTTAATTGATTAAGCTCTTCTCTTAATTTTTTTAAACCCTCGGCAGTATAATACGATACGTTGCTCATAACTTGATACTTTATTTGATATAAATGCCAAACCGTATTTAGCATAAAAAAATCTCGTTTTCACGAGATTGCTATACAAATATACGAAATATTAAATAATAACCGTTTTAATTTATAAATTCGCTTTAGCTTTTTTTTAAAATTAAATAAAAATCGTTTATGAAATCATCTCTGTTGGTTGGCTATTTGTCCCTCCTATTTGCGCTAACATCGTGCAGTAAAAAGAACAGCAATAGTAATTGTAATTTTTTATTGAATGTTGCTGTAAACACAAGCGTAAATCTTAATCTTCCACAGTACAACCCGCTTCAGTATGTAAGCCAACCTGTACATATTCCAAATGTCGGAAACAAAGGAATTATTGTAATGAACTCAGGAACTGGTTATCTGGCTTGGGATGCAAGTGACCCTAACCATACGCCCAGCACGTGTTCTACATTAAGTATTTCTGGAGCAGAAGCTGTATGCGGATGTGATGATGGCAATACCTATAGTTTGTTCACAGGACAACCTCTGGGTGAAAACACCTTGAATTGCGGCTTAAAGTTTTACCCTGTAACGCAAAACGGAAACACCTTAACTATTTCTAACTAAGTCGCATTCTCAGCTAAAAAACAAGAACTGCGCTCACAAAAAACAGTTGTACATACCAACATAACACAACACGCCTTTGCCCACAATTAAGAACATATTTCAACTATAATCAATATTCCACATAAAGAAATACACTACAAAACATCTTGACAAATAAAGAAAAATGTTAGACCATCTCTACTCATAAATTACACATTAGGAGAAGAACTGGTATTACTTATTGTGAAATCACTGGATGTAACTTTTCTGCAAAAAGGGAGTTAAAAATGTGTATATTCGGCTTCAAAGTAAAGGAAATTATAAGCAGAATTGAATAGTGAAAATCTGTTGAATGCACAACAGATGGCATAAATACCATCAAAGCTCAATGTTATGAATATGCATGTTAAATAAATTACGTTATGGACATCAGAACTGCAAAACAAAAAGATTTTGAAGCTATTAAAAAACTAGAGGCTCATTCAAAAACAAAAGAAAGATTCAGTTGGAAAATCTGAATACGGCAAAATGCCAAACGCTCACATAACTAATACTCTCATAAGTATAAACACATCGCGGACAACACCTAGTATCACAATTCCTCATATCAAAATGCAAATTTGCTATTAAAAAGACTCCATAGACAACCTAAAACGTCTTCCTTATTTTTTGCTATATAAAAAGTAAAAAAATACGCGTCCAATTTTCGGTTGCTGCCTAAATTTCATGATAGTTACTTTGCATCAAAACATAAAAAGATGACATTTAAAAAATTACACTATCAGGATACCCCTTTATTAATCGGAAATGTTTGGGATGTACCAAGTACAAAAACAGCCCAAAACTTAAACTTTCAAGCCATTGGGACTTCGAGTTCTGCAATTGCATCCATTTTAGGATATAAGGATGGTGAAGACTTGGAATTTTCTGAATTGGAATATGTTGTAAAACGGATTGCCATAAACACAAATCTACCGTTGTCGGTTGATTTAGAATCGGGATATAGTCGCCAACCAAAAGCAATCGTTAATCACATTAAAAGATTAGCAGCATTAGGAGTTGTTGGAATTAATATCGAAGATAGTGTGGTTAATGAAAAACGGATGTTATTAAACGCTAATGACTTCGCAAAGACTCTTAAAGAAATAAGGCGAGAACTAGAAAAACAAAATATTGATGTTTTTATAAACGTAAGGACAGATACATTTATATTGCTTCAAGAAAATGTAATTAAAGAGACAAAACAAAGAATTGGACTTTATCAAAACGCTGGGGCAAATGGAATTTTTGTCCCTTGCATTGAGAAAGAAAATGATATTAAAACAATAGTCGGTGCAACAAATTTGCCAATTAATGTCATGTGTATGCCTAAGCTCCCAGATTTTGAGACCTTAACAAAATTAGGTGTAAAACGAATAAGTATGGGGAATTTCATTTTCGACAAGATGTATGCTAACTTTGAAGAGAGTTTACAAACTGTTTTAAATCATAATTCATTTAAGTCAATATTTTAAAATGCTGATTACAGACACTACCAAAATTCAGACCTATTATCAAGCGTTATTAGATAGAAAACAGAGCTTTGTGGGTATTTTTTTCGTAGGTGTAAAAACTACTTCCGTTTTTTGCATTTCGACTTGCCGAGCAAGAAAACCAAAACTAGAAAATGTCGTGTTTTACACCACATTTAAAGAAGCTTTGGACAATGGATATAGACCTTGTAAAATTTGTAAACCAACAGAAAATTCAAATCAGGCACCTGAACAAGTGGAGAAAGCTATTATTTTGGTAAAGGACAACCCTAAAGACAAAATAACCGACTTCCAATTAAGACAAAAAGGAATTAGTCCAGAGGCGGTGCGTAGATGGTTTAAAAATAATTATGGTATGACTTTTCAAGCCTACCAAAGAATGTATAGAATAAACAATGCTTTTCAAGAATTGAAAAAAGGTAAGAATGCCACACATACTGCTTTTGACACGAGTTACGAATCCTTAAGTGGTTTTGGCTACACTTTTAAAAAAATTATAGGTCGTTCCCCAAAACAAATCAAAGATAAAAATATCATACTCATTAACCGACTTACAACGCCTTTAGGCCCAATGTTTGTTTGTGCAACAAATAGTGGTATCTGTTTGTTGGAATTTGTTGACAGAAGAATGCTAGAAACAGAGTTTAAAGATTTACAAAAATTATTGAAAGCCACTATTATTTCGGGCGATAATGTACATATCAAACAAGCCAAGAAAGAGATTAAAGAATACTTTGAAGGTTCAAGAAAAATTTTTGAACTCAACCTACAAACACCTGGAACTGATTTTCAAAATTCAGTTTGGAACTGTTTACAACAGATAGGATACGGCACAACTACAACCTATCAAAAACTAGCACAAAACATTAACAATCCAAAAGCAATCAGGGCAGTTGCTTCAGCAAATGGCTATAACAGAATTTCCATCATTATACCTTGTCATAGAGTAATCGGAAAAGACGGAAAAATGACAGGATATGGCGGAGGAATTGAACGAAAAAAATGGTTAATTGACCACGAACGGAAAAATGGCAGCATACAATCGCCTAAATAAGACACAATACACAACCGCAAATATAGTGTTGATAACGCAAAAGATGCTCATATTTGGGATTTAGACCTTATGAGATAATCAAATAAATTATACGCAGTTAAAACTTACAATCACTATATTAGACATGGTATCATGATTTAAATCCGCTCTGTTTGGGCTATAAAACCATAACACATATAATAACCGTTTCTGCTAAAACTAAAGTTTTAACTAACTGAAAATAAAACCATGGCAAGCTTTTTAGTCCTAAGAATGCGGCTTAAGACATCACTATTAGAATAGACAAAGACAAGAATGTTACGATACGAAAATATGAGCTTAAGAAATTTACATATAAAGGTAAAAAAAGCCCTTGTTTGCTTAGCATTTCGTACCATAAAATTTTAGATAATGATTTGATAAACCCTGAACTTTCAAAGGACAAGTATAGCCCCAAAACAACAAATGAAGCACACATAGAATTTAAAGATTTCGGCTTTAAATTTTCCATTATTCAGGAATTGATGTAGCATAAAACATTTTAGAGTTCAAATTTGACTTATATAAATTTGTGGAATACTATGATAAAAGGGAAATAGACATTGAGGAATAAGGCCATGAGCCTATACAAGAGATTACCCAATATTTTAAAGATTTACGAATCCCGAAAAAACTAGCATTCGAAATTACCGAAATATATCAAGATGATGGCAATGCCATTTATATGCAGCTTTTGAGATTTGGAGGAGCTTTGGAAAATTATTGGGATATTAAATCAATAGAAGACATCAAAATTTTCCAAACTTAAAAAAAGCATATTGTGCTATGCAAAGGACAATATCGTTGAAGACATGACACATATCGGAATTCATGCGGAGGGGCTATAAAACATAAAATGCTAGAACAAAAACCCTCATTTTACTCGTATATTATGTGCTAAAAAATAGCATAAGTATGTCGCATTTGAGCAATAAAACTTAGCCTTTAGTATTTTTAATACGCATAAATACCCTACAAAAATATACCATGAAAACAAAAGTAATTCATGTCCTAATAAAGCTTATTGTGAGCCTTTTATTTTGGACAACAAACAAACCTCAAAAAAAGAGATCTCTTAGTTTATGGTCAACTCCAAACTTATGCATTTCAATGCAAAAAAACACTTTGATTTGTAAGTTTCACACGACGTCGCAACTGACTTTTTCGCCATAAACAAAGTCAAATAAATAACATCTGTTTCAAGCTAGAGCGTTATTTATGCTTTATATTAAAGCTGAGCTAAAATTCATTTTATGCTAAAAAAAGCATTAATACCCCGTAATTCGAAGAGGTCAATGCGTAACAACAAATCGACACCATGGTTCACTTGAACTACAGGCTTTTGTTCAAAAAAACCGTCAAGCACAAAATTAACCTGCGCTTGACGGTAAATATTCTTATCACTGGATGTTCTAAAAATATTGAAAAGACACCTTTTATCACTTCATCTGAACTCTTTTCAAAGCAGTAACTGATACTAAAGATGCTTTGGAAGTCATGTCTTAGAACTTTAACGTTGCACCTAGCAAAAAGTTAATTGTTGCTTGAGGATAAAATCCTTGTATCTCTACTGCTTCTGACCCACTCCAAGTATCTAAATAGGTATAACCACGGTCTACGTATTCTTTATCAAAAATGTTATTTACTAAACCTTGTAACGCTATAGACTTAAAAATTTTGTTCATCTTAATTTCATAAACCACATTAAAATCACTAACAAAATAACTATCAATCTTTGAAGCTTCAGTATCTGTATTACTTAAATATTGAGACCCTACATATTTACCCAACAAGCTTAATTGTAAATTTTTAAGTGGCATATATGTGAAAGCACTTCCAGAAATAACACTTGGTGAAAATGCTAAAGTTGTGTTTCCAAAATTTCTTAACACACCATCTCTTTCGATAGTTAAGTCTTTGATTTTATTCTCACTGACTGCTAAATTTGCATTAAAGTTAAATTTCTTGCTAATCTTCACATTAGCATCAATTTCTAAACCGAGTCTATAACTATCATTAACATTTTCTCTTAAATACGCGCCAACATTATCAATAGCACCTGTTAACACCAATTGGTTATCATATAGCATATAATATGCATTTGCATTTAATTGTAGTGTCTCTCCCTTATATCTCCAACCTAACTCAAAGTCATTAAGGCTTTCATGCTTTACAGATGTCTCATTACTTTCATAATCATTTCTATTTGGCTCTTTATTTCCTCTTGCGAAAGATGCGTAAAAACTGTTTTTGGCATCTAAATCATATGTTAACCCAAACTTTGGATTGAAAAAACTAAAATCATCATCTACATTGATTGGTGATCTATTAGATGTTAATCCATTCGTTTTATAGTTCACAAAACGTCCTTGAAGATCTAAGAAAGCTACAAACTTATCTGTAATAGCAATGGTTGACTTAGCAAATGCACTCCAATCTGTCTTATCTGCTTTACTAAAATAATAGCGATCTCTAATAGAAGTTCCTTCAGCTAAATCGCTTCCCCAAATAACTTCACCATAATGATCATTAGTATATGTATTGTATGACAGCCCAGAAATAATCTCTAGCTTTTCATTCTTATAAGTAATATTGGCATTAGCCACATAGAAGTGATTATCTAACCAACGACGCACAATTACATCACTACCATCAACAATTAGACTAGCGTAGTCTTCTGCATTACGCTCATCTTTAAATTGTTCAAAATAGCCTCTTCCACGTGTATAATTCAATCCTACATTTGTTGACCAATTGTTATCAATTCTTTGGTTCCAGTGTAGCTGATAATGATTCTGCCAATAGTTATCAGTTTCATTATCGTATGTATAAGGATTTTGACGACGATCTTCTTTTAATTGTTCAGCGCTTAATCCAGCCCAAGCTTGATACGTTTGCTCTTCTCCTCCAAAAGATATTGCCTTAATAAGTGTTTTCTCATCAGAATAAGAGCCTTGTAAAAAATAGGATTTTAAATCTGTAAACGCACGATCTACATAACCATCAGAATCTACTTTTGATAATCTACCTGCAACTTCAAAATTCTCATTAATACGACCTGTAGTAAACTTCACGGTATGTTTTCTAGTCCCAAACGACCCAAACGAATTTGATATTTCTCCACCTGATTTTTCAGAAATAGCATCAGTTAAAATATTTAAACTAGCTCCAAATGCTCCAGATCCATTAGTTGATGTTCCAACACCACGTTGTAACTGTAGGCTTTGAGTTGATGATGCAAAATCCCCTATATTTACCCAAAATGTTCCTTGACTCTCTGCATCATTATAAGGAATTCCATTAATAGTTACATTAATTCTTGTTGCATCAGATCCTCTTACTCTCAAGTAAGTATACCCTACACCTGCTCCTGCATCAGATGAAGATACTACTGATGGCAAATAATTTAATAGCATTGGGATATCCTGTCCTAAATTACGCTTCTCAATATCTTTCTTATCTAGATTAGAGTGTGTAATTGGTGCTTTCTCTTTTACACGAATAGCCTTAACTAAAACTTCGTCTAACTTTTCTGTTTTTGTTGTATCTTGCGGTTTTTGTTGTTCTTGCTCTTGTGCAGTCGCATGGACAGATAGCACTAATAGCGTTAAAAAAAGAAATAAATTTTTCATTCGAAATAGAATTTAATCGAATAAAAAGAGGTAATTATTCTTAGAGTTAATTAGTTATATTTTGTTATTGCATAAATCTACTCAACGCAGTTGTAATTGATTTAAACTAATAACGTTTCACTTTCCTAAACAGCATTACCTGTTCTAGGTTCAATGGGTATGATCTCAGCCACTTGTAGGCACCCCTTTTTTGAGAACACCGCAAATATACACTGGTTTTATCAATAAAAAACAAGAAATTATATTTTTATTCTACTTCAGGCTTTCTGCGATTGGTCTTTTTTAAGGATTGGTTGTGCTTTTTCTTGAGTCGCTTTTGGATTGCCGCCCTTGGCACCTTTGTTGGGATACGAGGTTTATTTGATTTTAGATGTGCTGTTATCAAAGCTATAAATCGTATTTTAACTAAACGTTTGTTTTGATATTGGCTTCGACTTTCTGAACACTGTAATAGTAAAACATGGTCTTTTGTAAGTCGATATTGCAAGGCTTTTTTTAGCTTTTCCTTTTGTTCTAAACGCAACACAGCAGAAGTCTCTATACTAAATTGTAACTCAATTTTTGTAGCGACTTTATTCACATGCTGCCCACCACTACCAGAACTTCTAACAGCCTTGAATAGACACTCTTTTAAAAGTTCTTGAGTATTCATTAATTGATTTGATGTGGTGCTTTTAAAAGATCATTTACTGTTTTTACTGGATTGAATGTAATCAAAGGAACCTCTACAAAAATAGTATTCCAATTCGCCATACTTCCGTTCCATAAACCCGGTAATTCCAATGCCTTAAGCTCTTTTCCTGATTTAGTTTTAGAAGAAATAAATACTGTCTTATGATCAATAAACTCCAATAAATCGTATTTTTCGCCTTTGTAATTTTTTACCCCACACACCAAATCTACGGGATTAAAGTAGGCGGCATTTTTCATAATACTCTTTTGGGCTTTATTTTTCTTGTCTATTTGAGAGGACTCTACAATTTGAAGGGATACTTTGCCACTTTCATTTTTGACCCAAAACGGCCCGCCTCCAGGTTCGCCTTCATTCTTTACCATACCGCAAACTCTAAGAGGACGATCTAGTTTCGTTCTAAGATATTCAATTTGATACTTATGTGAATACTTCTCAAATTCAATATGAACAACCACATTTAGTTTACGTGTTAGGAATCTTGCTATTTCCAATAATTGCTCATCAATAATTTCATCACGATCCAAAAGTCTTAAGTATTTAAAAGCCTGCTCTTGAACTTCTAGCAAAACACCAGCCAACATCTTTTTATATGCTGCTACTTCTGTTTCATATTTATAAACCACAACATTGTCTATATTTTTAACAAAAATCACGTCGGCATTGATCTCATTTAAATTTTTTATCAATGCTCCATGTCCAGATGGTCTAAAAAGTAGACTGTTATCTTCATTTCTAAAAGGTTCATTTTTATGGGTCACCGCAATAGTATCTGTAGATTCTTTTTGATATGAAAATGTAATATTGAAAGCTGTATTTGTTTTGCGCTCCACAATTTCCTCTATTCGTGCAAACTCTTTATCAAACTTATCTTTGTGTTTTTCTGAAATTGTAAAATGCAAATCTGCTTCTCCATTTGAAGCCGCATACAAGGCAGCTTCAAATAAATGTTCTTCAAAAGCCGTAGCATTATGATCTTTATACTTATGAAATGGGAACAAACCTTTAGGATAAAAGCTCATATTGAGTTTATCTTCATCCAACATGGTTTTAATAAAAGCAAGTACCTGCTCTGACACCGATAATGCACCATAATCTAAAGTTGTTCGCTTGGTTTCATTAAGTACTTCTTTATAGAATGGAAATTTTTCTAATCCGACTAAAAACAAAGACATATCATTTGCTTTGTTCCTATTTATATAGGCATTAACCGATTCATCATTTGGGTTGTAATCTTCCAAAAACTGAAACAAAAATTTAAACATTCTTGTTGCAGCTCCAGAGGCTGGTACAAATTTAACGATATCTAAATCCTTTGTTTTAGAATCAAACAACTTAACAAACTCTTGTTTTTGGTCATCTAAAATCTTTAAGATTCCCGAATTAACATTTGCAGCTTCTTTTAAATTTAAGTAAGGAACACCCCTTGTAAAGATTCCTATTTGTTGATAAATGTCATTGACAGTTAATTTTTTATTTTCTATTTGTTGTATATCTTTATTTGAAAACATCTATGCTTTGCTTTTTAAAAGTTGATTGATATGTGTTACCGCTTCATCTAATCGTTCCTTTTGCCCTCCCTTTAATAACACATAGGGTCTATTATATTTTTTCAAAGCAGATTCAAAAGCCTTAAACATAGTTTTTCGTTCATTGGGTTTATCTCTAAGGTCATCTGCTTCCCAAGGAACGTCAATATAAGACAAAAAGTATAAATCATATGTGTTTTCTATAGCATACTTTTCTATGCTGGGGTCACAGGTTCCTAGATAATAGGCTTCAGAATACACTTTTAATTCCAACAAATCGGTATCACAAATTAAGACAGTGTCTGTTTTTTGCGCCAATTCATTTTCGCTTTGTATTTGCCCTTTTGCGATAGGTAATACATCTTTGGGTTGACAGGTGCGACGCTCATTTTCCCAAACGGCCTGCAAATATGCCCTCATATACTCGGGAACCCAAACCGAATTATAATAAGCCGCTAATTGTCGTGCCAATGTTGTTTTTCCAGTAGACTCTGGTCCAAAAACAACCACCTTTATGCAATTTGAGGGTTGCTGTTTAAGTGCTTTTTCCATTTAATATATCCTAAAATTGCTAACATTAAAAATATGCTAAACTGAATTCCTGAAAACCCAAGTCCTTTTACAAAATACAAGGGTATTGAAATTAAATTACCTATAATCCAAAGAATCCAATGTTCTATTTTTTTATTTGCCATCATCCACATTGCAGCAAAAAATACGCCAGTTGTAAAGGTGTCAAAATAATCGGTCATTCTATCAAAACGATTAAAGTAAAGGTACACAACGACTACAAAAACAGCTGTGCTTAAAAAGATTCCTAAACTTTTTAATAGGTCTTTTTTTGAAGATATGGTAATTTCTAAATGTTGGCCTTGCACCAAACGCGTCCATATATACCATCCATAAACACTCATCAGTGTATAATACAAATTAATAATTACATCACCATATAAGGTAAACTGGAAACAGATGTAAACATAAATCACTGTGCTAATAATTCCTGTAGGATAGACCCAAACACTTTCTTTTTTTGCAAATAGAACGCTTACAATTCCAAAAAGAACTGCGGTGATTTCTAGTATTATATCAAAAGTGGATGCCGTTTGATATGGCGCCAAAAAAAAATCAAAAATTTGATTCATAATCACTGCGATTAGATTTAACAATTTTCATATTCAATACCACATGATCTAAACGCTCAAAAGTCGTTTTTATAGCGGTATTTAAAAATGGCATTAATGCATCATAATCACCATAAATTTGTGTGCTTAATGGATTTTCCAAAACAGTAAATTTGGAAGCTCTCAAAACTTTTATAAACTCCTGAATTGGAGGTTCAAAATCATTTTGCAATGGTAACAATGTAAATTCTACTGAGATATTCATAGACGAATCAATTCGTTAAAAAAATTAGGATCCTCTTCAAAAGCCGTTCCTATGACAACCAAATCGGCTCCAGCTTTATATGTTTCTAATAATTGGGCTTTATTTTTTATTCCTCCGCCCACTATCAATGGAATATTCAAATCTTCTTTTACAGCCGCAATAAGGGCTTTATCAATTGGATTCAAAGCGCCACTTCCAGCCTCTAGATAGATAAGTTTCATTCCTAGTAACTCACCAGCTTTTGCGGTATCTACAATCTTATCTAAAGCGTTGCGTTTCATGGGTAGTGTTTTTGACACGCGTTGCACTGCGGTTTCTTTTCCATTTTCGATAAGCATATATCCCGTTGGAATAACTTCTAAAGACATGCCTCGCAATTTGGTTACAGCCTGCACTTGTTTCTCTATCAAATACTCCGAATTTCTGCCAGATATTAAAGCCAAAAACAATAAAGCATCTGCATGATTTGTAAGCTGAGTAACATCGCCTGGAAACAACAACACAGGTAATCTTGTGTATTGCTTTACTGCCTTTACAAAAGACGAAATCACACCTTCATCTACTGTACTTCCACCAACAAAAACGTGAGTTGCAATGCTTGCATTTACCTTTTCCATAAATGCTTCAATAGCCGATAAACGCATCTTATCTGGGTCCACTAACACCGCTAACAGATTTTGATTAGACGTCTTTATATGTTCATATATCGCATTCATTAGGACACTACATAAGCACAAGTAAATCCTTCAAATTCTAAAAACGAAGCATTATACCTGTATTTTTTTTCTTCATAATCTATCCAAGCTACAGTTGTAGCGTCATTCACCATAAAAGGAATTACCAAAAAATGAGTTTTAAACAACATTCCTGGTGTTGCAAAAAGTTTATACAAAGATTCTTTGATGCCCCAAATTATCGTTAATCGATTTACATAACATGGCGCCAATTTATCTAAATACTGAAATTCATACGACACAAACTTATCTGCAATTCTAACTATTTTATCTCGTTGTTTTTCAATATCAATTCCAACCTCCTTATCACTAATAATAACTCCCGAAAACGTAAACGAATGCGTTATAGAGATATTTTTTCCATCCTTTAAATACGGTTTACCATGCCCATCATAAAACAAATCTTGATCTGTATAACCAAAGGCTCTAAGCAGATGTCTAACGCTCAAAAAGCCACGCTGATGCAACGCACTACGCATTCCTAGAACACGTTTCAAGCTCGTCTGCTTTAGATCTAAAGGCGCCATAAGTTTCTCATAAGACTCCGTGATATTCCAGATTTTAACAGTCGTTTTTGAATCTATGATAATGGTTTTGTAAAGCGGCATTTAATATTATGAAAGTTATTAGTTATCTTTGCACAGCCTTAGGCAAATAAAACATTTATGGTGAGCGAATTTAACCATTTTAAGAGCGAATCCCAAAAGATGTTTAGGTAATAAAAAAATAAAAAAACAATGAGTACAAAAACAATTCCATACGTACCTTATAAAGTAAAGGATATGTCGCTTGCGGCTTGGGGAAGAAAAGAAATTGAATTGGCTGAAGCTGAAATGCCAGGACTAATGAGTTTAAGAGAGGAATACAAAGACAGTCAACCTCTTAAAGGCGCTCGTATTGCAGGTTGTTTACATATGACGATTCAAACTGCCGTTTTAATTGAAACGTTAAAAGCTCTTGGTGCTGATGTTACTTGGAGTTCTTGTAATATTTTCTCAACGCAAGATCAAGCTGCTGCTGCAATTGCTGAAGCTGGAATCCCTGTTTATGCATGGAAAGATATGACAGAAGACGAATTTGATTGGTGTATTGAGCAAACCCTATTCTTTGGAGAAGATAGACAACCACTTAATATGATTCTTGATGATGGTGGTGATTTAACAAACATGGTTTTAGACAAATATCCAGAGCTTGCTTCTGGAATTAATGGTTTATCTGAAGAAACTACAACTGGTGTGCACCGTTTATACGAACGTGTAAAAAACGGAACTTTACCAATACCTGCAATTAACGTAAATGACTCTGTTACAAAATCTAAATTTGACAACAAATACGGTTGTAAAGAATCTGCTGTAGATGCTATTCGTCGTGCAACAGACATCATGCTAGCAGGAAAACGCGTTACAGTCTGTGGCTATGGCGATGTTGGAAAAGGAACGGCAGCCTCTTTTAAAGGTGCTGGTTCTATTGTAACTGTTACAGAAATTGATCCAATTTGTGCTTTGCAAGCAGCAATGGATGGCTTTGAAGTAAAACGCTTAGAAACTGTAGTTGGCAATAGCGATATTGTTATTACTACAACTGGAAACAAAGACATTGTTCGTGGATCGCACTTTGAAGCCATGAAAGACAAAGCTATTGTTTGTAATATTGGACACTTTGACAATGAAATTGACATGGCTTGGCTAAATGATAATCATGGCGCTACTAAAAATACTATTAAGCCACAAGTGGACAAATATAATGTTAATGGAAATGATATTATTGTTCTTGCCGAAGGTCGACTAGTAAACTTAGGCTGTGCGACAGGACATCCAAGTTTTGTAATGAGTAATTCATTTACAAACCAAACTTTAGCGCAAATTGAACTTTGGAACAATGCAAAAGCTTATAAGAACGACGTCTATATGTTACCAAAAGCTTTAGACGAAAAAGTAGCAAAATTGCATTTAGAAAAAATAGGGGTTGAACTTACCGAATTGCGCCAAGATCAAGCCCAGTATATTGGTGTTACTGTTGAAGGCCCTTATAAACCTGAACATTATAGATACTAAAGAAAGATACAAGCGCAGAGGCTATTTTATAAGACCTTGCCCTTAATACAAAAACCCCAAATGACATTTGCATTTGGGGTTTTATATTTTCATAATCTTTATACTATTTTCAATTTAAAATTACTTAAACAATACCACCTCTACTCATAAATTACTCAATTAAAATGCGCTTTTTTGCGTTATATTTCAAAATAAAAATAACTCTTAACTAAAGCTATGACTGATTTTTATTTTTTATTTAAACAAAAAATTAAGACCGTTGCAAGGGTTTTGATATTTTCTCGAGATTTGGTATCTTTTGTGTATGGAATTTATTAAACACCCAACTCTAGCAGATAGTATTTGCAATTTACGTTCACGTAAGATAAAGCAAACGTTTTTCACACAAAT
>JABSPM010000010.1 GCA_013215095.1 Flavobacteriaceae bacterium | reverse complement strand
ATGCTATATCAGAGGCTTTTTACATTCCAACCAGAATTGCGATCGAGCTTAGAGGCATCAATTAGAAATCGGTCTTGCAATGGACTGAATCTAAAGATATGAAAACGTTACCTTAAAGTATTTATTTTTTTTGAAAAGAGAGGAATTGTTGCTAACGATTTGTGTGTCATTTATTCTATTGGCTTTAGTTTAAAAATTAAAAAAATAACGAGACAATAGAAAACCCAATGGGTTTCCCTAAAGAAGTCGTAAAGCATAATTAATTCTACATTTTGTGTGTACCTTTTATAGTAAATATAGTGCTTTTTTACGAATACCTTATAATGTTTAAGTCGCGAGTGCCAAGGTGTAGTGTGCTTAAACAAATCAAAAGCGACAGAGTATTATCCATCAATCATACTCGGTATTGTGAACGATGTATTGGAGGTCTATTAAACCATAATCATCTAGACGAGTAGGAACTTTTATATTTCATGTCTAGAATTGGGGGGTACATGTAGAATATTTAAGCACTTAGCACATTCTAATTGAAATTGATAACAATCCAATAATAGTAATTGTTACACTGTAGTGTGTTTTTTGTAAATCTAATGTCTTTTTGATTGACTCGAAATTATGAATTGTAAATTGGTGAGTGTTTTATTGTTTTTACGGTTTTTTAATATTACCCATCACAAATTAATTAATGCAAAACTTAAAGACAATCAATTGATATGATCCGCAAGAAATAACTGATTTTTGGGCAAAACATGTTTAAGTGTACGTTGGGCATTGGAATGCAAGTTGTTTAGAGGGCTGTTATCGGTTTGTTTTTCCTCTATTTAAAATTAACCAAATAGCAAAAGTTATTTCCCAGAGTCCTCCGGGTGCCAGTAAATACATACTCCATTTTTCACCAAATAATTCCATTAAAAACCCAAAGGCAAAAACAGCATATCCGATTATTCCCCATAGTGCAAGCCATTTTGGTGTAAGCTTGTACTTATGGAATATGTAGCACATTGGAATACTACCAATCCCTAAAACTAGCATGGCAATAAAATACCCATAATCCATGGAAATATTAATTTGAGGAATCAGGTTTAATACAATGCTGAATAATGCTATAGCTTCTATTGCTCTTGAAAAAAAATAGATGTTACCAGTCAAAATATTATATTTGATTATTGTTTTTTGTAATAAATTTCCGATTGTTAAAACCATTATTGAATTGATAATAATTAGAGAAGCACCAATGTGTTTTTGAGTGAACAGTTCGCTTTCAAATAAACTGCGTCCAACACCATAGCATAAAAATGCTAAAAGAAATAAAATACCAATAGTTCTGGCTTTATAGATTTGTTTTGAAATACGGCTCTGTTGCATTTTAATTGAGTTAATTGATGTTCTTGTTTTGTATAACATGTGTGACCTGCCAATAGACGGTTGCAATTTGTTATATTTGGGAATCGAGAAAGGTAAATATAGTGCTTTTATAAGAATATCTCATAAGGTTTATTGTTGTAGTAAATTACAGTATTTAGATCACAAATTAATTGTGTTTTATCAAAGAATTTTGTTGGAATTTTTTTGATGTCAGGAGGGCTATATGTTGTTTTTTAGGAGGTTGTAATGGTGGTGTTTGATGACGTATGGCGTATCGTAATTGTTGTTTTTTTATAAACGGAAGCTTGTTTGGAGTTGTACTAGTCATGGTTAAAACAGTAGTTTTAATAAGATATTGCGTATTTTTTACATGTATTATATTGGATAGATAATATGTGTTTTTTCTTTATTTTTAACAGTGTGTTTTTTGATGGGAATAAATGAAATTTAATGTTAAAAATAAAAGTTAAAAAAGTATATTTGTTGTTAATTAAATGTCAGAATGATATGAATCAAAAGTGGCTTTTTGAGATTACGCCCAAAACGAAGCTTATTGACTTGAATTTAAAAGAAGTTTGGAGTTATAGAGATTTGTTAATGCTTTTTGTTAAAAGAGATGTTATTACTTTGTATAAGCAAACGATTTTAGGACCACTTTGGTACGTTATTCAACCTTTGTTTACTTCGTTAATTTTTACTTTAATTTTTAATAGTGTTGCAGGGATTTCTACTGGCATAATACCACCGTTTTTATTTAACTTAGCAGGTGTCACAACATGGAATTATTTTAAAGAGTGTTTAACGGCAACCTCAGATACTTTTAAAAAGAACGAACAAATTTTTGGAAAAGTTTATTTTCCGAGAATTATTATGCCTATGTCTATAATTGTTTCAAACTTATTAAAGTTTGGCATACAACTGGTTATTCTAATTGGGTTTTATATATATTACGTTGCCATAGGTCAAAATATTGAGCCCAATAGATTTATTGTTTTGTTTCCTATGTTAATTGTCTTAATGGGTATGATTGGCTTAGGTTTAGGGATGATTATTTCTTCTTTGGTTACCAAATATAGAGACTTAACATTTTTGGTAACATTTGGTGTACAATTATTAATGTACATGTCTGCTGTAATGTATCCAATTAATTTGATGAAAGAGAAATTGGTAAGTGTTGAGGAAGGTTATGATTATTCTTGGCTTGTGGATTACAATCCTTTAGCTCATATTATTGAAATGGGAAGGTATATGATATTGGGCCAAGGAACAGTCACTCAGTTTGGTGTGATTTATACCGTTTTAATAACTTTAGTGATTTTATTCTTAGGGATAATTATTTTTAACAAAACAGAAAAAAGCTTTATAGATACGATTTAATTTATGATGTCAGAAGAAGTTATTTTAAAAGTAGAAAAAGTATCAAAGCAATACCGATTGGGTATTATTGGAACTGGAACACTTAGTCATGATTTGAATCGTTTTTTTGCCAAAATAAGAGGAAAAGAGGATCCGTTTTTAAAAATTGGTGAGTCTAATGATAGAGCAACAAAAGGGAATTCTGAGTATGTCTGGGCTTTAAAAGATATAAGTTTTGAAGTAAAACGAGGCGAAGTTTTAGGGATTATTGGTAAAAATGGAGCAGGTAAATCTACTCTATTAAAAATATTGTCTAAAGTTACAGGGCCAACAACTGGTGCTATAAAGTCTAGAGGTAGAATAGCATCATTATTGGAAGTTGGTACAGGTTTTCATCCAGAAATGACAGGAAAAGAAAACATCTTTTTGAATGGTGCTATTTTAGGAATGACTAAGAAAGAAATTGCGTCAAAATTAGATGAAATTGTTAGTTTTTCGGGATGTGAACGTTATATAGAAACTCCAGTTAAACGCTATTCTAGCGGAATGAAAGTGAGGTTGGCATTTGCTGTAGCAGCATTTTTAGAACCAGATATTTTAGTGGTAGATGAAGTATTGGCGGTTGGAGATGCAGAGTTTCAAAAAAAGGCTATTGGTAAAATGCAAGACATCTCTAATTCAGAGGGAAGAACTGTTTTGTTTGTGAGTCATAATATGGGTGCTGTCAAATCTTTATGTAAAACAGGTGTGGTATTAGAACATGGAAAAATAATGTTCACTGGCTCGGCTGAAAAAGCAGTTAATTATTATATCACTTCTGAAAGAAAAAATTCCTTAAGTAACTTAGCATTAAGGAAAGATAGAATAGGAAGTGGTGAATTCAAATTTGTAGGTATTACGTTTAAAAATAAAGAAGGACTTGAAGTGAATCAGTTTATGAGCGGAGATAAAGTTCTTGTAGAGATTGATTATGTAAAAAATCCGGAATTTGACGCTTCAAGAATCATTATGAGTGTGATATTTAGGGATAATTTAAAACAAATAGCAGCATCTTTTCTTTCAGATGAACTGCCTGGTGAACTACAAATTGATGAAACTTCGGGTAAGATTAACTTAGAAATACCTAACCTATATTTGAGAAGTGAACGGTATGAAATTAGTTTAATATCTTTTAATAGAAGAGCAGAAATGGAAGACGCATTAGATGTAATTGATGATGTGACTTATATCAACGTGCTTAAAGCAGATGTTTTTAATGTGGGGAACTTAAATAGAGAAGGGTTCTATGCAATCATGCCAGCTAAATATTATACATGATGAAAAGAATTGGAGAAAAATATACAATAAATAGGCATTTTGTTGCATTTTAGAGTTCAAAATGATTAAAACCCGACTTCTAAAATTCGTGATTCAAAATTTATAATTCTTTATTAGATAAATTACACATGAACATTAACAGAATGCCAACAAAAATATTTAAGAGATAAGGATGACTGAAAATAAAAAAATTTTAGTAACTGGAGCAGATGGTTTTATCGGTTCTCATTTGGTAGAAGAATTAGTTTTAAAAGGATATACTGTAAAAGCTTTTTGTTACTATAATTCATTCAATTCTTGGGGATGGTTAGATACATTGCCCAAGGAAATAGTTGGAAATGTAGAAATTTTTTCAGGAGATATAAGAGATCCTAATGGCGTTAGGACAGCAATGAAAGACGTTTCGGTAGTGTATCATTTAGCTGCTTTAATAGCAATTCCTTTTAGTTATCATTCTCCAGATTCTTATGTAGATACTAATGTTAAAGGCACTTTAAATATTTTGCAAGCGGCAAGAGATTTTAATATAGAAAGAGTTTTGGTGACATCTACATCAGAGGTCTATGGTACCGCACAATATATTCCGATAGATGAAAAACATCCTAAACAAGGACAATCACCTTATTCAGCGTCTAAAATTGGAGCAGATGCAATAGCAGATTCTTTTTATAGAAGTTTTGATTTGCCTGTTACAATTGTTCGTCCTTTTAATACTTTTGGGCCAAGACAATCTGCTAGAGCTTTTATACCAACTATAATCGCACAGTTATTAAATGGCGCTCATGAAATTAAATTGGGAGATTTAACACCAACTAGAGATTTATTATATGTAAAAGATACCGTAGAAGGTTTTATCACTATAGCAAACACGAAGACTTTCATAGGCGAGGAGGTAAATATTGCTACTAATTCTGAAATTAGTATTGGGGATGTTGCGCATCAACTAATAAAAATGATTAACCCAAAAGCACGTATAGTTTTGGATGAAAACCGTTTAAGACCCGCTAAAAGTGAAGTCTTTAGATTGTATGGGGCAAATAAGAAATTAGTGACACATTCTAACTGGAAGCCTCATTATACCTTTAATCAAGCCTTACAAGAAACAATTAATTGGTTTTCTAAAAAGGAAAATTTAAAAGGCTATAAATCGAGTATATACAATGTATAACGATATTGTCAATTTTATACAAGATATCTATAAAACGAAGGCATTTATTCCTTTACATGTACCAGTATTCAAAGGGAATGAAAAGGCCTATGTTATAGATGCTATTGATTCTACTTTTGTGTCTTCTATAGGAGAATATGTTAATCGTTTTGAAGACGAATTTGCTAAAAAAGTAAGAAGCAAGTACGCCATTGCTACGGTAAATGGAACTTCGGCATTACATATAGCTTTACTATTGTTAGGTGTAAAAGAAGATACCGAAGTTATAACCCAACCTTTAACGTTTATTGCAACCTGTAATGCAATTAATTATTTGGGAGCTAAGCCACATTTCGTTGATGTAGATAAAGATTCTATGGGCTTGTCTCCAACTATTCTAAAGGCACATTTGACAAAATATGCACAGGTTAAAAATGGAAAATGTTATAATAAAATAACAAAACGAAGAATTTCGGCTTGTGTTCCAATGCATACTTTTGGACATGCAAGTAGAATAGATGAAATTGTAGCAATTTGTGATGCTTTTCGTATTCCAGTTCTAGAAGATGCTGCTGAATCTTTAGGGAGTTTATATAAAAATCAGAATTTAGGAACCTTTGGTAAATTAGGCGTATTTAGTTTTAATGGAAATAAAATTATTACAGCAGGTGGAGGAGGCGCTATTGTTACTGATGATGCCGAATTGGCAAAAAGAGCAAAGCACTTAACAACTACCGCTAAATTGCCGCATAGATATGAGTATGCCCATGATGAAATAGGATATAATTACAGGATGCCTAATCTAAATGCAGCCTTATTAGTTGGGCAGTTAGAAAAATTAGATTCTTTTGTGAAAAACAAAAGGGAGCTTGCAAAAAAATATGAAACTTTTTTTCAGGGCAGTACGATTGCGTTTAAAACGGAAATTAAGCACAGTCACTCTAATTATTGGTTAAATGTTTTGCTTTTAGAAGATAAGATCCAAAGAGACATTTTTCTGAATTTTATGAACGACAATGGTATCATGTCTAGACCTGTTTGGCAATTAATGAACACTATGAGGATGTTCGAAAATTCTGAAAAATCTCCTTTAGTTAATTCTAAATGGTTGGCGGATAGAATTGTAAATATTCCTAGTAGTATAACACCATAAAAGATGAAGAATATCAAAAAACTATGTATTGTTGGTGTTGGAGGTTTTGCAAGAGAAGTATTGTTAATAGCAATTGAGTTATTTAAACTCGAAGGTATTAATTATAGTGAAAACACATTTTTTTTAGTAAAAGATGAAGACTGGAGTGAAGAGTTTATTATGGGTGTACCGCAACTTAAGGAATCTGATTTTGATCCTAGTTTATTCGAAGTAATAGTTGCAGTAGGAGATCCTATATTGAGAAAGAAAATAGTAGAAAAAATGCCTAAGAATACATGTTATACTACACTGGTGCATCCAAATGCAAACGTGTCAGATTTTGTTACTATAGGTGAAGGTGTAATTATTACTTCAGGGGTTAAGGTTACTTGCAATATAGTTATTGGTAAACATGCGCAATTAAATTTAAATACAATAATAGGTCATGATTGCGACATTGGTGATTATGTCACAGCATCACCATCTGTAAGCGTTAGTGGTAATTGTAAAATTGGCGAACGAGTATTTATTGGAACTGGAGCAGTTCTTAGGGAAGGTCTTGAAATAGTAAACAAAGTGTTATTGGAATGGGAGCAGTCGTTGTCAAAACTATACATGAAAAAGGCGTGTATATTGGTAATCCATTAAGAAAAATATAAAGTAATGAAAGAAGAACTCTATCAAAAAATTTCCCACTTGTTTATTAGTGATGTAGAGCCAATTTCTGAGGCCTTAAGAGTAATGGACAAAATAGATAAGAAATTATTATTAGTTGTTGATCAGAATAAGGCTTATAAAAGTGTTATTAGTGTTGGGGATATTCAGAGGTATTTGATTAAAACCCAAAATTTAAATGCATCTATAAAAGATGTTTTGAGAGTGAAGATTCGTGTTGCGCAATCTTCTAGAGAAATTAAAGAAATAAAAGCTGAAATGTTAAAATTTAGGATGGAGTTTATGCCCATTCTAGATGAGGATAATGTTTTAGTAGACGTGGTGTTCTGGGAAGATCTATTTGAAGAGAAGTACATCGCTAATGAAGGAAATTTGGAAATTCCAGTAATAATTATGGCTGGAGGTAAAGGAACACGCCTAAAACCGATAACCAATGTAATCCCTAAACCCTTAATTCCGTTAGGAGATAAAACTATTTTAGAAAGAATAATTGATAGATTTCTCGTTTCTGGCGCAAAACATTTTTATTTATCGGTAAACTATAAATCAGAGATGATTCAAAATTATTTTTCCGAATTAAAAGAAAAGAAGTATCAAATTAATTTTTTTGAAGAGAATAAGCCCTTAGGTACTGCGGGAAGTCTATCCTTATTAACTAATAAAATAAATTCCACTCTTTTTGTCTCTAATTGTGATATTTTGATTGATCAAGATTTTGAAAAAATGTACCAATATCATTTGGAGAATAAAAATGAATTAACACTAATAGGAGCATTAAAAACCTCACATATTCCTTATGGGATTTTGGAAGTTGGAAAAGATAATTTATTAAAAGAAATAAAAGAAAAACCCGAGCTTAATTTTATGGTTAATACTGGAGTTTACATTATAGAACCTCATGTGTTGAATGAAATTCCAAAGGATACATTTTTTCATATCACCCACTTAATGGAAAAAATTATAAAACGAAACGGCAGAGTTGGTGTGTTTCCAATTGGAGAAAACTCTTGGATGGATGTTGGAAATTGGTCAGAGTATAATGAAACTTTAAAAAAATTGGGAGAAACACCTTTTGTTTAAAATGGAAAAAATCAAAGTTTTATCATTAGGGCTTAGCCAAATTAATTTTTTAGAACAATTATTTAAAAAAATCAAAATTAAAGAAGATCACTTTTCTTTTTATGCAGATAATTTTGTAAATCATACCAATATTGAACCTCAAAAGGGAATTATCGATGGGTTTTATAATTTTGAAGCTGAAAACATCTCTTTTTTTAATGGGATACTGTATTTTTTCAAGTCTTTAAGAAGAAAATTATTTTGGAAACAGTTTTTTTTAGAATTACATCTAAAAGGTATACGTTCGTTATGGAGTTTTATCAAAGAAAATAGTCGTAATCTATATATCGTAGAAAAAAAAATACTGCCCTTAGATTTTGATGTATATCATTTTAATTCAATGGTTAAGCCACGTGTTAAGTACGCGCAATATTTACCAAATGACAAAAACATTGTGTGTTCTTTTTGGGGCCTGGATTTATACCAGCGAAGTGGTGTGAATAATAATTATTATACAGGTTTAGCTTTAAAAAAAGCCAATGTTATTACGGTACAATCAATTGAAATGAAAGAGGTTGTAATGGCTAAATTTGGAAGAACTTTAGAAGAGAAGATAAAGGTAATTACGTTTCCCCTTAGCAAGACTATTTTTGAATTAATAGATTATTATAAAACCCAACCCCAAAAAATAGATGGCTACAAAAATAAGTTAGGTATCCCTAAAGATAAAATTGTTTTATCGGTCGGGTATAATGCAGCATCAAATGCCCGCCATATAGAAATACTTAAGGAATTAGAAAATTTATCGCCTGCATTAAAACAGAAATTGGTCATTGTTTTACCGCTTACTTATGGCAGGGATGATTCTTATTTGAAAGATTTGAATGCATGTATTAGCAAGCTCTCATATCTTGATGTTATTACTATTGATGATTATATGGACTGGCAAGATTTAGCCCTGTTGAAAGTTAGTATTGATGTGGTGGTTCAATTGCCTAAAAATGATGCGCTAAGCAGTGCGGTTTTAGAGGTTATGTACGCTGGGGGAATTGGAGTTTTAGGAGCATGGTTACCGTATGGTGTTTATAAAAGGACTAATATACACCATGAAGAAATAGCTGCCGTAAATGAATTAGGTATGGCAATTGAATCTGTTTGTAGCAATCTGAAAACTATAAAAGAGCATTGTAAGAATAACAGTGTTTTTATTAAAGAAAAGTTTTTATCAGAAAAAATAGATGAAAATTGGATTTCTATATATAAAACTTAACGCTTGTAGTGTAAATGTTTGTTAAGTTGTATTTAAGCGTAAGGTTTTAATGCTGATAGCTATAATGGTAAAGAAGATACTGTAGATTTGAACTTAAGTTCTCTAAGCTATCAAAAATTAAATACGAAATCTAAACTATAGTTAAAAACTGAATGTTTTAAAACGAGTTTGATTTAGAGTTGAAGTAATACTGCTAAGTAAACTATATTTAGGTTTGATTTTTAAATGTTCTTCCTTCTAGAATCATTTAGAAATAGGGTTTACCAATATTTGTAATATGTTAAGCATGAATTTAATTTAGTAAATTGAATACTATATTTGAGTAAGGTGTTTATTATTTATTTTTTGGTGTTAACTATTGGTATTTAAGGCTTTATGATGGTTCTTGTTTTTTTTGCACAAGTCTGTTACTTTATGTTGGGAGTTAACTTTAAAAAGAGGAGATATTTGGTTATAATTAATGGTATAAAATTTTTACATTTGAAGCATCATATAGTAATAGTATTTAATTATTTATAACATGTTTAAACATATAATTAGTCTCATTAGAGTCAAGCATTGGATAAAAAACATGTTAATTTTTTTACCAGGTTTTTTTGGAGGAGTTTTACAAAATAAAGAAAATTTTGGAACGCTGTGTTTTGTCTTTTTTTTCTTTTCAATTACCGCTAGCATGGTATATGTGTTTAATGATTTATTAGATATTGAAAAGGATAAGTTGCATCCCGATAAGAAAAAAAGACCGCTTGCTAGTGGAGCTATTTCAAAGCGCAAAGGAATAATCATATTTATAGTAATGCTTTTGACATTAATAGGGACAAGTTACTTTTTTAAGTTAAATGTGCTTGTAGTAACATTTATTTATTTTGCGATAAATGTAATGTATACAATAAAGTTAAAAGAGATTCCTATTTTAGAATTGTTTATCGTGGCCTCTGGGTTTGTTTTTCGAATTTTGATAGGAGGCACCGCCATAGATGTTGAACCATCGAAATGGATTCTTATGCTTACATTTTTCTCAGCTTTGTATATTGTAATATCTAAACGAAGAGGAGAATTATTTAATAATGAAATAATGACTAGTCGAGTTGTTTTAAAACATTATTCCTTAGAGTTTTTAAATTTAGCAATGGCCTTATTGGTTACAATAAGTATAATGTCTTATATCATGTATACCGTTGAACCAATTGTTATTTCAAGGTTTAGTACGGATAAAATTTATCTAACATCATTCATCGTAATTTTTATCTTGCTTAGGCACTTACAACAGTCTTTAGTTTATAATAATACTGAATCTCCAGTAGCGTATTTTTTTAAAGATAAAGCTAATTTTATAGCAATTGTTGTTTGGTTAATCACTTTTTATATTTTAATATATATATAGCATAAATGTTTGGAAGTAAATACATTAAGTATTTGAGCGATAAAACGAAAAATGAATCGTTTATAGACCGCTTAAAAATTAAATTTAGACCACTGATTTTTCCAATAGAACTATTGTTAAGACAAGTAAATTCCGGAGATACTATATTTGATATAGGTTCTGGTTCTGGACAGTTCGCATTATTAGCAGTGCATTTTAAAAAGGTTAAAGAAGTTTACGGGGTTGAAATAAAGCAACAGTTAGTGCTTAATGCAAATAACCTTTTTAAACAACATGCAAAAGATGTAAATTATAAATTTTTTCAATATGACGGTGGAAATTTGCCGAAAGAAATTAATAGCGCAACTAAAATTTTTTTAAATGATGTGCTACATCATATCCCTACAACAAATCAAGTCGCTTTTTTAGAAAATATCTATAATCAAATGGATGCTAATGCAGTTTTTATTTTAAAAGATATAGATGCATCTTCTTTTTATGTGTATTTTAATAAACTACATGATCTGATTTTTGCAGGAGAAATAGGAAAAGAATTGAAATTTAGCGATGCTATTGAAATATTAGAACGCATAGGTTTTCAAATTTTAGATACGAATAGAAAAAATATAGCCGTTTATCCGCACTATACAATTATATGTAAAAAGAAATGAGAATAGGTTTTCAAACATATTTAATGCAATTTTCGAGAATAGCATTTCTTTTTTTAGCTTTTATTTTTGTGCTAATTAAGATTGTTTTTCTTGTAGGCTTAGAGTTATCTGATTTTCGTATTTGTATTTTGATAATCTTGTCATTATTTCTTGCAAATTTGGTTCTAGGTTTGGAAAATAATAGTATTAAGCAAAATTTATTAGTAATCATTTTTTTTGTAATATCCGTTGCTTTTACTGGGTTTTATATCGATTTAACTTTCGATGGACAAGCGTATCATCAAGAAATGATGATACAGATGCGCAAGGGCTGGAATCCGCTGTATAATGCCATAGATGCCTCAAATAATCAAGCTGTATGGGTAAATCACTATCCAAAATCTTTTGAAATAATTGGAACTGCTTTTTATAGTGTTTTCAATACAATAAAATCAACGAAAGCAATTAACTTAATTTTTCTTGTTCTAAGTTTTTTATATGTTAAAAACTATCTTTTTGCGATAAGAATGGAAAAGCTAAAAGCTTACAAAATTTCTTTTTTTGTAGCATTTAATCCAATTATTATAACTCAGTTAAATACCAATTTAATTGATGGGTTTTTATATGCAGTTTCGGTAATATTGGTATGCTCTTATTTGATGAGAGCTAAGCAAAAAAAATATTTTATAGATTTTATATTGGCATTGCTAATTTTGTTTAACGTGAAGTTTACAGGGGTTGTTTTTGCTACATGTCTCACGGGAATATTACTTGTTTACTCTTATGTAAAAGGAGAAAGCATTATAGTATTAATAAAAAGAGTGGTAGTTTTAATGCTAATATCTCTTCCTTTTATTGTAACACCTTATCTGAAAAATGTATATACAAATGGACATGTTTTTCACCCTTTAATGGGAAAGTATAAAATTGATTTTGCAGAGGATTATGTCCCAGATATTTTAAAACATAAAGGTTCATTAGAAAGATTAGTAGTTACAAATTTTGTTTCCATAGGAAATAGATCAGATTCTTATTTTAAAATACCATTTACATTTAATTTACAAGAATTAAAAAAACTCAATAATGGTTCGCCAAGAGTAGGTACTTTTGGAGTCATGTGGGGAGGCATTTTATTGTTTTCATTTGTAGCTTATCTATGGGGTGTTTTTAAGAATAGGAAGAAGTTCAAGTTTTCTATTTTAGAATTTATTATTATTACAATTATAGCTTTGATGTTTTTAAACAAAGCAGGTTGGTGGCTTAGATATACGCCTTATGTTTGGACAATACCTTTGTTGTTGTTTTTGTCAATAAATAGATATAATAAAAATAGTCAGTTTTTGAATGTTTTAAGTGTTTCAGCTGTTGTAAATACAGTACTAATACTTGTCATAAGTATTGGGTTAAGAGCCGTCGATAGTTTCAAAATGCATCAAGAATTGAAGCAACTAAGTGCAATGAATAAAGAAGTAACCGTTGATTTTAACGCCTATTTGGGGAATAAAGTCTTGTTTGAAGAATACAAAATTGAATATATAGAAAAGGACGCTAAATATTTTTATAACCCAAAAACAATTAATAATGTGGTAATTATTGAGAGTAATGAAGATTAGAAAACTATATTTGTTTGATTTTGATGGAACGATTTCTAGCAAAGATTCTTTTTGGCATTTTTTGATAACAACTTTCGGTTTGGGTAAAGTTATATTTAAATTAGGGTTAAATTTTCACAAACTTTTACTGTGTGCTATATCTAATAAAAAGTTGTCAAGTACTAAAGAATTAATTCTATCTATTTTGCTAAAAGGAAAGAAAAATGAGGAAATACGTATGTACGGGAATACATATGTGTCCAAACATATGCAAGATATATTGAGAGAGGAGGCAATAAAAAAAATAGAATCCCTAAAAAAACAAAAAGAAAATTCAATTTGGATTGTTTCTGCTTCATTAGATATATGGTTAAAGCCATTTTCTGAAAAGTACAATGTTAATTTGCTTTGCACAGAAGCAGATTATATGGATGATGTATTTACAGGAAAGTTCAAAACACCTAATTGTAAAGGTATAGAAAAGTTGCATCGCATTAAGGCAAATATAGCTATAGATGATTATGATGAAATAATTTCATTTGGCGATAGTAAAGGAGATAAAGAAATGTTTCAAATGTCTACTCAAATTAATTATAAACCTTTTAGGTAAATGCTAAAGAAAGAATGAGGTTAGTGATACAAATTATAGTATATTGATTGTTTTATGAAAATTCTATTTGTTTGTCAACAATATATTCATGCTGCAAGATGGATCAATCAATTAAAGGATTCTGAACATGAAGTTTTTGTTTTTGATTGTTTAGACAAAAAAATTCATGACGATCTTAGATGGACTAATTTTACTGAAAACTGGTCTAAACGTAAGGTTTCATATATAAAAGGTGAGTATTGGATTGAGAAAAATATACCATCATTTTTTAAAAAAATTGAACCTATTTTAAAAGTTACAGCATCAGAAAAACTTGAAGAAATTATTAAAGAGATCAAGCCTGATTTAGTCCATTCTTTAGAAATGCAATCTCAAACGTATCCTCTTTTAAAAGTAAGACAAAAGTTAGACTTTAAATGGGCTTATTTTTCTTGGGGAAGTGATATATATTTATACCAGAATAAGAAGTATCATAAGAAGGTAATGCAAAAAATATTTGCACATTTAAATTGTCTTTTTGTGGATAATAACAGGGATGTCTTGCTAGCAAAAACATTAGGTTTTAGAAATGAAGTTTCTGGTGTTTTTCCTGGAGGTGGAGGATATGATCTAGGTCAATACAAAAAATATGTCAAGCCTATTTCTCAACGAAACCTAATTTTAGTTAAAGGCTATCATCATTGGGCAGGAAAAGCTTTGTGTGTGCTAAATGCTTTAGAATTAATTATAGACACAGTCAAAAACTACTCTATCTACATTTATTCTGCACACGATGTGGTCATTTCTAAAATAGAAGCATTAAACGCAGCGTATAATTTAAATATAGAATACTCTTCTAGAAAACATCAAATCACACATACTGACTTATTGCAAAAATTTGGTAAAGCCAAAATTGCGATTGGTAATAGTATTTCTGACGGGATTCCAAATACATTGTTAGAAGCCATTATTCTTGGCGCTTTTCCTATTCAATCTAATCCAGGACATGCTACAGAGGATTATATAAAAGATAAAGAAAATGGGTTTTTAATACATGATCCAGAAAATATAGAGCACATAGCTAAACTTATAGAAGAGGCATTGACAAATGAACATTTACTCATAGGGGCTTATCAAAAAAATCAAAACATAGCTTTACGTTTAGATGAGGCAGTAATACGTAAAAAGGTGTTAGATGCCTATAAAAAAATTGAACACGCATGAAAAAAAGAGTGCTTTTTGTTGTAAATTCAGGGAAAATTTCACCCAATAATAATGGAGGAGCTTCTGTGTATTATAGTCATTTAGAGCTGATTTATACTGCGGGTTATGACGTTGTATTGCTCATTATAGAATGGCCAAATGGTGCGTTATATCGCAGTGAAGATTATGAAGAAATTGAACATTTTGTAGACGCGATAATTCCGATTAAAACCATTAGTATTACGCCTAAAAAAGGGTTTAAAAGATTATGGAATGCTTTGTTTTATCCCGAAAAATTTGAATATTTCTTTTTAAATACAAGCAATGTAGCACAACTGAAAGCTATATGCAAAGCCCAGCGAATTGATGTGGTCTGGACAGAATGGCGATGGGCAGCCTTATTAGCTTGTTTTGCAAAATTAAAGCTGCCAGTTATTTATGCACATCATGATTGGGAGTATAAATTAGCAAAATTAAGATCTAAGAAAAATATATTAGGACAGTTTCATACCTTTCAAAAGAAACGTGTAGAGTTCAAGTTGGTAAAAAGAGTAACAAAATGTGTTTCAGGTTCCTATACAGAAGCAAAAGAAATAGAAAAAATTTCGGGTAATAGCGCAGTATATATGCCCACGACTTATGATGCTATTACACAAAAATTAGAGCCAAATGAAATTCCAAATATAGTGCATCTTGGGGGCATGGGAACAACCGCAAATAGACTTGGTTTGGAGCGCTTTTTAGATGTTTGCTGGCAAGACATTAAAGAGAAACATCCTGAAATAAAACTTGTGGTCATAGGTAGTTTGGAGCAAGCGTCAGCAGCTTTGTTGGGAAAATTAGATGATTCTGCCATATGTTGTTTAGGTTTTGTCAAAGACCTCACTCATGTTATGTGCCCCAAGGACATTCACATTATTCCATGGGAATATAACACAGGAACAAGAACAAGATTGCCTCTAGTGCTAAATTATGAACAAGTCTTGGTAGCAACAAGAGCTAGTGTTGAAGCCTTGCCAGAAATTAAACATGGAGAAAATGCCCTACTATGCGAAAATTTAGAAGAAATGCAAGAGGTTATTTCAAAACTAATGTTGAATAGGTCAGAAATAAATATTTTGAGTACAGCAGCAAAAAAAACTTTTTTTAATACATTTACTGTTCCTAGTCAGCTCGAAAAAATTAAAACCTTAATAGAGACCATTACATAATGATATTCACCATTGCAGAAATTGGGCAAGCCCATGATGGAAGTCTTGGCATATTGCATTCGTATATTGACGCTGTAGCAACTACAGGGGTAAATGCTATAAAATTTCAAACCCATATTGCACAAGCAGAAAGTAGTATTCACGAGCCCTTTAGGGTTCAGTTTTCTAAACAAGATAACACACGTTTTGAATACTGGCAAAGAATGGAGTTTTCTTTGGATCAATGGAAAGATATAAAAAAACATTGTGATGATGTTGGATTGGAATTTATGAGTTCTCCATTTAGCAATTCAGCAGTTGATTTACTAGAAAAAGTTGGAGTAAAGCGATATAAAATAGGTTCAGGTGAGGTCAATAATTTCTTATTACTTGAGAAAATCGCTAGGACGGGAAAACCTGTCATTGTTTCTTCAGGAATGAGTTCTTTTAAAGAACTGGATGCAACTATAGCGTTTTTAGAAAAAAGAGATGTGCAATATTCAATTTTACAATGCACCACAGCGTACCCAACACAACCAAAACAATTTGGATTAAATGTAATACAACAACTAAGAGAACGTTATAAGGTTACCGTTGGCTTTTCAGATCATTCATCATCAATTGAAGCATGCATCGCAGCAACAGCATTAGGTGCAGAAATTTTAGAGTTTCATGTCGTTTTTAATAAAGAAATGTTTGGGCCTGATGCCAAATCGTCTCTAAGTATTCTAGAAACTAAACAATTGGTGACTGCTGCAAAAAATATAAGTTTAGCTATGCAGCATCCAATTGATAAAAATGATAATACTGCCTTTAAGAGTTTGAAAAATATTTTTGAAAAATCACTGGCAGTAAACAAAGACTTACCTGAAACACATCGCTTAACTTTTGATGATTTAGAAGCAAAAAAACCTAAAGGCTTTGGGATTTTAGCTTCAGAATATGAAAAAGTTATTGGTAAAACACTTAAAAATCCGATGAAAAAATGGGATTTTTTGAATCAATCTGACATTAATGAATAAAAGAAAAATATGCGCTGTCGTTACAGCAAGACCATCGTATAGCAGAATAAAAACAGCACTATTAGCAATTAAAAACCATCCTGAGTTAGAATTACAGTTAGTCGTAGCTGGATCGGCATTATTAGGAAGATATGGTAATGCTGTAGATGTTATAGAAAAAGATGGATTTACCATCAATGAAAAAGTATTTATGGTACTTGAGGGTGAAAATAAAACAGCAATGGCAAAGACAACTGGATTAGGCGTAATGGAACTAGCTAATGTGTTTTATAATTTAAATCCTGATGCTGTAATCACTATTGCAGACCGATTTGAAACTATTGCAACATCCATAGCATCTGCCTATCAGAATATACCATTAATACATATACAAGGTGGAGAGGTTACCGGTAATATTGACGAAAAGGTAAGACATGCCAACACAAAACTTGCCGATATTCATTTGGTGGCATCAGAAGATGCAAAAGAAAGAGTATTAAAAATGGGAGAAGAACCTAGTAAAGTTATCAATACAGGTTGTCCATCTATTGATTTAGCAAAGGCGATTAAAGATAGTCCAGCTTTAACTTTCGATCCCATACAAAAATATGGTGGTGTAGGACCAGTTGATTTAAATTGGAAAGAGGGGTATATCGTAGTAATGCAACATCCAGTAACAACTGAATATACAGCAGCTAAAGAAGATGTTTTGAAGACATTAGATGCGGTAAATGACCTCAATATACCAACATTTTGGTTCTGGCCAAATGTTGATGCTGGTGCAGATGGTACATCAAATGGCATAAGAACATTTAGAGAATTAAAGCGGCCTAAAAATATTCATTTCTTTAAAAATATGGAACCACAAGATTTTTTAAAGTTATTGGTAAATAGCAAATGCTTAATAGGCAATTCAAGCGTTGGAATTAGAGAATGTGCTTATTTGAAAGTGCCAGTGGTAAATATTGGTACACGACAAAACAGAAGGCAAAGAGGTGCTAATGTTATGGATGTAGATTATAATAAAGAACGCATTAAGCAGGCAATTATAGATCAGATTGAAAATAAAGGAATTGAGTCTTCTTCTATCTACGGCGATGGAGATTCTGGTAATAAAATTGCCGAAATTTTATCAAATATTGAATTAACTTTTCACAAAACAATTACCTATTAATGAAAATTCTTGGTATCATACCTGCAAGAGGTGGGTCTAAAGGCGTGCCTGGTAAAAATATAAAACCCCTGAACAATAAGCCGCTTATACAATATACAGCAGAAGTAGCTTTAGCGTCAGAATGCCTTTCAAGAGTAATTTTAAGTTCTGATGATGACAAAATTATTCATGTGGCTAAAGGGATAGGTCTAGAAGTACCATTTAAACGACCAGAAAATTTGGCTCAAGACAAGACACCAACCTTACCCGTAATAAAGCATGCATTAGAATTCTATGAAGCTAAAGGAGAACTATTTGATGCCGTTTGTTTATTACAGGTAACAAGTCCTTTTAGAACGGTAGAATTTTTGAACCAAGCAATTGAAAAATTTAAAAAACAAGATACAGATTCTTTAATTTCAGTTCAGGAAGTACCACATGAATACAATCCACATTGGACGTTTAAAGTGAATGCTCAAGGGAATTTAAGAATTACCACAGGAGAGCATCAAATTATTCCAAGGCGACAAGAATTACCTAAAAGTTATCATAGAGATGGAAGCATATATATTACCAAAACATCCGTATTGAAAACACAAAATTCATTGTATGGAACATCGATATCTTATATTGAGTCTCCGCGAGAATTTTATGTTAATATTGATACTTTGCAAGATTGGGAAAAAGCAGAAAAATTAATACATAAAATACAACATAATGTTATTTAATTCTATCGAATTTTTGGTGTTCTTACCACTTGTTTTTGTAGTGTACTGGTTTATATTTAAAAAAACAAAATCTCAGAATGTTCTAGTGTTAGTGGCTAGTTATGTCTTTTATGGTTGGTGGGATTGGCGTTTTTTGTCTTTAATTGTATTAAGTACTCTAATAGATTATAGTTTAGGACTTCAATTAGAGAAAACCACTAAGACTTCAAAGAGAAAATGGCTTCTGTATACAAGTCTTTTATTTAATTTGGGAATGTTGGGCTTCTTTAAATACTATAATTTTTTTATTGATAGTTGGGTTGAAGCTTGGGAGATTTTGGGAGTTACAATGCATAAAAGCTCCCTAAATATTATTTTACCTGTGGGTATTTCTTTTTATACGTTTCAAACTTTGAGTTATACCATAGATGTCTATAGAGAAAAGTTAGCACCTACAAAAGACGTTATAGCGTTCGCTTCATTTGTCTCGTTTTTTCCGCAATTAGTAGCTGGACCAATTGAAAGAGCAACCAATTTATTACCTCAATTTTATAAACATAGAAAATTTAATTACGAACTGGCAGTTTCTGGAATGAAACTGATTTTGTGGGGCTTGGTAAAAAAAGTCGTTATCGCAGATTCCTGTGCGGTCTTGGTAAACATGATTTTTGGAGATTATCAAAATGAATCTGGATTGGCATTATGCATCGGAGCTATTTATTTTGCATTTCAAATTTATTGTGATTTTTCTGGATATTCTGATATTGCTATTGGTACTTCAAGGCTATTTGGGTTTAAATTAATGAGAAACTTTAACTATCCGTATTTTTCTAGAGATATAGCAGAATTTTGGAGACGCTGGCATATTTCTTTAAGTACTTGGTTTAGAGATTACTTATACATCCCGCTAGGAGGCTCAAAAGGTAGTGTGCGATTAAAAATAAGAAATGTATTTGCTATTTTTTTAGTAAGTGGTTTTTGGCATGGTGCTAATTGGACTTTTATTGTTTGGGGAGGGCTAAATGCCTTATTTTTTTTACCGTTGTTGTTAAGGCAAAAAAATAGAACGCATTTGAATGAAGTTGCAGCGCATAGCTTATTGCCTAGTATTAAAGAAGTGTTTCAAATCGGACTCACCTTTTGTTTAACAACTTTAGCTTGGATATTTTTTAGAGCAGAAACGATTACTGATGCCTTTGCATACATTCAACAAATAGGAGATGTTGCTAATTTTATTCCAGATGTGATTAGACATAAAAAAGTAATTCCACTTTTAATAGTATTCATCATCATAGAATGGTTGTCTAGAAAGCAAGAATATGCAATAGTTTTAGATAGCAGATATAGAACGCTATTTTATATTGCGTTCACCTTGTTAATTATGTATTATAGCGCTACAACAGACGAATCATCATTTATTTATTTTCAGTTTTAGGTATGAAGTTGTTTTTTAAAAAACTGTGTTATTTGTGTGTTGCACTAATCATTATATTGCTGACTTTAGATGTTTTTATTTTTCCTAAGAATAACAAAAATATAATGTCTGTAAAGTATAATTTATTAACCAAGCATAGCAACTCTGCTGAGGTTCTGGTTTTAGGAAATTCGCATACATTTTTTGGAATTCAACCTAAGTATCTCTCCGAAAAAGCAATTAATATTTCAAATAAAAGTAGAAAACTTGAGACAGATTATTTTATTTTAAAACATCATATAAAGAAGCTGAAGGCTTTGAAAAGAGTAATGATACCTATCTCATATTATACATTATTTACCAATGATATATCTGAGCAAGAAAAAAGACTTTATTATAATTTTTATAAATTAAAAGAATACGACCAACAGCTCTTGAAAAATAGTTTGCTCATTAATGCACCCTTTAGAGAATTAATTGATGATTTAATTTTTAATCGTTTTGAAAAAATTGAACATAGCTTGGGATGGAGAGCAAACTCAGGTACATATCATTTTAACGAAAAAGAAATTCTAGAAAGAGTAGGAGATGTTAATGGAAGAGTTAATAACAGTGTAGAGATAGCTTATAATCTTAAGATTTTAAAAAAAATAATTGATTTGTGTGAAAATATGGAGGTAGATTTAGTGCTTATATTACCGCCATATCATCCAGATTTTTATCGCTATTCAAAAGGTCGTTATGAACGTAAAATTGAAGATGCGCTAAGTACTTTAGATTTAAAAGAAACGATAATAATTAATAGTAAAACGCTTGGTATTAAAAGCGAAGAATATTTTGAAAATATAGACCATTTAAATAGTAATGGGGCTAAAGTATTGACAAGGAAAATCGATTCTATATTGATGAATTTTAAAAAATGCAGCCCAGAATTATGAAAAAATTCCTAAAAAAAATTAGACAAAAAGTTCTACTTTTAATGCTTGTTTTAGCACTGTTGATAGGAGGGAATATTTGTGTCAATTATAACCATGCAGAAGACTTTCCTGCAACATTAATTGATAAGTACCAAAGATTAGAGGCTTTAAAAGACCAACGTAAACTCATTATTACAGGGGGGTCTAGTTCTTCATACAGTATTAATAGTTTACAATTGCAAGAGACATTTAAACTCCCTGTTGTAAACACAGCCTTGGCAATGAGCTTAGGAAGTAATTTTCATTTAAATCTAATAAAAGATTATCTTAAGAAAGGAGATGTGGTGCTGTATATACCAGAATATGAATTCTATTATGGAAGAAATAATGGAGATGATTTTTTATATACTACAGGATTTTACTGCCCTAAAATGCTGAAAGATTTTAGCCTGATTCAACAGAAGGAAATGTTTCGCAGAGCTTTAAAACTAAGTTTTAATTTTTATAAAGGACGTATTTTAAGAGGTTTTAAATCTAAGGCTAAAAAAGAAAATGGACAATATTCGCGTTTAGCAATTAATGAATTGGGAGATAATATGAGTTTGCTTAATAAAACAAACACGCTAATTAAACCATCTTCTAAAAATAGATATCAAAAATTAGCAACCAAAGAAGTATCTCAAGTATTTATTGATAAACTAAAAGAATTTAGTAATCTTTGTCAGTTGAAAGGCGTTACGTTTTTAATTGCTTTTCCACCCCTAGAAGAAAGTCAGTTTAGTAACCATTTTTCTAAGGATATTGACGTTATCAATAAGAAATACGAATTCCCTTTTATAGGCCACCCGAAAGATGATGTGTATGAAATAGACCTGTTTTATGATACGAGTTATCATCTAATTGGAAAGGGAAGGACGTTAAGAACAAATAAATTAATTGAACGTATACAAAACGAAGGAGTGTTTTAATTATGTGTGGTATAGCTGGTATTGTTGGAAATAAATACGATAGTGAAACATTGTCTAAAGTGCTAGAGAAGCAAAATCATCGCGGGCCAGATTTTACTGGGCAATGGTTAGATGAGCACTGTAGTTTGGGGCATAATAGACTTTCAATTATTGATTTGTCAAAAGAATCAAATCAACCATTTGTAGATTCTACCGAACGATATACGCTTGTCTTCAATGGCGAAATTTATAACTATATTGAGTTAAAGGAAGAGTTAAAAGCATCGTATAAATTTGTAACTGCATCGGATACAGAGGTTCTAATAGCAGCTTACAGCGTTTGGGGGAGCTCTTGTTTATCGAGGCTAAATGGAATGTTTTCATTTGCGATTTGGGATACACACGAAAAAAAATTATTTGCAGCTAGAGACCGTTTTGGGGTCAAGCCATTTTATTATAATATTAAGGAAGATACTTTGGCATTTAGTTCTGAAATAAAAACATTACATGCTTTAGGTGTTGCGAAACAACCTAACAAAAAAGTTTGGGCTAATTATTTTGTCTATGGAAGTTATGGAATGCCAAATGAAACCTTTTTTGAACATATACATCAACTACCTGGAGGTCATTATTTAGAATTCAATCATGGAAAACTAGAACTTACGCAATGGTATTTTTTTGAAAAAGAAATTGAAAAATACAAAAAAATAGAAACTTTCGAGTGCGTCAAAGAAAAATATACGGAATTATTAATCGATAGCCTTTCTCTGCGATTTAGAGCCGATGTGCCAGTAGGTTTTAATGTAAGTGGAGGTCTAGATAGTTCAGCTTTATTGGCATTTGTTAATCGATTTGAGTCTGTGAATCAGGATAAAATTAAGGCCTATACTTTTTATACTGATGATGAAAGATATGACGAATTACCTTGGGTTGAAGAGATGATTGCTTTAACACAGAATCCTTTGCAAAAAGTAAAATTGTTAGCAAACCAAAGTGAAGCATTGGCTGAAGAATTAGCATATATACAAGATGAACCTTTTGGAGGACTCCCTACAATTGCTTATGCCCAAATTTTTAAACAGGCTAGAAAAGATGGTGTTTTAGTATTGCTGGACGGACAAGGTATGGATGAACAATGGGCAGGTTACGATTATTATACGAAGAAAAACGATGCAACAATTCAAGGCGTAAAACGTTCTCCTTTTAGACCCAATGTGCTGTCGTCAGAACTGTTAGAATTAGCTAAAAAACCAGTATATCCAACACCATTTGATGATGAAGTATTAAATAAGCAGTATAGAGATTTGTTTTACACAAAGATACCTAGAGCTTTGCGTTTTAATGACCGTGTTTCAATGGCTGCAAGTACAGAGTTGAGAGAGCCATTTTTAGATTACAGGTTGGTCGAGTACGCTTTTGCTCAACCCCTAGAATATAAAGTGAAGGAAGGCGTGCAGAAATTTTTGTTAAGAGCTATTGTATCTGAGTATTTAAGTGATTCGATTTCTTATGCACCAAAACGACCCTTGCAAACACCACAAAGAGAATGGTTGGGGGAAGAATTAAAGGTATTGGTGACTAAAAAAATAGAAAAATTAAAGACAACTAATTTTGTGTCATGGTTTAATGTCGAAGAACTAGATAGAGAATGGAAAAATTATTTAAATGGAGATAATCAATCTAGTTTTCATATTTGGCAATGGGTGAACTTTTCTATGTTAATCAATTCAGAATATAGACTGTAAAAAAAAGGATATCTTGTCGGTTGCACCACCAGCATATCGTACTGAAAATTGTATGTTGTCTAAATTTTTTAATCCAGAAAAAACGAAAATAATAGTCAAATCTAAAGTCTATAATCAAGAGCATAATAACAAAAATGAAGTTATAGTATATTCTTCAAATAGTTGTTAAACCATTAAAAATGTAGTGCAAAAGCGAGATACTACTTTTTATAAGTACATCATAAATACGAATGATAAGACTGGTTTAAGTCTAAAAAAAGGCGTTTGTTTGTTGTGCACAGAGCTTGAGATTCATTATCTTTCGGCGTTTTTAGTTTCTAAAGAAATATTAATAAAAAACAGTTGAATTACCTTAGGTAAAATGAATTATACAAAATACGATTATATAGTGGTTGGAGCAGGTTTCTTTGGAAGCGTTATTGCCGAAAGAATTGCAAGCCAATTAAATAAAAAAGTTGCAGTAATTGAACGAAGAAATCATATTGGAGGGAATTGTTACTCTGAGGTGCATCAAGAAACAGGAATAGAATACCATAAATATGGGACTCATATTTTTCATACATCAAATGAAGATGTTTGGGCGTATATTACGAAGTTTACGGAGTTTAATGTGTATTATCATCAAGTACTAACAGAGTACAAAGGTAAGGTATATCAGATGCCAATAAACTTAGAAACGATTAATAGTTTCTATAATGTTAATTTGAAACCTTTTGAGGTTGAAGCTTTTTTAGAAAAAGAAAAAGCAAAAGAGCATTATGAGACCCCAGCTAATTTTGAAGAACAGGCCATTAATTTTGTGGGTAGACCGCTTTACGAAGCTTTTTTAAAAGGGTATACGCAAAAGCAATTGGAAAAGGACCCAAAGGATATCCCCGCACATATTTTAAAGCGATTGCCATTTAGAACAAATTATAATGAGAGTTATTTTTTTGATAAATATCAAGGTATCCCGCTAGATGGTTTCACCAATATTTTTAATAAAATGTTGGAGCATCCAAATATTGATATTCATTTAAATACAGACTTTTTTGATATCAAAGATGCAATTCCCGATGCGATAACTATTATTTATAGTGGTCCTATAGACAGGCTCTTTAACTATAAACATGGCGATTTAGAATGGAGAACCTTGGATTTTGAAGAAGAGGTAATCCACGTTAATGATTATCAAGGAACCTCTGTAATGAATTATGCTGAGACAAAGGTGCCATATACAAGAATTCATGAGCCACATCATCTCCACCCAGAAAGAACACATAATATTGAAAAAACTTTAATCATTAAGGAGTTTTCAAAAAAAGATGAAAGAGATGATCCGTATTACCCAATTGGAGGAAAAAGAAACCAAGAAATTTTCAACAAATATATGGATGAAGTTGAGGCGCAAAAGAATATCATTGTAGGTGGTAGATTGGGAGATTATAAGTATTATGATATGCATCATACCATAGAAAGAGCATTACAAATTTTTGAAACAGAGATTAAGAACCCTCTATAAATGAAAAATAACGATACATTAAAAGTGATCATTCCTGTTTATAATGAGGAAGGCGCTATTGGTTTAGTTATAGAAGACTGGACAAATAAACTCGAGTCATTAGGTATAGAATTTAAAATCTATACGTATAATGATGGCTCAAAAGATAATACCTCTGCTATTTTGCACGGTTTGGCAGAAACAAATGATAATCTGGTAGTGGTAGATAAACCAAATTCGGGTCATGGACCAACGATCTTAAAAGGCTATAAAGATAATGTTGATGCCGATTGGTTATTTCAAGTAGATTCGGATAATGAGTTGAAAGCAGAAGATTTTGATAAGTTTTGGAATGCCAGAACTGACTACGATTTTTTAATTGGAAAAAGAGTGAATAGAATAAGTCCTTTAGCTAGAATTATAACAACTCAAATTTCTAGAATGGTCGTGGGCTTATGTTATGGTAGAGGTGTTAAAGATGTAAATACGCCTTATAGACTAATGAGAGTAGCTTCATTTAAAAATTATTTAGAAAAAATACCAGACGCTACTTTTGCTCCTAACTTGATAGTTTCTGGGATTGCGTGCTCAAAAAAAATGAGAATAAAGCAATTTAATGTAACACATCATAACAGAGAAACAGGAGAGGTTTCTATAAAGAAATGGAAGTTGTTTAAAGCAGCTCTTAAATCATTTAAGCAAACTATTTTGTATAGATTTATATAAATAAAACTCTTCATCAAATGAAATAGTTTAATATCGGAGAGGTTTTTTACGGTTTGTAAACATAGAGAACACAAAAAAACACAAAAAAACACATGAAAAAATATATTGTCCTATTGGTGCTTTTAATGTTTGCACCAATTTTATTTTCAGTTTTTTCTAGAGATGCTTCAGTGTATGCATATATGGGAAGTTTGTTTTTTGAGCATAAAATCCCTTATGTAGATGCTTGGGATCATAAAGGAATTGCTATGTACCTCATTAATGCTATAGGGTATTTACTTGGAGGTCAAAATTTTATAGGTATTCGCGTTTTAGAGCTGTTGCTAATTGCTTACGCATTTATAGCCATATATAAATCACTGTGCTTCAGGTGTTCAAAATCAATTGCTTTTGTAGCAATCACATTTGGCTTACTAACATTAAGCTACTTTTTTGATGGTGGTAATTTAACAGAAGAATACGGTGTCATATTCGTGCTTATTGCGCTATCAAGGGTTCTTAAGCCTCAAAAAAGTAATTTAGATTGGATTATTGTTGGCGCATTATTTGTGATTAATTTTACAATAAGAGCTAATTTAATAACCTTTTGGATAGCTTTATTTATTGCGCTGCTGTTGCAAAATATACTAAAAGAAAAGTCTTTAAAAAAGCTCTGGCAACCAATTATTCAAATGAGTAAAGGAGTTGCTGTTGTCAGTGCTTTATTGGGTGTATATTTTACTTATACAAGTAGTTTTGATGCGTTTTATCACGCGGCGTTCTCATATAATTTCTCTTATAGTTCTAATGGAATATTACAAACGATAAATGTAATCATTAAAAGTTTAAGATTGTATGAAGTGTCATTTTTAATGATTTTGAGTTTGGTTATATCTTTGGTTTCAATATATAGGAAGCGAATTGATTTTATAACACTATTACTGTTGTTCTGGATTCCACTTGAATTATATTTTGTAAATATGTCTGGGAAAATGTTTGGTCACTATTATATGATGTGGGTGCCAATAATTATTTTAGCTATGGTTTATAGTTTAGAATATTTTAAAGTAGAACACTTAAAAAAGGAACCACAAATTGTCATTCTAGTTACAGCCGTATATTTATTCTTCCAAGTTCCTATTTTTAATACAGTTAGAACTTATAAAAGAATTTTGAGTAACAATAGTACTAAAAATGAATTAGTAGCAGATCATTTAAACGCTAATTATCAAAAAGCATCCATTTTGGTTTGGGGTAATGAGTGTGCAGTCTATACCTTAACACATAAACATGCACCAGTTAAGAATTTTTACCAAACAATATTTAAGATTCCAAGTGCAATAACCAAAGAACTTATTCTAGATTTCACAAATGAAGTTATACATGCAAAACCAGAAGTGATAGTTGATATAAAGACACCTTCACTATTATTTTTAGATCAATCTAATTCGAGTAGCATTAGTGACTTTCAAAAAGAAAATTTAAAAGCCTATTTTACTTTTGTAGAGCAATATTATACATTAAGTGAAACATATGAGGGCGCGGATTTTTATACCTTAAAATAGAATGGATACTAAAAAAGAGCATATCTTCCTACTTGTGCAATCTGGGTATAGTGCAAAGAACTTTATTTTATCTGGGTTTTTAAATCAAGATAATGCTAAAATAACATTTTGGTCGGATCAAGATTATATTAATGAATATAAGATTGATAATGAGCTTGTAAAACTACCCGAATATACTTATGATGGTAAATTAAATGTTTTACAAAAACTTAAGAACAAAGCGGAACTATTTTATAATACTAAGAAATTTAGGAATAAGCACTACCTTTATTATTTGATAGGTATAGAGAGGTCTAAATCAATAAAAGTAAAGTTAAAAAATAGCTTTATAAGCTTTATAGCTAAATTTTATGCCTCGGAAAATGGCATACAAAAGTTAGATATTCCTTTTTATAATGCCATAAGAAAGACCACCTATTATAAGGCTTGTTTAAAACAAATAAAGCAACATAATCCTACAGTTGTATTTTGTACACATCAGCGATCAAGTAGCGCTGTAGCTCCTGTGCTAGCCGCTAGAGATCTCGGCTTAAGAACCGTCTGTTTTATTCATTCATGGGATAATATTCCTAAAGGTGTTCAATTGGTGAAAGCCGATGAATATTTTGTGTGGAGTGCTTATATGAAAAATGAAATGAAAACGCATTACCCTTTTATAAATCCGCAACATATTAAAATTACGGGAACACCACAATTTGCTACTTATTTTAGTGATGAATATAGGTTAACTAGAGATGTGTTTCTATCAAAATTTGGTTTAGATACAAATAAAAAGTACATTCTTTTTTCTGGAAATGATAAAACAACTTCACCCAATGATCCTAGATATTTGAAAGATTTATGTGATGCTGTTTTAGAACTAAATACAAACTCTAAAGCAACCTATGCTATTATTTTTCGTCCTAATCCAATAGATATAAATGACGGCTTTGATAAAGTATTGGAAGACTATAAAGATATCGTAACAGAATTAAAACCAGATTGGTTTGGAAGTGAAACGTTTGTTTGGAATAAAGGCGGTCCTAACAAAAAAGATGTAATGTTATTGGTTAATACTATTTTACATTCCGAAATTATCGTAAATATGGGATCTACTATGGCTTTAGATGCTGCTTTACTAGATGTGCCAGCCTGTTATATTAATTATGATGTAAAAAGTGACTTTAATTGGACAGTGAAAAGAATATATAATTTTATTCATTTTAAGATGATTAAAGAAATAGATCCCGTTTTCTGGATAAATGCTCCAAATGAAATGTTAAGTGTTATTAAGGAAGCTTTGAATAATCCTGAAAAAACAGCTGATGGAAGAAGAAAGTGGATTGATGCAATTACACAACTACCTATTGCTAGAACAAATGAAAGGATGTGGAATTATTTAATGAAAAACAATGAAGTTTAGCTTAATTATTTGCACCTATATGCGTCCAGAACCATTGCTGAAATTATTGCAATCGGTAAAGAAACAAAACTTGTATCCAGATGAAATTCTTATTATAGATGGCTCCACCAATGATTTGACCAAAATCATGCTCCAAAACCATAAATTTCAGCGTTTAAAATATTATGCAGTAACTGAAAATGATAGAGGACTAACAAAACAGCGTAACTATGGTATTTCCAGAGTTAATCAAGCTTCTGAAGTCGTATGTTTTTTAGATGATGATACTGAGCTATATGATGATTATTTTGAGGCACTTATTAAAACATTCAAGAGTAACAAAACAATTACTGGAGTTGGTGGGGTAGCAGTCAATGAAAATAAATGGTTTAAAAACCAAGATAAAACACATTTTTCAAAACACAGATATTATCAATTGGATAACTATGTTTTAAAAGAAGATCTAAGAAATATTTGTAGAAACTATTTAGGTTTGCAATCAAATTTAAGACCAGGATTAATGTCAGATTTTTCAAATGTGAGGTCGTCTAGTTATCCTTTGAATGATAAAATATATGAGGTAGATTTGCTTATCGGTATGAGTTTCGCGTTTAGGAAAATTGTTGTGGACAATTTAAAGTTTTCACATTATTTTGAAGGATATGGGCTTTATGAGGATGCGGATTATTCCATAAGAGCTTTAAAATTTGGTTCAAATGTTATTAATACTCGAGTAAAACTTAATCATTATCACAACCCAAGTGGGCGTCCAAATAAATTTAAATATGGTAAAATGGTAATAAGGAATGGTTGGTATGTTTGGAGAATTAAGTACAATAGCCCTACACTAAAAGCAAGGTTTAAATGGAACGCCACGGCTTTTTTATTAACCATAATTCGGGCTACAAATATAGTTACAACCTCAAAACGACAAGAAGCACTCACAGAAACTTTAGGTCGGATTTATGGATGGTTTAGTTTATTGGGTAACAAACCAAAGATTATAAAATGAAATTTTCTATTATAACTCATGCAGCACACAAAAAAGATGCAGAGCAGTTTTATGCATACGAACCTTATGTTAGAGAAATGAATTTATGGTGTAAGCATGTTACTGAAACAAATATTGTTGCGCCTTTATCAACAGATAGTATTACAAAAATAGAAACAGCTTATGTCGCTCAAGATATTACCTTAACTAAAATTCCTAGTATTAATATCTTATCTATTAAAGAACTTATAAAGACATGTGTTCGTGTTCCAATAATTTTGTGGAACATATATAAATCAATGATTTGGGCTGATCATATTCATATTCGTTGTCCTGGCAATATTGGTTTTTTAGCTTGTATGGTTCAAACCATGTTTCCTAATAAACCAAAAACTGTAAAATATGCTGGTAATTGGGATCCTAATAGTAAAACTCAACCTAGAAGCTACAACATCCAAAAATGGATATTATCAAATACATTTTTGACAAAAAATTGTAAAGTTTTGGTGTATGGGAAATGGAGTAAGCAGTCAAAAAATATAAAACCTTTTTTTACCGCAAGCTATAGTGGTGCTGAAATAGATGGTCCTATTAATAAAGATTTAAACCAAGACATAAATTTGATTTTTGTAGGAGCTTTTTCGAAAGGAAAACAACCGCTTAAAAGTGTTAAGGTAACAGAGTTACTCAGAAACAAAGGATATAACGTGTATTTAAATATGTACGGTGATGGAGAGCAATTTAAAAGTGTAAAACGATATGTTGAAAAAAACAATTTGAATAAATTTGTGTTTTTACATGGAAATCAACCAAAACTAATAGTTAAAACTGCTTTCAAAAAAAGTCATTTTCTAGTATTTATATCAAAGTCAGAAGGTTGGCCTAAAGTAGTTGCAGAAGCCATGTTTTGGGGGTGTTTACCAATTTCTACTGCTGTTTCTTGTGTGCCTTTTATGTTAGGAAACGGTGAAAGAGGTGCTTTGGTAGCTGATAATGTGATAGAAATTAGTGAGGTAATTGAATCTTATTTTTGCAATGAATCTAATTTTTTACAGACCGTAAAAAAGGCAGCAATATGGTCTCAACAATATACATTAGAAAAGTTTGAAACAGAAATAAAAAAGTTGATTTGAAGAAAGAAATACGTGTACTACAATTAATAGATTCTCTTGATGCTGGTGGCGCTGAGCGTATGGCTGTGAATATAGCAAATGGATTGCTTGGCAGAGTTAAGGCTTCACATCTTTGCGTTTCTAGAAAAGAAGGGATTTTAAAAGATACAATACATGATGAGGTTGGGTATTGTTTCTTAAATAAGAAATGTAGTATAGACATAAGATCATTAAGGATTCTAAGACAATATACTCGGAAAAATAAAATCAATATCATACATGCACATTCGTCTTCATTTTTTTTGGCAATATTACTTAAGTTAAGCTTGTCAAATCTTAAAATTGTTTGGCATGATCACTATGGTAAGAGTGAGCATTTAGAAAGTAGGTCCAAAACAGCTTTAATTTGGTGTTCCTTGTTGTTCTCTCAAGTATTTAGTGTGAATGAAAAGTTAGAACAATGGGCAAAAGACAAGTTAAAATGCAAGCATGTACTATTTTTATCTAATATTGCAACGTTAAACAAAGAAATTGAACCTCAAACACGTTTAAAAGGAAGTAGTAATAGGATACTCTGCCTAGCCAATTTAAGACCTCAAAAGGATTTTGAAAATCTATTAAAAGCTTTTCGAATTGTTGTTGAAAGTTTTCCAGATTGGACACTACATTGTGTGGGAAAAGATTTTGAAGATGATTATGCATCTAAAATTTATAGGCACGTTACTGCACATAATCTTTCAAAGCATGTGTTTTTTTATGGGAGTTGTTCAGATATAAGCCATATTATGTCCCAGTGTGATATTGGAGTCATAGCATCAGAATCTGAAGGTTTGCCATTGGCGTTGTTAGAATACGGATTGGGTGAATTAGCTGTAGTAACTACAGATGTGGGTGATTGTAAATTAGTTGTTCAGGATGCGATTAATGGAATTCTTGTTAAAGCAAAAGATGAAAAACAACTTGCAGATGGATTGATGCGGTTAATAGGTAACAAAGAATTGAGATTAAAATTAAGTCGTAATTTAAAACATACAATTACACATTCCTTTTCGATAGATGCCATATCAAAATCATTACTTAGTCATTATAACCTTATATTTGAGAGATAAATGAAAAGTAATAAATTATATATTATCCTTATTCTGCTCCAAATTGTTTTAGGGGCAGTTGTGTATTTAGCACCTGTAGCTTCTAAGCTTATCTTCTTGTCTGCTGTGATTTATTTTTTGATTAAAATATTTACTGCTCCATCATCTAAAATGGGACTTCACATTTTGTTTGCTTCTGCTTATTTTGTTGGTGCTGAGACGTTTTTTAGAATGACAGGTGGGAGCTTTCTTTACGAATCATCAAAATATTTAGTTATAATATTTATGTTTATTGGTGTTGTTTTTAGAGGTATTTCTACTAGAGCTTATCCCTATTTTATTTATATCATTCTATTGTTACCTTCTATCGTAGTGGCTGCAGTAGTTTTGGACTATGACTTAAACTTTAGAACAAGTGTTACCTTTGTATTAAGTGGACCTATATGTTTGGGAGTTTCAGCCTTGTTTCTATGTAATAGGAATTTAACTAAAGAGGAATTGTTAGAGGTAATGGGTTATATTGGACTTCCGATTGTTATGATGACCACCTACTTGTTTTTATACACACCAAGTTTACAAGAAGTAGTTACGGGTACAGGATCTAACTTTGCATCTTCTGGTGGGTTTGGTCCTAATCAAGTTTCAACAATTCTTGGATTAGGTGCTTTTGTGTTTACAGTTAGGTTTTTTATAAAATCACCAAATTTGTGGATAAAAACCCTTAATGGTGTGCTTGTAGGAGTTGTTTTTTTTAGAGCCATTGTAACGTTTAGTAGAGGAGGCGTATTAACAGGTTTTATAATGATTTTAGCATTCTTGGCCATACTGTATTTAAGCTCTAGCACAAGACAGCGACAAAGTGTTGCAGTAACTCTTATTTTGTTTGCTTTTTTAGGATTAGTAACTTGGAGTGTCAGTTCTAGTCAAACTTCAGGTATGATTGATAAACGCTATGCGAATCAAGATGCTGCTGGGCGAACAAAGGAAGATGCATCTACAGGAAGGTCGGATTTGTTTTTGGGAGAATTACAAGGTTTTGTCAATAATCCGTTTTTTGGCGTTGGAGCAAATGGTATGAAACAGTATCGCTTTCAAAGTTACCAGGGGATTATGGCATCTCATAATGAAATCAGTCGCTTATTAGCAGAGCATGGTTTTCTTGGAATTATTATGTTGATAATATTGATTTTTAAACCACTTATGAAATGGGTTCAAAACAGGTCAAATATATTTTTATTTGCGTTTTTATGTTTTTGGTTTGCTACCATAAATCACTCTGCGATGCGTCTTGCGGCTCCTGGTTTTGTATATGCCTTATCACTTTTAAACATTGTACATGGTAAACGTTCTTTACATCGGAAATCAATTACAGCATAAGCATGGTATTCCAACAATCATCGATTCATTAAGTAAACTACTTAGCAATGAAGGTTTTTGCGTCTTTACGGCGTCTAAAAAACAAAATAAAGCAAAACGGATAATTGATATGTGTTGGCAAGTAGTTAAACACCGTTCAAAGGTTGATGTTGTGTTAATTGATACGTATAGTACTCAGAATTTTTGGTACGCTTTAATCGTAAGTCAGCTATGCCGTATACTACAATTGCAATATATTCCTGTTTTACATGGAGGTAACTTGCCCTTTAGATTGAAACACAATCCAATATTAAGCCGATTAATTTTTAAATATGCGTATATGTTGGTTTCGCCTTCTTTATTTTTAAAAGAGCATTTTAAATCCTATGGCTATAACGCAGAATATATACCAAATAATCTCGAATTGGAAAAATATCCTTTTAGGAAACGGGTTATAAATAAAATAAAACTTCTTTGGGTACGATCATTTTCTGAAATTTATAATCCTAAAATGGCTGTGGATGTAGCAAAGCAGTTAAGAGATAAAGGAATTGAATTTGAACTCTGTATGATTGGTCCAGAAAAGGATGGTACTTTAGAACAGACAAAATCATATGCTATTGCCTCTAATGTCGAAGTGAAATTTACAGGAGGATTGCCAAAGCAAGAATGGATTGAGGCTTCAAAAGCTTATAATATATTTATTAATACGACCAATTTTGATAATATGCCAGTAAGCGTTATTGAAGCCATGGCTTTAGGTCTTCCAATAGTATCTACAAATGTGGGCGGATTATCATATCTGTTAGATGATAACGACACAGCTCTACTAGTTGAGAAAGACGATGTACAGAATATGGTTGATGCTATTATAAGTTTAAAGACAAATAGAGAACTGTATGAAAAACTTGTCTATAATGGCAGAAGCAAGGCTGAAGATTTTGATTGGAAAAAAATAAGGTTGCAATGGGAAAACGTATTGATTTCTACTTTGAAAATTCAAGAATAATATTATATTTACGAGACTAACAATAAATTAATCATGCAAAAAAATAAAGGAATTCATTTTGAAGTCTCAGAGCGGAAATTGTTATTGCTAATCTTTGACCTTGCTTTTGTGCTTTTTGGATTATATGCTATAGATTTAATTTTTGATATTGAATACTTTCAACTCACCAAACAAAATTGGATTTGGTCTCTTGTGTTAGTGATCTATTTAACAACGTTTGGCTTTGTGTTTGAACTCTATGATCTTAAGCAAGCTAGCAAACTCGATAGTACATTCAAAAATGTATTACTTGCCGTTTCAGTCACAGTCATATTTTATTTTTTCACACCTATAATTACACCTTTTTTACCCGAAAAACGTATAGAATTCATTTATTTTTATGTTGTCATAATTGCAGCTATTCTTTTATGGCGATGGATATATGTGTCTTTTATTGTGTCGCCACGTTTTTATAAACGGGTTTTAGTTGTGGGAGAAGTCTCTAATATAGAAAATATTATCAAAACAATATGTGTTGCCGACCCCAATTATAAGGTAGTGGGCTATGTTAACACAGAAACCGATAAAAATGTTGTAGAATATAATGACCTAGAGGAATTTGATACTGATAATCTGGATCAAACTGTAAAAAACAGTTATATTTCTGAAATTGTAGTTGCCATTAATAATTCAAAAAATATTACCCCTGCAATTTATAATCAATTGATTTTGCTATTGGAAAAAGGATTTGTAATAAGAGAATACACACAAGTTTTTGAAGAAATTACAAAGCGGGTGCCAGTGCAATTCGTTGGTAAGGATTTTTATAAGCATTTTCCCTTTAGTAGAAGTAATCAGAATAAGTTATATCTATTCTTTCATCGGGTAATGGATGTTGTTTGCGCTATTATTGGTTTAATTGTGGGAATGATTTTCGTTCCTTTTATTGTTATAGGAAATCTGATAGGCAATAAAGGAGCTTTATTTTATACACAAGAACGGGTAGGTAAAAATGGGAAACCTTTTAGAATTATCAAATATAGAACCATGGTTTCAGACGCAGAAGCTCAAGGTGCTAAATGGGCTGTTAAAAATGATATACGTGTAACACCTTTTGGGCGCTTTTTGCGCAATTCTCGATTGGATGAAATTCCACAGTTTATAAATGTCTTGAAAGGGGATATGAGTATTATTGGTCCTAGACCAGAACGTCCAGTTTTTGTAAAGAAATTGTCGCAAAGCATTCTGTTTTATGAAACAAGACATGTCGTAAAACCTGGGCTTTCAGGCTGGGCACAAGTCAATACAAGGTATGGTGCTTCAGTGGAAGATAGTATAGAAAAATTGGAATTTGATCTGTACTATATTAAACATCGCAGTTTTCTACTTGATATTAATATTATTATAAAAACTATTAGTACTATTGTGTATTATCGCGGACAATAGACTAAAATGTAGATAATTGTGCTAAGTATATAGTGAATTGTAGGAATACGATTGATTGCTGTCAAAAGCGCATTAGTTGTAAGACAAGCGTATTTTAACGTCCATGGTGTTTTAAATCGATGATTTCTCGCTTAAGCAAATCCATTTTTTACTCAGCTTATAAATTTGCTACTTATACGAATTTAACATAAATATTTCGTATATTTAAGGATGCCAAAACAATCGACTTTAATTATTTCAGAGAGTCTTTCAGAACTAAAGACCTTATTACGTAAACAAGAGAATCCAAAAAATCTTTTACGCATACAATCA
>JABSPM010000001.1 GCA_013215095.1 Flavobacteriaceae bacterium | reverse complement strand
TGATTGTATGCGTAAAAGATTTTTTGGATTCTCTTGTTTACGTAATAAGGTCTTTAGTTCTGAAAGACTCTCTGAAATAATTAAAGTCGATTGTTTTGGCATCCTTAAATATACGAAATATTTATGTTAAATTCGTATAAGATGTCTTCAATTAATTGTTGAGCAGTGAAAGACTGACTGTCTACTTGAACATTTTGAGCAAAGCAGAAAGATGTAATTAAGCAAAAACCAAAGCGTATTAAATGTATCATTTGCATTTTTAGAAGTGCAAAGGTACATAGAGATTTGCTATTGTCCTTTTAAAAAATGTTAAACATATAGATTAACGTTTTAAGGTAAAATGACCTTTAACTTGAAATTGAATGCTACCTTTCTTAACATCTGCGACAAACCAATAGTCACTTGAAGGCATGTGATTGCCGTTATACATCCCATCCCATCCTTGAGATAACCAGTCTAATGTAGTTAAAAGTTTTCCGTAGCGGTCATAAATATATATTATAGTTCCTTCTAATTGCTCTACTCCAATTATATGCCAAGTTTCGTTCACAGTATCGCCATTTGGTGTAAAGTAATTAGGAGCATCAATGACTACAACTTCTTTGCTAACTTCGGAACAACCATTAAGATCTATAATTGTAATGGTATGATAACCTAAGGTAACGTTCTCAAAAACATTGGAAGTTTGGGGTGGATTGTCATCCAATTGATACATGTAATCTCCTATACCACTAATGGTGATTGTAATATTGTTTGGATCCGAAAAATCTATTGTTTCAACAATTTCAATCGTAGCAGCCTCGGATTGACTAACATTGAAAGATGTTGTGGTTTCACAGCCAAAAGGTGTGGTTACGGTAACCCAGTAATCACCAATAGCTTCCACTTCAATAGCAGCAGTAGTACCTCCATTTGACCATAGATAGGTGTCGCCAGCAACAAGTTCTCCTGCTTCGATTGTAAGCGGCAGATTGTCTAGACAAATGACCTGGTCTGGAATGTCAACTGCAGGTTTTCTATGTATTATAAGATTAAAAGATGCGATGTCAAAACATTCAGTAAGGTTATGTTCTAAGCGTGCATATATCACTTGATTAGTATAAGCAGTATAATTGGTACTTGATATGCTGTTTTCATTTAAAACGGCGTCATCTAAGGTTTCAAAATAGGTGATAGTATGAAGACTAGCATCCTGCGATCCTAGTAAGCTGTTGTTTTGTTGGGTTAAATCAAATGCTTCTATAAAATCATAATTTGAATCGCAAATTTCTAGGTCGTTAACAACGTTTGCAACAGGCTCTGGATACACAACTAAATCAAAGTAAGATATAGCATAACAACCACTTGAGTTTATTTCTGCTCTAATATAAAGGGTAACATTGGTTGTACTATAGATGTAATTTAAATCTAAAGGGTTAATGTCATTTTCAGCGTCAGAGGCACTAGTATGATAGGATACTGAAACATTTGTTGTGTTATTAATAAGAATGTCTGTAGCTTCGTTTAAATCGTATGTATTGTCACTATTTTCACAAATTTCAATTGTAGCTATCGAATTTATTACTGGCGGTAAATTGCTAATTAACGTTAGCGGAACGGACCAATAACAATCTGATACTGCATTGTAAATCTTGATATAAACGTCTTGGTAGTTGTATTGATTCGTATAATTGGTTGGATTATTAATAGGATTAGAATCATTTTCAAGATTGGCTAAGGATTCGAAGTATGTGATAACAAATGTAGGTTGTGCATTGTCAAACAATTCCAATTCGGCCTGCGTTAAGTCAAATGTGGTAATATAGTCATAATTCTCATCACAACTTACAAGTGGACTTGGTAAATTTGGATGTTCATTCACAGCCAGTGCAAAGTTGGTAGTGCTAAAGCATCCAGTGTTATTATTTTCGATTCTCACAAAAATAATTTCTTCATTAGCACCTTCATATGGATTAGGTAATGGGTTAGTTCCATTTTCTGCTTCTACCAAACTCGAATGATATGTGATTGTAAAGTCTGAAGAGTTCTGATTTCCTAAAACAGCTGCATCCTGAATGTTTAAATCAAATTCTGTAACCATATCGTTTGAAACATCATCACAAGCATTTAGTGTTTCAGGCGTATTAGCTATAGGGTTTGGATTAATGACCAAATTAAAAGAGGCAATAGATTGGCATCCTGTTATCGTATGATCTACTCTTATAAATAGGGTATGGGCATTTGCAGAATATGTAAATGTATTACCAATAGCGTTTTGTTGGTTTATGGCGTTTTCCTCTGAGAGGTAATACGAGGCTTGTAAATTTGCAGTGTCATCTAATAGGAGTGCCGTAGCTTCGTTTAAATCGTATGTATTGTCACTATTTTCACAAGTCTCAATTGTAGCTATCGAATTTATTACTGGCGGTAAATTCGCAATTAACGTTAGCGATACTGACCAATAACAATCGGCTACTGGATTGTAAATCTTTATATAAACGTCTTGGTAATTGAATTGGTTCGTATAAGTTGTTGGATTATTAATTGGATTAGAATCACTTTCAAGGTTGGCTAAGGATTCGAAGTATGTTATGACAAAAGTAGGTTGTGGACTATCAAACAATTCCGATTCGGCTTGTGTTAAATCAAATGTGGTAATATAGTCTTGATTATCATCACAATTTTCAATTGGATCTGGTGAATTGGGGTGTTCGTTTACAGCCAGTGTAAAGCTTGTAGTACTAAAGCATCCTGTGCTATTATTTTCGATTCTTACAAAAATAACTTCTCCATTAGCGCCTTCATATGGAATAGGCAATGGATTAGTTCCATTTTCTGCTTCTGCCAAACTTGAATAATAGGTTATGGTAAACTCTGAAGCATTTTGGGATCCTAAAACAGATGCATCCTGAATGTTTAAATCAAATTCTGTTATCATATCGTTTGAAACATCATCACAAGCATTTAGTGTTTCAGGCGTATTAGCTATAGGGTTTGGATTAATGACCAAATTAAAAGAGGAAATAGAATGACATCCTGTTATCGTATGATCTACTCTTATAAATAGGGTATGAGCATTTGCGGAATATGTAAATGTGTTACCAATAGCGTCTTGTTGATTTATGGCATTTTGCTCCGAGAGGTAATAAGCGGTTTGCAAATTTGTAATGTCATCCAATAAGAGGGCTGTGGCTTCATTTAAATCATAGCTATTATTTTCATCATAACATGTGTTTATGTCAGAGATGTCATTGATGCTAGGAGGGAAGCTTACATTGATTTCTAAGGGCACAATAACAGAGCAATTTGATATAATATTGGTAACTTCTATATACACCGTCTGTGGGTTTGTGATATTAGTGTAATTTTCTGGATCTGCTATGCTAAGGTTTTCAGTGCCTATATCTTGTTCATTTTCATAATAAGAAACTTCAATTTCCTCATCTCTTTCATCTAAAATATCAGTCTCCGAAATTGTTAAGTCAAAGGTTGAAAATCCATCTAGATCGTAATCACATTCATAAAGCGCAGGAGGTAAACTTACTTCAGGCACATGCACAACGTTCAAGCTAAATTCAGCAAGGGCATGACAGAAGGTTCCGTTTTCAATACGGGCTACAACTTGTTGTGGGTTCTGTGTATTGGTGTACAGGTTGCTAAAAGGGTTGTTTTCATTTTCTGCATCTTCAATGGTAGCATAAAATGTAATGGCTAAATTGTCATTAATTCCAAGTGTCATTTCCTGGATTTTTTCGTTCAAGTCAAATTCAGCAACACCATCATTAGAAATATCATCACAAATTAAAAAGTTAGAAGGCGCGTTAAATTCAGGAGGTAATCCTACTTCAAGCATAAATGATGATGTATCAAAACAATTTTCATCTGTTAAGTTTTCAACGCGAACAAAAATATCCTGTGGATTAGAAATGTTATTGTAGATTACTGTTTTATCTATAATATTAGTTCTATCAATGGCGTCTTGTAGATGTTCAAAATAAAGAACGACTTTGTCATTTTGACCATTAAGTATTTCATCATCTTTTTGTTGAAATATAAATTCCCCAATTTCATTATTATCAGAATCACAGTCATTAAAATCTTCTATAGAAGGAATAATTGGTAAGGTGTTAACAATAACTTCAAAATTTTCTATAGTGGGACATCCTGTCACATTTTCAACTCTGATATAAATAGATTTTGTTTCTGTATTATATGTTGCTGGGTTTGGTATGGCATTTTGATCAATGAGTGCATCCTGTAGCGTGATATGATAAGTAACTGTAAGATTAATGGGACTGATTAGGAGCTGGGATTCTACAGAGGTTAAATTTACAATACTTAATCCGTCTTGGTCGTCATCACACACTATAATATTGTCTGGAGTATATGTAAGCGGCGCGGGAATTACAGTAACGTCAAAAGTGTTGGTTGCTGTACAACCTGTACTCAAATCAACTACACTTACAAAATAGGTTTGATGATTCGTTAAATTAGTGTGATGTGTTAGGGCGTTGGTATTTGCAATAGCATCTTCTTCGGTTAAGAAATAGGTCGCATTATAATTAGAATTTCCTTCTGTAACAACGCTGTCAAAAAAGGGTAAATAAAGATTATTAAATCCATCTTGATCTGAGTCACAATAATTTTGTGGCGAGATAGGTTCTAATATAAGAGGTGGATGTATAATAAGACTAATTTGTGCAGGTTCTGTACATTCTAGTAATGTCATTTCCAAGAATATTTCATGAGGGCTATCGGTTACAACATATGGTACAGAAGGGTCTAAAGGGTTGATGTGATTTTCAAGGTCAGATTCGGTCTCATAAAATGTTATAGTGATATCTTCTAAACCATTAGCTATGCTGGTACTAATTTCTTCTAAGTCAAATTCTACAACACCATCACTGTCCTCATCACAGGCTTCAAAATCTGTAATTGCCGTACCTGTAAGTAATAGATTGGCGTGTAATTCAGTAGATACTATTGTTGCGCACCCTGTGATGTCATTTTCAATTCTGATGTAAATAGTTTGAACATCTGGAAGTGTGTTTTCAAAATTACTAGGATCTTCAATTGGATTAGCCCCAGTTTGTGCATCTTCGTATGAAGTGTGAAATGTTATAGTTACACCAGTTAAGCCCATCGCAATTTCATCTAGTAATACGGTTAAATCAAAAATAGCATAACCGTCACCGTCATCCTCACAAGCATTTAGTGGAGGAATGTCAGTTGCACTCATAACAGGTGTTTCAATAACAGAGATTGATACAGAAGTAGTGTTAAAACATCCAGTTTCAGAGTTGATTACTCTAATGTAAATATCCTCCGTGGAATTTGTGTTTATATAGGGTATTGGAAGTGGGTTTGCACCAGTTTGTGCATCTGTTGCACTTGTATGGTAGGTAACCTCAAGATCCGGATTTCCTTGTGTCACTTCGTCGTTGAATAACGCATTTAAATCAAACGTAGTATAGCCGTCTTGATTTTCGTCATCACAAGCAGAATAAGGTTCTGGGGTTACAATCTCTGGGATAGGATTTAAGATAATATTAAAAGAGGTATAGGCCATACAGCCACTATCAATATCTCTTATGCTAACATAGATTACATCTGGAGACGTTGTGTTTGTAAAGGCTGTTGGGTTTAAAGGCGACGTGTTGTTATAAGCATCATCTTGGGTCTCAAAATACTGTATTTCATAGTTAGAAGGAGGCATAAATGAAATGATTTCGTTTTCTTGCAGGGTCAGGTCAAAAACTTCTACATTATCCATGTTTAAATCACATAGTTCTAAGTCACTTATTTCACCAGCTGCTTGCTCTTCGTTGAGGCTGAGTACCATGGCATCTTGGATGATGCAATCCATGTTGTTTAATGGAATAGAAATTTCAACCTCATATACTCCAGAAGTAAAAGCTTCTAGCGTAGGATTGGTTTCTCCATTTATTGGCATGCCATTGAGATACCAAGTATAATTTGCAAGTGGATTTTGTATGTCTCCATTTATGATATGAGATGTAGCACAGGTTGTTACATCTTCGCCTAAATCTACAGATGCATTAAAACTATTTCCTTGAATAAAGACAGCGGAATCATAATTTTCATCTGTCTGATCGGCAATAACAAGTTTTATGTTATAAAGAACGTTTGGAAGAATATTAGCGGAAGCAGTTAAGGCGTGTGTCCTCCCATTATAATTTGTGTCGCCAATGTTATATCCGTCAAAATATTCTGAGTTTTCTTCATCACAGAATCCAGCAATCGCATCATGAATAGTATTTGTGTTTACAGGGATAGTGGTTTGAGGGATAACAGCGATGTTTATGTAAGGGTCACTAGTGTCTGCTTGTTTAATTAAGAAAGCAAAGCCATCGGAGTAATTACAAGGAAAATTGCCATAATATTCTTCTGAAGCTAAAATATAGTTAAACTGAATTAAATTTGAAATTGAAATAAAATCGAATTCAATAGAAGTGGTGTTATAAGTGTTGGTTATACCTAAAGCATTTTCTAAATCGGGGTCATTTATCCAATTGTCTTCCCCTTCACTAAGTGTACTAGCGTTTAATACGTTTCCCGCAGAAGTTGCACTTCCTGTGCTTAATATAATACCATTCTCAAAGGGGAAATTAGAGAGGTCTTTTTCAAAATAACCATAGCTAGTAAGTCCATTTGTGTTTCCATTAATACTAGAGGTTATATTAGATACTTCTACACAACCTTGTATTAAATTATTCTCTATTAATTGCTGAGGAGAATAAGAATCATTGACTGAAATAACTTGCGAATAGACAGAAGAAAAAAACAGTAAACATAAAACAGTTATGTAGGTTGTTTTGAGGGTTTTGCTGGTGTTAAGTTGTAATATGTAAGTCATTTCGTTAATTAGCTATTGAATTGGAGCTTACAAAATTAATGAAATTTTCGATGTTATGCAAATAATACCCGTTTAAGTGTGTTAAATTAGCATTTAGTAATTGATATAAACCCAGCCAGTTATAGATTTGTATGAGTTGTGATTTAAATGTAAAACATAAAAATAAGTGCCTACGGGTATTAAATCCCCTTCGTTGTTGAGACCTTGATTAGAAGTTCCATCCCATTTTAAGTTATTATGACCTTTAAAGATTAACGTTCCAAATCTATTATAAATTAAAAGCTCATGACGCTCGAAAATATCATATAAGCCTATAATATTAAACCAGTCGTTATAACCGTCATTGTTTGGAGAAAATCCTTGAGGTATCGTCGGAGGACAATTTTCCACTGAGACTTCAAATTGATACATATTATAGCAAGGATTATCTTCAATTCTCATGAAAATAGTTTGAGGATTTGTAGTGTTCTGAAACGATTCTATGTTCAAAATTTCATTGGATTGCATTTGCAGATCTTCTAGGCTAAGGTAAAATGAGACGTCTTGATAATCATCATCTGTAGTGACCTGTTCTAAAGTTGTGCTGAGATTAAAAGTAGCGCTATTAAATCCGGTATTGCAGGATTTTAATGGGTTTAACGAAGTTATTGTTGTTGAGGTGATGAATTCAATTGTGGATGAGTCAGTGTTGTTTTCTTCACTAATTTCATTAATAGTTCCTTGCCCTGTACCGTCATCATCAACACTAAAGGTTAGCGTAAAGTTATCGGGAATTTCAATGGGGATATTTATAACAGCAGTATAAGATTCTGAAGTATTAATTTCCAATGCAGTTGGCGTGTATCTTTGACCTACGGGTGTGTTGTTTGCATAAAATGTTATTGGGGTGTTAGCGGGTAAAACATCGGTAGCGTTAGTGTTATAGACCGTATAATCTACCTCAATGCTTCGGCTGTTGCATGCATCGAATATTCCATCAATACTTATGCTGGCATCTGGAGATTGACTATTGAGTACAGTAATTACATTGTTTATCATCACAAAATCTTGTCCAGAAGTTAAGGCAATATTAAGGGTTGTATCTCCAATGTTAATGTTGTTTTGGATCCCATAATAGTCAATATCCATATTGTAAAGGTTGTCGGATCCTGTAAAACTATTAGTGCCATTAAAAGCATTGTTTAAAGGGTTTAATGGGGGATTCCCAATAATATTTCCGTTCAGGGTTAAGGTTTCGTTTACAGCTAAATTTTTATCACCTTCCCATGAAATAAAACCAATTTTCGCCCCGTCGTTATCAAGAACATTGAGATTGTCTAGTATTATAGTAAGATTATTTGGAACACTTTGCAGTCCATCATAGACATTCATTTGATTTAGTGGTAAATTCGTATCCTCATAAATTACCGAAATTGCCCATCCTGCGAAATTTGTGCCTGATTCACAATAGGTTTGAATTACATTCGTTAAGTCAAGGTTTGAGAGTGTGTATGTTCCATTGCCTTGATTTTGAATGATTTCGGTGACATCTGCGAAAGCTGCAAAGAAAACCCTGTTTTCATCAAGGGCGTCAGAAAAAGTACGCTCGGCAGTGATAGGAATAGTATTGAGGTTAATGTTAAAATCACCGTTTCCAGAACCAGCCCAATAGAGATAAGCGGCAATAACGTTTTGGTTGGGCAACAAGGTAAGGTCTGCAGAAGAACTTGTTAAAATTTCGCAGGAGGTGTTTGTTCCATTTTCGACGATATTCATTGTATTGCCTATCGCTGTATAATCATAATTACCATTGAATTGTTGATACAAGGCTATATCTTGACTATAACAACATACAGTTGCAAAAAGGAAAGTGATTATGTGTAGGTGGTTTTTATTCAAAGCAATAAATTATTTGTTACTAAGTTAACGTTTTAATGTGAAATGACCTTTAAATTCTCTGCCATCTTGCAGAATAACATAAAACCAGTAGTCGTTAGAGGGCATGCTTTTGCCATTGTAAGTGCCGTCCCATCCAGCACTTCTGGGGTCTAATGTTGCTAACAATTTACCAAAACGATCAAAAATATAAATTTTACTTTTAACTTGGTTAGGGGTGTTCACACCATAAACTTGCCAAGTCGCATTATGGTTATCTCCGTTTGGGGTAAAGAACTTAGGAAATCCTATGACAGAGACATTCCCTTCAGCAGTTCCGCAATTATTTTTGTCTCTCACATATACTTTATGCAATCCAGAATTGACGTTTTCAAAGGTATTTGAGTTTTGGTAGGGGCCGGAGATATTGTTTAAGGCGTATTCATAGTCACCTTCACCTGTTACATTTACTGTTATTGTATTATTTGATGTCCCGTCTAAAACTTCAATAGTTGTGATTGTTGCAATGTTTGAGGGGACGAGTGTAATAGTACGTGTTTTTGTACATCCAAAGCTGTTGGTTATGGTTACGTTGTAAGTGCTAATTTCATTTACTTGTATTTCTGATGTTGTTGCACCGTTAGACCATTGGTAACTATAGTTGTCTTGGAGGTTTTCTATTACTCCTGAAGTTAATGTGATGTATTCTGGAAAAAAGTTTAAACAATAAACCTCTACAGTGTCGTCTTCTAAAGGTGGGAGTTCATATATTGTAAGGTCTAATGTATTAATCCCATAGCATGCATTATTGTTTTCAGTTCTTGCATAAATAACTTGAAAATAAGGTGTTGTATTAGTGTATGTTGTGTTTAGAGGGTTTTCCTCTAGTAATGCATCTTCGTATGTTTCATAATAATTTATGGTAACATCGCCTGGAGCACCTGCTGAAATGGTGTCATTCGCATCAGTAAGGTTGAAGCTACTTAGGCCATCTTCGGTGCCGTCATCATCACAAATTTCAAGTGTTGCATTATGAGCTGAAGTAACGCTAACTCTCAGTTCTAATTCAGAGATATCAAAACAATTTGTGGTTGGATTTATCACTTGAACAAATAAAGTCTGTGGGTTTGATGAATTATTGAAAGCATTGCCGTCAATTTCATTACTACTATTTTCTGCATCTTCCAGACTTGGGTAAAAACGTGTTATTAAATTGGGTAAATTACCAACTAAAGCATCATGAGATTGTGTCAAATCAAAAGTTGTATAAGCATCATTTATGCCATCATTATCGCATTGAAATAATATTGCATCATAAGCTTCAGGTATTGGATTTATGATCAGTTCAAAAGAAGAGGTTATATAACAATCTATATGCTCTAAGTTTTCTATTCTAACAAAAATAGTTTCATGATATGGAGTGTTGTTGTAATACGATAAAGGTAAAGGGTCAATCTTACTGTCTGCATTATTTTGTGAGGTGTAATAGCTAACCCCATATGAATTAGGACTTTGATTTCCTAATACTATAGCGTTAATGGGAGACAGATTTACAGTTGTTTGTCCATTACTATCATCACCGTCGCTAGCATCGTCACAGTGTTCTATATCTGGTATCGTATTGGCAACGGGCGTATTGAAAACTCTAATGAAAAACGATGTGATATTATGGCAATTTATGTTATTAACATTTTCTATTCTTGCAAATATTTCTTGAGGATTGGATGTGTTGTTGTAATTACCTTGTATCGGATTTTCTCTATTATTTGCATCTTCAAGGTTCTCATAGTAGTGCACCGAAAGTGTGTTGCTGTCTTGATTTCCAATAATATCTTCGTTTTGTGTTGAGAAATCAAAAGACCAGACTCCGTCTCCATTGTCATCACAAATTATAATATCATTAGGTTGGTTATTTACAACAGGACTCTCAAAAAAAGAGACATTAGCTTGTCCTATTAGGGTGGTATTACATTGGTCTGGAATATTTTCTATGACAACTTCATAAAATCCAGATTCGGATACAATGAGATCAAAATCATCTTCGGGAAGAAGAATACCTTCATGAGTCCAAGTATAGTTAGCACCTGGGATATCTTCAGCAATTAATGTATATTGAGTTTGGTCACAAAGTTCTAAGTTGTTATAGATTTCGGAAGATAAAGGGTCAATGATATTAATGAAATTTGTACGCAAATAGGATGTTATAAACGGCGGAAGACCTAAGCGCACACCAGTGTTCGCTGCTATAGTTTGTCCGCCTGGATTATAGTTACAGTTATTACCTGTCTCATTGGGGGTTTCAATCACGTCTAAAGCATTTGAACTATTGTCAGAATTGATAATATAAATTTTGCCATTTAACCCTAATTGCATAGAAAAAATCTTAGAATTTGCGGCGTTTCCAGTGTACACTAGTGTAGTGTTGTTATTGTTTTCTAAATCAAACTGCATTACAATATTATTATATGAAGCATACAATTTCTTGGAGTTAGAGGAGAATTCAGTGCCATAAAAGGGAACATTATTCATTAAGTTTGTGGGGTTGCTAATTATACCTGTTTCATCATTAAAATCATATAGCCATAAACTGCCCGAATCGTTACTCATATAGTCATCGCTTGGGGTATTAGAATTTTGAATATGGCATATAGCAATTTTGGTGCCATCTGGGGATGATTTCATGTAGCCTATGCTATTACGTCTATAGCCTTCTAGAGTTATAAAAGGATCTAATATTGAAGTTACAGGATTTGTATTAATACCGTTTGCGTTAATTTTAAAAGCATAAAAAGTATCTACAAATTGGGTGATAACCCAAATGGATTCACAATCATTTGCTGCTACAGCAGTAATTTTTTCTGAACATTTATAAGCTAATTGCTCATTGTCGTTACTGTTGTAAGTGATAAGATGTACGTTTTTCTCATTCGAAACAACATCTCCTAAACCACCGTTTAAAGACATGTCAATTACGGAGTAATTAAAGCCGTTATTAAAGCCATCATCATTTTCGGGTATGGTTTGGTTATCCCCATAGGTCTCCTCGTAGGTATTTAGAGGGTTTCCATTAATATCTGCAGGGCCTTGGTTTGGAAAAGCCCAAGCATTATTGTGATGTGGTTCATCTACGGTAAATACATAGTATAAATCAGCGTCTCCTGGGTGAGGTACAATTACTCCAGACGATGTGCTAGAAGGATCTCCTAATAAGCCTAAGCCATTGTTGTAATCTGCATTTAACATGATCTGATAGTTGGCATTCCATACAGTTCTTCCATCTGTATAAAATAATAAGTTGCCATCAGAATCAGAGATTGATGAACATCCTTCCTGGGTGTTAATTGTATTTTGTGCTGCTGTGGTTGAGTTTACCGCACCTGTATCAACATTAAATGTTAATTTTGCGCCATTTCCAAAAATCCAATTTGCAGATTCACCTTGAGCGAAAATGTGTGTTATAAAAGATAATGTAAATACAATTTGTAATACTAGTTTCATTGGATTAAGCCTATCAGCTTATAAATATATTACAAATCTCTCTTTTTTAATAATTGATATGATAAAAATATGAATAAACTAGTCCAGCCCAATACAATTGCAATTTCGTGCCAGTGCACGGCGTAGTCGTATGCTAAGTCTGCTTTGTCTGGGAATTTGGTCATCGCGATACGTTGTGCAGGTTGGTCGATAAGCTTGTACATAGACTCTAAAGGCATAAAACTTTTAATTTTAAATGCGTTATCAATAGAGCCTAAAATTTCATAAGAGCCCCAAAATACCAGCCATTCTACAATATATAAAATAAATAGAAAAGCTAAAGCAAAAGCCGAACGCTTCAATAGCATAGCAAAGAATAAACATAAACTAAAAAAGCCAACTAATTTTATAAAATAAGCTAAAAGAAATTCTATTTCGGTTAAAATAATATGTAGCTCATTGTAGCTTGAATAATAGAGTCCAATTAAAAATGTAGCCAAACCAATGAGTAAAGTTGCTGCCAAAGAAAAGAAGATTATTGTGTAAAATTTAGATAAAATAAATTCCTTTTTACTTAAACCGTCAATGAGGTTTTGTTTTAGCGTTTTATTACTGTATTCATTTCCAATCATACTTACTACAACAATAGCAAAGAAGAATTTAAAGTATGAGGCAAAGAATGTTGTGATATGCCAAATAATAGGGAAGTTAAAAATGCCCAATTCTCCAAGTTCTAAGGTGAAAAAACCAAAGAAATTAATCTTTATTGAGGCTAGAATAAGTACTGTAAAAGGTAAAATAAATGAGATAAATATAAGTACCTTACTCGCTTTGTTGAGTAATAGTTTTTGTAATTCTAAATGTAATAAACGTAGCATTTCTAAAGTGTTTTTATGAGTTATTGTCGGTTAATTGTAAAAACTGTTCTTCCAAACTTTCTTTTCGTTTGACGAGATGAGAAATTGTAATGCCTTTTTCAAACATAAGTTTGTTGAAGGTTCCAGGCTCCAAAGGCGTGTTAAGAAATGCTGTGATGAGATCATCTTCAGTTTTTATAGTTCCAAATGTATTATCAGTTTCAAGTATTTTGATTAATTCTTGGGGCTTATCGGTTTTAAGTTCGAAAAAACCATGACTAGAGATCATTTCATCTACACGACCAGAGTATAGTTTTTTTCCTTTTCTTAATACTACGACATGCGAACATACTTTTTCTACTTCATCCAATAGATGAGAGGCTAAAAGAATTGTAGTGCCATCTGCAGCGATATCTTTAATAATCTGTCTTATTTGATGAATACCTTGGGGGTCTAAACCATTAGTTGGTTCATCTAGGATGAGTATTTCGGGGTCATTAAGTAGAGCGGAGGCAATAGCTAAACGTTGCTTCATACCCAGAGAATAGGTTTTGAATTTACTGTTTTTACGTTCTAATAGACCGACAACCTCTAATTTTTCATCGATTTTTGAGTGAGAAATTCCTTTGATTTTACATACCAGTTTTAAATTTTGGTAAGCTGTCATATAAGGGTAAAAATTGGGGTGTTCTATAATGGCTCCTACTTTTTTTAAAGCTTCATGTGTTGACATTTTGCCGTCAAACCAATGAAAGTCACCAGAAGTTCTGTTCACTACGTTTAAAATAACACCTAAGGTTGTAGATTTTCCACTACCATTAGGGCCTAAAATTCCATAAACATTTCCTTTGTTAATTCTAAAAGATAAGTCCTTTACAGCAGTGAGATACCCGAATTTTTTGGTAAGATTGTTGATCGTCAGAATAGTATCCAAATTATAATATTTTGATTGGTTATAGAACTTAGACGAACCAGCTATCAAAATGTTACAACAATAAATATACTAATTTAAAGAAATGGGAAGTAATGTGTTGGTACTAAGATTTTGAAATTAATTCCAATTTTCATCAAAGTCTAAATTATCATAGTCATCAATATCATAATCGCCATCAAATGCTTTGTGTTCTTCAGATACTTCTCCTTCAAATTTTTTCTCTGGTGCCTCTGTTGGGATTTGACCATGAACAAACATGAGGTTTGGGTAGTCTGTTCCAGGGGCTTCGTTTACGATTTCTCCAAGTTCTACAAAAAAGGTCCACATCGTTAAGAAGTCGTATACATAGATAAGTTTTGTGTTATCTTTATTAACAATAGAATCTAGTGTTGTTTCATGCATGAGTCTAATAGAATTTGTTCCTTCACTCAGGTCAAATAGAGAAATTTCTTCACCTTGATTCCATACATCATCACTTACATAAAAAGATGCCATTTCAGTGCCGTCAAATCCAAAAGATTGTGTAATGGTATTGTGAAGGTCTTCTAGGGTGTCATTCTTTCTAATCTCAATATCTCTAAAGATATCATCTTCCGTGTCGTTGTCTAATATAACTCTAAATCTGTAAATCATGTGTATTTGTAATCTGTTGCAAATTTATTTAAAAATTGTTACTTGCTAAAACGATGCAAGGTAAAAGTCATGCTTAATAGCAAGAAAAAAGCACCTACTTGATGTGTTACCCCTACCCAAACTTTATACGTTGTAAATTGAAGAAGTAAAATGGTAAGTACGCCGAGTAAAAATTGTATGCCAACCATTATCAAAGAAAAATTTACGGCTTTAGCTTGACAAGGTGTTAATTGCATTTGTTTTGATTTTCGCCAAATTATAAAAATATAAAGTGCAACAATATAAGCTAAAGTACGATGCACAAATTGCACACCACTTTTACCTTCAATAAAATTTCTGAATACAGGAGATTGTTCAATATATACGGTAGGATGTATGAATTTTCCATCACTCATCATTGGCCAGTGACTATGAATATAACCCGCATCTAAACCTGCTACAAATGCACCATAGATAATCTGCAGTAGAAGTAAAGCCATGCCAAACCTTATAAAGTTTCTAAAAGAAGTGCGAATTGGTTTTTTGTTTGGGAATAAAATATCTAAAATTACCCAAAAGGTATAGGCGCAAGTAATAAATGCTGTAGATAGGTGAGCGGCTAATCTGTAGTGGCTAACATCAGGACGGTCCACCAATCCACTTTTTACCATATACCACCCCAAAAAGCCTTGGAATCCTCCTAGTATGAGTAGAATTATTGATTTTTTTAGCGTAGACTTGGAAAGTTGTTTTCTTATAAGAAAATATAAAAATGGGATAATAAACACAATACCAATAAAACGACCAATAACACGATGAAACCACTCCCAGAAATAAATATCTTTAAAATCCTGTAATGAAAAGTGATTGTTTAATTTTTGATACTCTGGGTATTGTTTGTATAAATCAAATGCCGCTTCCCATTCGGTCTCATTCATTGGAGGAATAGTTCCTGAGATTAATTTGTAATTAGAAATGGAGAGTCCAGAGTGCGTTAATCTTGTTACACCTCCAACAATGACCATTATAAAAATAAGGATACACCCTGTTAATAGCCAATAAATAACGCTTTTGTTGTCTTTTTTCATAGTGCTGTCATTGCTATCCTAATAAGGAATATTTTACATTTTGAGTCTTTGCTATATAATTAAATTCCTGATTTTAGCAGGAATGTTCAATTGATTTTAGATTTGTTTTAACCCTAAAGCTTTACCTGTTTTTAGCATCAAATTATATGCGGCTTCATAGTCATTTGGAATGTCACCTTCCAAAATAGCTTCTTTAATCGTTTCTTTAATGATACCTATCTCTTTTGAGGGTTTTAAATTAAACGCAATCATAATCTCTTCTCCTGAAACTGGTGGTTGAAAATTACGAACTTTATCTCGTGCTTCAACTTCTATGATTTTGTCTCTAACAATTTTAAAGTTGTTGTGATATTTTTGAAATTTATTTGGGTTTTTGGTTGTAATGTCGGCTTCACATAATGTCATTAAATCCTCAACATAATCACCTGCATCAAAAACCAAACGTCTTACTGCTGAGTCTGTAACAATGTCTTGTGCCAACACAATAGGGCGAGAACTCATTAGTACCATTTTTTGAACAAATTTCATTTTGTCATTCAATGGCATTTTTAAACGCTTGAATAAGCGATAGACCATTTTAGAACCTTCAAATTCATGACCATGAAATGTCCACCCTACTTTCTTGTTAAATTTTTTGGTTGGTGCTTTGCCAATATCATGCAATAAAGCCGCCCATCTTAGCCATAAGTCGTCTGTATGCTTAGCACTATTATCAACAACTTCAAGTGTGTGGTAAAAATTGTCTTTATGACGTTGTCCTTCAACATCTTCAACGCCTTTAAGTGCAGTGAGCTCTGGCATAATATGTTGCAATAGGCCAGTTTGTTCTAAAATTAAAAAACCAACAGACGGTCGTTTGCTTTCTAGAATTTTATGAAGCTCAGTAACGATGCGCTCATTAGTAATGATTTTGATACGTTTATGATTGCGTGTAATAGCATCAAGTGAGGCTTTTTCAATATCAAAATTTAATTGTGTTGCAAAACGGATAGCACGTAGCATTCGCAAGGGGTCATCGCTATAGGTGATATCTGGATTTAAAGGTGTTTTAATTATTTTGTTTTCTAAATCTTTAAGACCGTTAAATGGGTCTAGCAAATTGCCAAAGCGATCTTTATGAAGGTCTAGAGCCAGAGCATTGATGGTAAAATCTCTTCGATTTTGGTCATCTTCAAGTGTGCCACTTTTAACGATAGGATTTCGGCTGTTTTCTGAGTAAGATTCTTTGCGCGCCCCAACAAATTCAATGTCAATATCTTCATAACGTAACATGGCTGTTCCATAGGTTTTGAAAATTTGAACTTTGGGTTGATTTGGTAGTTGTTCTGATACGTGTTTTGCTAAAGCAATACCACTTCCTATGGTAACTATATCAATATCTTTGTGAGTTCCTCTTTTAAGGAAAAAATCTCTAACAAATCCACCAATAACATAGGTGTCCAATTCGAGTGCTTTTGCCGATTTGGATATAATACCGAATATGTTATGCTCTAGTGCTTCTTTGTAATTCATATAAAGTGCTTTTCAAATACCTTTGGTATGTTGAAAATTATTTACGAATAACCTTTACCATACCATCTCCACTTAGTTTGATGATTGAAGATGCTTTTGAAGATTTCTTTTCGCGATGCAAATTTACAACATAGTCTACACCTTTTAAAATGTCTTCACTAATTTCTTCAAATCTTAAGGCAGATGGCTCACCACTAATGTTTGCGGATGTTGAAACAATAGGTTTTTTGAATTTTTTAATAAGGGTATTACAAAACTTATCACGAACCACTCGGATAGCTAGTGTATTGTCACAAGCAATGACATTTTCGGCAACCCTTCGAGGTCTATCATAAATAACTGTTGTGGGTTTATTGGCGTATTTAAGAATATCATAAGCAACTTCAGGAACTTCTTCAATGTGTTGATGTAACATTTTAAAATCGCTTACCAGGCAAATCATGGATTTGGTTTCGGCACGTTGCTTCAATTCATAAATGCGCTGAACAGCCTCAGCATTTGTGGCATCGCACCCAATACCCCAAATCGTATCCGTAGGATAGACAATTATACCACCTTGTTTCAAGATTTTTAGTGCGTTATTGATTTGTTCTTGCGTCATATGTTTAAATAATCGAAAGCTTTATCGGCAAATTTATGGTTGATAGTTCTACATTCTTCAAGAATTCCTGTGTAGGCATTAGCTTTTGATAGTTGACTAATTGCATCATCAAAATTAGAGATAACAGGGTGATATTTAAAATCAAAAAATTTAGATGAGTTGGGGATAACAACAACCTTTTTATTTAAGAGCATACTCCAATACATTACATGATAACTGTCGGTAACAATTTTATTGGTCAGCTTTATGAAGTCTATAATATCTTCAAACTTCATAATATTTGAAGCGGTTGGATAAGATTTAAATTTAGAAAGAATGTTTTCTTTTTTTAGCGTGTCTTTATGAAACACAATGCCAATATCTTGACTTTCAGTGAAGGGTTGGTCAAAAATGGGATGTAAACAACTTACGCATGGCACATAATGCTCTGCTTTACTATAATCTCGTAATCCAGCAAGAGCAAATTGAGAGGTGTTTATGTTATAGTTAATTCCATTACTCATATTGTGCTTGTCATTATGACCAATACCCCAGAGCACTATTTTTTTTCCATTAGATGCGAGGCTTTCGAAAAGTTGCATTTGACGCTTAAAACCGTTTCTGTTAAGAAGTCCTCCACCTCCTATTATTAGTGATTTTTGTGAGACGGTATCGATAAAGTTTTGACGTCTATTTTTATCTATACTCTTGTAAGAAAATATATCTAAATGTGTACCTTTTAAAGCATCAAAATAATGGTGTGGTGCACAATAATAATCGCCAGCATTAGAGGTGTCAATTCTATGTATATTGGCTACTGGTGTATTACTTATAGGGGCTTTTTTTATTGTAGATATGCTATGTCTTTTATGGTAAGAGCGTTTAATAGAGTGTATTAAGTTTTTCATATGGTGTGATTTAATAGTCTTTTGTAAATGTCAATATAGGCTTTAGCTGCATTACTCCAGCTAAATAAATCGGCGCGTTTTTTTAACTGCTCTTTATGGTTGTTTTCATTTTTTGAAAACGTATTCATACCATTTTCAAATACATCGGCCATATATGTGGGGTCATAATTGTCCCAATAAAAGGCAATATCACCACCAATTTCTGGTAGTGAGGTGTTGTTTGATAAGAATACGGGTTTTTTAAATGTCATTGCTTCAATAATCGGAAGTCCAAAACCCTCCCTTAAAGAAGGAAATACAAAAGCTTCACAGTTTTTGTAATAGTATTGTTTTTCTATTTCAGAAATTTTACCAAGCAAGTGCACACGATGTGATAAATTGTATTTAGTAATTAAATCTTCGATTTCTTTAGCAGCTTTTGTGTTTTTTTTTCCTGCGATGATAAGGTTGTAGTCCTTGTTTTTGAGAGCAATCAAAAACGCAATTAAAGATTTGAAGTTCTTTCTATAAGTTATTTCGCCAATAGTAAATAGATAGGGTTGAGTTGTTTTAAAATTTGGGGTATAGTCTTCGTTTAAAGTGATTTTTGGAATTGTATTTCCGTTATAAATGACATGTTCATTTACTTTAGGAACATTAAAGTATTTGTGAGTAGATGATTTAGCGTAATTGGAAATATAAACGATGCTGTCACTTCGATTTAGTTTTTCTTGAAATAAGATATGATTTTTTTCGTTTTTGTAATTTTTTTCATCTTTGATATGTGAGATGTTATGAACGGTAAGTAAATAAGGAATGTCATTATGGTAAGGTTCAATGCTTATATTTTGGTTCATGGAGTGCCAAAGGTCATAACGTTTTCTTATACTTAAAGGCTTATAGCGTCTAAAGCCATAGTATTTTTTATAATCAAAAGTGTTTCCAAATTCATCTTTTAATGTTTTAATGTCTTTAGAGTGCAGGGTAATTCGGAAATCTTGTGGCATTTCATTGTTTAATTCTTTGATTAAATGATAATTGAATTTTCCAAACCCAAAATTTAGGTTTTTGATGTTATGAGACTCTAAAAAGACATTTTGCATTGTTTTTTTTTTTTACAAAGAAACAAAACTAAAGAGTATATTTGCAATTGTTTAAGAAAAGTAATTGTCGTTATTATTTATGAATTACAGAATAAATGATGCTTTTTGTGCCTATGAATCTAACTTGAATTTAATAATTCAAAATTATGAAACTCAAGGTCAACCGTATGGAAATCAAGAAAGGAACTCCTTGAAAACTTTTGAATTAAATGATAGGGTTGTAAATGTAAAGTCTTTTAAAATTCCGAATGTATTTAATCAAATTGCTTATAGTTTTTTTAGAAAAAGTAAGGCATGTCGTTCTTATGAATATGCAAATAAACTTATAAATCTAGAGATTGGGACCCCTCAGCCAATAGCATACTATGAATCTAAGGCCTTTTTTTTATTTAAAAAGAGTTTTTATATAAGCGAGCATTTGGATTATCAATTAACTTACCGAGAGTTGATAGATGAATTTGATTATCCAGATCATGAACGTATTTTAAGAGCTTTTGTTAAATTCACCTATGAGTTACATGAAAAACAAATACTTTTTTTGGATCATTCACCAGGCAATACATTGATTAAGAAGGAGAATGGTACGTATAAGTTTTATTTGGTAGATTTAAATAGGATGAAGTTTAAAGCGTTATCTTTTGAAGAGCGTATGAAGAATTTTGATCGACTTTCAAAGCATAAGTTTATGGTAGAGATAATGAGTGATGAATACGCAAAGTTAAGTGGAATATCCTACGATAAAGTTTATGCAGCCATGTGGCAAAATATTCAAAGTTTTCAAGAAAAATTTTACAGAAAAAAGCGCTTAAAGAAGGCGTTAAAATTCTGGAAGAAATCTTAAGCTTTTTTCCAGAGTTCTCTAAGCTTCGTGTATTTTAAAAATGTAATATTAGCCGTTTGTACACAGATGATAAAACCATTAAGACCATCTAAACATCCTAATCTTAGGAAATAAGCCTTAAAAAACGCCCAAATTGGGTTGAAAATAATTTTCCAGAAGGATGCTTTTTTTCCCAATTTAAAATAAGCTTTGGCAGATATGCTAGAAAAATGTTCGGTTTTTAAATTGAATTCAGAATAGGTTTGATAGGTCCAATGTAAAATATCGCCTTTCAAATGCCCTGTTTTACTTTGCGGGTTATGCATTACAATTTCATCATGAGGATTAATACCTTTCCAACTCACTTTAGTTTTATCAAAAACGCGTAATTTTCTGTTAGGATACCAATCCGAATGTTTTATCCATTGCCCGCAAAAATTGTTAAAACGATTACAGTAATACCCATCGTGTGTCCAATTCGATTTTAATTGCAAAATAGATTGTTGTAAGGTTTCACATAAAGCTTCATCTCCATCTAAAGACACAACATGATTAAAAGTAGCATGTTCAAGAGCAAAATTCTTTTGCTCTATATATCCTAAGAATTTTTGTTCAATAAAATTGACCTTGTATTTTGTACAAATAGCTTTGGTATTATCTGTTGAAAAGGAGTCAACAACAATAATTTCATCCACAACGTCAATCAGTGATTTTAAGCACTTTTCTATATTGCGCTCTTCATTAAATGTGATTATTACTCCAGATATTTTAATCATAAGAAAAAATTGAGGGTAAAAATAGTATTTTTGTCCAAATGAATTATTAAAAATAGTAATTCTATAACATATAAATTAATACTTTCTTGTAAGTGAAGCAATATAAAGCATCTTTGATAATTAGTACCTACAATCAACCAGATTGGTTAGAAAAAGTATTATGGAGTTGTGAATGTCAAACAGAATTGAATTTTGAAATTGTAATAGCGGATGACGGCTCTGGAGAAGCTACCAAAATGCTTATTGATGCTTCTAAGGTAATAAATAAAGTGGATATTACTCATGTTTGGCATGAGGATGACGGATTTCAAAAAACAATTATTTTAAACAAAGCTATAGAGCAAACATCTTCGGATTATTTGATATTTACAGACGGTGATTGTATTTTAAGAAATGATTTTGTTGAAACGCATTTAAATTTTAGAGAAAAAGGGTTTTTCTTGTCAGGGGGCTATTTTAAATTACCTATGAATATCTCACAAGATATTATCAAGGCAGATATAGAATCGCAAAATTGTTTTGACCTGCATTGGTTAAAATTCAAGGGGTTAAAATCATCCTTTAAGAACAATAAAGTAAGCGCATCTGGTATTACAGCAAAACTACTAAATGCTCTTACACCTACTACGGCAACATGGAATGGACATAATTCTTCAGGTTGGAAGGCAGATGTAATTAAGGTTAATGGCTTTGATGAGCGCATGCAATATGGCGGAGAAGATAGAGAACTTGGTGAACGCATGTTTAATTTAGGAATAAAAGCAAAGCAGATAAGGTATAGTGCAATATGTTTGCATCTAGATCATGCTAGAGGTTATGTTAGGCCAGAAATGATTGAAAAGAATAAAGCTATCCGTAAAGTAACGCAGACAGAGAAATTAACTTGGACTCAATTTGGGATAAAAAAAGAGACGGATTAATGATCGAAATAAAAGACGAACACTATATAGCAGAAGGACTAGCTCGAAAATGTTATGTACATCCTAAAGATTCTAATTTATGTATAAAAATCGGTAAACCTGAAGTTGAGGTGGATCATTTGTATAAAGAGATTAAATATTACCATAAAATTAAGGATAAGAACCTATCAAAATTTGATTATCCATTTTATGCTAAATATTATCGCGAGATTACAACAAATTTGGGTACAGGTTTTGTCTATGACTTAATTAGAGATGAGAACAATCAATCCATTTCTCTGACTTTACGTCATTATCTTGAAATGAAACATGCGCCTTTTAAAGATGAAGTGTTTGTTGAAGCTTTGGAACGCTTAAAAAAACAAATGATACAGCACAAAATATTTGTTGGCGATTTGAGAGCTAGAAATTTGTGTTGTAAGATATTGAGCGACAATACCATTCAGTTAATTGTTATTGATGGGATTGGTCATCGTGATTTTTTTCCTTTAGCAGATTGGTTTAGTTATTTTGCAAAAAAGAAAGTAGAGAGACGATTTTTTAAAGCAGAATTACATTCATTAAAAGCACAAAGAGCTCTAATTAAGCGTTTGTGTTCAGAAAGACATGAGATTGTTTAACTGCTAACGAATTTCTTGAGTTTAGCTTGTAGTAAATCGGGTTCAAATTCTGAATATAATGTTTTCCAATGCGCTTTTAATTGTCTGGTGTCTTTGTTTTTGAAAAAGTGAGGTTTGAAATCTTTAAGATGAACAGAGACATTTTGAACGTCATCTTCAAAGGAACTCCAGACTTCTTTTTTAATCCATGGCGAAAAAATGGTGAACGTTGGGATATTTATAGCTTTTGCCATGTTTATAGCGCCGCCTTCATTCCCTATTAAAGCCTTACAGTGATGGGTTATGGCTAAAAAATCTCTAAGACTATTGCCAAAGACTTTAAAATAAATCTGGTTTTGAGCTTCTGCGCTACACAAATCAAAAATTTGTTTAGCGTTATTTTCTTGCTTTGGAATATAATTAAATAGAATTTGACCTTTACTTTCAGATGCAATTACATCAATAACTTTTGCCATATATTCAAAAGGATAAGTTTTATTCATTCCACTACCCAGTACCCCAATCATATATATAGGTTTGTTAAGGTCTATTCCAGACTGTTGCAAAAAGACTTTACTCTCTGTAATTTCTTTGTTGGTGAGGTGAATTTTTGGTTTATAGAGTTTAGAGGTCTTAATATGCAAGGGTTCTAGCAATTGAATTCTGTTTTCAATTGCTAGTCCCGCTTTAGTTTTTTTTACTTTTTGGTCGGTATAATTATGGTTGTAGATAATGGAAGTGTACCATTTACGCTTAGATATTTTAAGCTTTGCTCCAGAGAATAAAGTCATTAAATTACTAGAGTATTTTGAATAGACATCAATAACAGCATCGTAATTTTTGTGTCGAATAGTTTTTAAAAATCCATAAAAAGCAACTTTGCTTTTTTCTATTTCTGGAGTAACAAATAAAAATTCATCTATAAAAGGGTTGTGTTCAACAACAGGATAGGTATGCTTATTAAGTACATAATGCAATTCTGCATTTGGGTACTTTTCTTTTAAGGCTTCAAACAATATACTTGATGTGAGTACATCGCCAATCATTTTTTGTTGAATAACTAAAACCCTCATTTATACCGCTACATTGTAGGTTCTTAACGCCTCGTTTAATGATGTTTTCATATTAGTGCTTTCTTTACGTTTTCCAATAACTAAAGCACAAGGTACATTGTAGGTGCCAGCAGCAAATGTTTTAGCGTAACTTCCAGGGATTACTACAGAACGCGCAGGAACAATACCTTTCATCTCTACAGGCTCATTTCCAGTAACGTCGATAATTTTAGTCGAAGCGGTTAACACTACGTTAGCACCAAGAACAGCTTCTTTTTCAACCTTTACACCTTCTACAACAATACAACGAGATCCAATAAACGCATTGTCTTCAATAATCACTGGCGCGGCTTGTAATGGTTCCAGTACACCTCCAATACCAACACCTCCAGAAAGATGCACATGTTTACCTATTTGAGCACAACTGCCAACAGTAGCCCAAGTATCAACCATAGTACCTTCATCAACATAAGCGCCAATATTAACATAACTGGGCATTAATATTGTACCCGAAGAAATATAAGCACCATGTCTAGCTACTGCATGCGGAACTATACGAATGCCTTTCTCTTTATAACCAGTTTTTAAAGGAATTTTATCGTGATATTCAAAAATACCCACTTCATAAGTTTCCATTTTTTGAATCGGAAAATATAAGACAACAGCCTTCTTTACCCATTCGTTAACCTGCCAGCCATCCTTCTGTGGTTCAGCAACTCGTAAGTGACCTAAATCTAAATGTTCTATAACTGATTTAATGGCATTAATTGTGTCAGGATTTTGTAATAAATTTCTATCCTCCCAAGCTTTTTCTATGATTGCTTTTAATTCGTTCATTGCGACTTGTTTTGCGGCAAAAATACGGGTTTAATTTTATAAAATTTAAAAATATGTGACCAAACCAAGAAATGCTGTGTCTTATTTATTGAAAGCAAAAAACATTAACCCTAAAAAGTTTGATCTCTTTATTTATTATTTGGTTGGTTAGTTAGAGCATTGTAATAGATATATAGTGATTTTATGTGGAATGAAATTCTAGCTAGCTTTAAAAACTCTCTTATCTTGTGTAAGAGAGTTTTTTGATTACTAGAATTAATAGTATTTTTGCATTACATGGGAAGAATATTAGCCATAGATTACGGAAAAAAGCGCACAGGAATTGCGGTAACGGATGAGTTGCAAATTATAGCATCTGGTCTTACTACCGTTGCTACAAATACGCTGTTAACGTTTTTAGAAGACTATCTAAAAACGGAGCAAGTAGATTTGTTTTTAGTAGGACTGCCAAAGCAAATGGACAATACAGCATCGGAAAGTGAAGCATTAATAGCACTTTTTTTAAAAAAAATGAAAAAAAAATTTCCAGATATTCCAATACATAGAGAGGATGAGCGTTTTACATCTAAAATGGCATTTCAAACTATGATTGATAGTGGTTTAAAAAAGAAACAAAGACAAAATAAAGCTTTAGTAGATGAAATTAGTGCGACCATTATTTTACAAAGTTATTTGTATAATAAGTAGTTGTTCTATTTTTGCAATCTAAAAAAAAGAATTTAAATGATATTACCAATAGTCGCGTATGGCGATCCAGTACTAAGAAAGAAAGGAAAAACGATTGATAAAGATTATCCAAATCTTGAAGTCTTATTAGAAAATATGTATGAAACTATGTATGCTGCATATGGTGTTGGGTTAGCTGCACCGCAAATAGGATTACCAATTAGAATCTTTTTGGTAGATGCTTCTCCTTTTGCGGAAGATGAAACACTATCTCTAGAAGAACAAGCGCAATTAAAAGATTTTAAACGCACCTTTATCAATGCAGAAATTCTAGAAGAAGAAGGGGATGAATGGGCCTTTAATGAAGGGTGTCTAAGTATTCCTAATGTTAGAGAAGATGTGTTTAGAAAACCAAAAATAAAAATCCAATATCAAGATGCACAATTCCAAACACATGTAGAGGAATTTGATGGATTAGTGGCTAGAGTTATTCAGCACGAGTATGATCATATTGAAGGGGTTTTGTTTACCGATAAAATATCTAATTTCAAAAAACGATTGATAAAAGGAAAATTAACGAACATATCTAAAGGAAAAATTAATATCGATTATAGAATGCGTTTTCCGGATGCAAAAAAGAAACGATAATATTTTGATAAGTTTTTTAAACCGTAGATATTTGCCGTCCAAAAATTTTAATTTATTAACATGAGTCTAGATCATATTTTAGCAATCGCACAAAAACCAGGATTATTTAAAATAGTTACTCAAACACGAGGCGGTTTTATTGCAGAGTCTTTATTAGATAGAAAGCGTATTTCTGTAAACATGAGGAGTAACGTGAGCTTACTAAGCGAAATTGCCATTTATACCTTAACAGAAGAAGTCCCGTTGAAAGAGGTGTTTCAAAAAATAAAAGAGAAAGAAAATGGTAATGTTACAAGTATTGGTCATAAAGAAAGTAAAGATAAACTAGAAGAATATTTTTTCTCTATACTACCAGATTATGACGAAGATAGAGTATATCCAAGCGATATAAAAAAAGTAATTCGTTGGTATAATATTCTGCAAAGCAATGCTCTGCTTGAAGTTTTAGACACAGACGATAAAGCGCATTCAGACGAAGAAGAATAGTAATTTAAATCTATTATAAATGAAAAAGGGGGAAATAAAGTTTCCCCTTTTTTTGTGTCTTTAGCCTAGAAGTTTCAGTAAATTATACGTTCTCTTCTTTTATATCATTTTGCATTAGAAATGATTTGATTAAAAGGCGCTTTTTTCCTTTCTCTTCAGTATAGAAAGAAACCGTAGCTACGCCTATGCTTTCATTTTCTATGTTATATAAAGAAAAAATCATTTTCTTCAGGTGCTTTCAAATGAAAAATGGTATTAAATGCTTGTAAAGCAGCAGAAGATTATTTCCTTTTAGGCATAAAATAACTAATGGATAGCCATGTCTTTCTGTGTTTTTACGCTAAGATAAAAAGATAAAAGCTGCACTATGATGTTATTTCTAAAAAAAGAAATGTTATTCAGAGTGTAACACCAAAAAATAGATAGGCTTGCATAGCTGCTATTTCGAAATGGTTAAATTTAGGATAGAGATGTATAGCAAGGCTTTGTTTTTGCTGCAAATTTCTTTTTAGGCATCTTTTGGTGTACGAATTAACACTGTAAAAACTTCTTATATCGTTTGACTTAATTTACATTTGCAAAGATTATCAGAGTATGATTTTATCTAACTATACAAAAGAATTTAAATACAATTTAAAGCTCGCTACCCCCGTAATATTTGGTATGTTGGGGCATACCTTTGTGAGCTTGGTAGACAATATTATGGTAGGGCAATTAGGTACTGCTGAATTGGCTGCCGTATCTTTGGGGAATAGTTTTATTTTTATAGCAATGTCTATTGGGATTGGATTCTCTACCGCAATTACACCCTTGATCGCAGAAGCAGATTCTGAAAAAAAATTCAAAAAAGGAAAGTCGTCTTTTAAACATGGGCTTTTCTTATTAACTGTTTTGAGTATCGTACTTTTTGGTGGTGTTTTATGCTCAAAGCCTTTAATGTATTTAATGAAACAACCAGAGGAAGTAGTCGCTTTGGCAATGCCCTATTTGGACTTGGTTGCGTTCTCTTTAGTGCCGCTGATTATATTTCAGGCATTCAAACAATTTAGTGATGGACTGTCCTTGACAAAATATCCGATGTATGCCACAATTATAGCAAATGTCATAAATATAGCTTTAAATTATGTTTTAATTTTTGGAAAATTTGGATGTCCAAAGATGGGCATAGTGGGTGCGGCAATTGGCACATTGATTTCACGATTGGTAATGTTGTTTTATTTATGGTTTTTACTTAAGCAAAAAGAGAAGTCAAAGCACTATGTGACCAATATTAAACTCTTTGTTCTTGAAAATAGAATGCTTAAAAAATTACTCAATCTTGGATTTCCAAGTGCTCTGCAGATGCTGTTTGAAGTGGCTATTTTTACTGGAGCAATTTGGTTGAGCGGTATACTTGGTAAGAATGCACAAGCAGCAAATCAAATTGCTTTAAACTTAGCATCAATGACATTTATGGTTGCTATGGGACTTAGTGTAGCCTCTATGATTAGAGTAGGAAATCAAAAAGGGCTGCAAAATTTTAAAGAATTGAGGCGTATTGCTCAATCTATATTCTTACTTGGTTTGAGTCTTGCCGTCGTGTTTGCATTATTCTTTTTGACCTTTCATAAGCTATTGCCTGAACTTTACGTAGATTTAAGCGATGAGACCAATAAAATAGATAATATAGAAGTTATTACAATTGCAGCAAAATTACTATTGGCAGCAGCTATATTTCAGCTAAGTGATAGTTTGCAAGTTATTGTGCTTGGAGCTTTAAGAGGCTTACAAGATGTTAAGATACCGACTGTTATTACTTTTGTTTCCTATTGGTTGATAGGATTTCCTATAAGTTATTTTCTCGGAAAAGAAGATGCCTACGGAAGTTTTGGAATATGGTTAGGCTTATTAGCAGGTCTCACTTGTGCCGCAATAATGTTGTATATTAGATTTAATTATTTGACAAATCGTTTAATTTTGCGAAAAGAAACATTAAGACATGGAACTACCTAAATTCATATTGGGCGATAATACCGATCTTCCAGAAGCTATTTTCGTTATTCATACAGAATTTCCGAGATTTATAATCAATCTTGAAAATGACGATATCGAATGGCTGGAAGATTTTGATCAACACGATGAAAAGGAACTGATGAATGAAACCCAATTAATGATTCAACTAGCTTCTGAGTTTTATGATAGAGAAGTAGATAGATACGAAGATTAATACCTATGTTAGAACAATTATTACAATACGATAAAGAACTATTTTTATATTTAAATTCTTTAGGAAACAAAAATTGGGATATATTTTGGCTGGTAATAACCAACAAATTTTCTTTTGTGCCAATGTATGGCGTTTTATTATATGCGATTTATAAAAAAATGGGACTAAAAACATTGCTCGTTCTGGTCTTTGTAATTGCTGCGATGATTACATTTACAGATCAAATTACCAATTTGTTTAAACATGGATTTCAAAGACCTAGACCCTGTAGAGAAGTAGCTGGCCTTCAAGATATGATGCGTTTTGTGGCTAAGCGCTGTGGACGATATGGGTTTTTCTCTGGGCATTCTTCTAATTCTATGGCAGTAGCTGTTTTTTCAGGGTTGATTTTAAAACCATATTATAGATATCTCATATTTTTTATGTTGGGATGGAGCTTTATCGTAGCTTACAGTAGGATCTATGTGGGTGTACATTATCCTTTAGATATTGTTTGCGGATTAATTTTTGGAGCATTAGCAGGAGTTTTGTTTTATAAATTGCAACAGGTTGTCTTAAAAAAACTAAAGAAGCCCTAGTTAGATGCAGTTGTAATGGTGTAATTGATATACCTGTATTTGACCCAAAGGAAGAAGAAACAATCTATTATGGCAATACTTCTATTTAAAAGTCCAAAACTTGTAGTATCTGCAATTCTTGGATAATGCGGTACAGGTATTTGCTTTACAGTGCCATTTTGGAGTAATACTAATGCTGGTAAAAACCTGTGAAATCCTTTAAACATAGGAATTTTTTTAGCATACTCTGTTTTGATGATTTTTAGAGGACAGCCCGTATCTTCCATACCATCTCCTGTAAATATGCGTCGAAAAAAATTAGCAGATGTTGAGGTTATACGTTTTAGAAAACTATCTTTTCTGTGTGCACGATTTCCTGTTATAAGGTCATAGGATTTGATGTGTTTTAAAAGTAAATTAAAATCTTCTGGGTGGGTTTGCAAATCGGCATCAATATATCCAGTCAATGCGGTATTGATGTTGTCAAAACCAGCTTTTAATGCAGTGCTTAAACCGTAATTCTTGTCAAAGCTAAGATGCGAAAAACGCTCGTGTTTACGGCATATAGATTGAATGATTTCTAAACTATTGTCTTGAGAACCATCATTTATGAATAAAACCTTCGTAGGAACTAAGGCCTCCATTATAAACTTAGACAATTCATTTTCAAGACGCGCTAGATTATTCGCTTCATTATATACAGGTACAATAATAGTTAATTCCAATTGATATGAGTTTTAGGTAGGCAAAAATAAAGGCTTTAATTCTTTTTTGAATGCGTTTATATAAGGATATTTTTGAAATAGATTGTTTCATAGGGCTAATATTACATTAGAAGTAAAGCCCTAAACTGAGTTTTTAAGAATTTGGAAAATCACAATAAAATCTTGTTGTTTTACACCATTTTCAATTTGAAAGTACCGTAAAATATAAAGATGTTTTTTTCTTGAGAAATGGTAGACAGTAGAAAAGGGTGTTTTATTCAAGTGATTTCAAATGGAAAATGGTATTGTAATTAAAACTTTGCAAAAGTATAAGCAGTTCATCTATATCGCAACGCAGTATTAATAAACTGAAATACTTCTAGCTTATGACTTAAAAAGAGATAGTTTTAAGTTTTTTTTAACTGTAATAAATACTCTGCCGCTGCAAAAGGTGTGGTCTTATAGGCATCAATTAGGGCGAGTTGTGCTTTTAAAGCAGTTTTTATGCGGTCATTATTAAAAAAATCGACATTTAATTGTTCTTCAATGGTCTGAAGCAACCAAAACTTGTTCTGATGTGCTCTATGCGTTTCAAAAAATTGATTGTTTTTGGTAAGCTCAACATAGCTGTTAATCATATCCCAAATTTTTGTGATCCCATCGTTTTGAAGTGCACTACATAGGGCTACTTTAGGACGCCATTGAGAGGCTTTTTCGGGGTAGAGATGTAACGCGCGATTAAATTCCACTTTAGCCATTTTTGCACGTTTTTTATTATCACCATCAGCTTTATTTATGATAATAGCATCTGCCATTTCAATGATACCACGTTTTATACCTTGTAATTCATCACCAGCCCCAGCAAGTTTTAATAATAAAAAGAAATCTACCATGCTATGCACTGCAGTTTCACTTTGTCCAACACCTACTGTTTCTATAATTATAGTATCAAATCCGGCAGCTTCACAAAGTATTATCGTTTCTCTTGTTTTACGAGCAACGCCACCTAGAGCCTCTCCAGATGCTGAAGGTCTAATGAATACATTTTTATCTTTAACAAGATCTTCCATTCGGGTTTTGTCTCCAAGAATACTACCTTTGGTAATAGTGCTACTTGGGTCTACAGCAAGAACAGCAATTTTTTTACCTAGACGTGTGAGATGTGTTCCAAATGTTTCGATAAAGGTACTCTTTCCAACGCCCGGAACACCAGTAATTCCAATTCTTATAGAGTTGTTTGCCTTGGGTAAACAGGCCTCAATAATGGCATGTGATTTTTCTAAGTGTTTAGGATTTTTGCTTTCTACCAATGTAATAGCTCTACTCAATGCTGTTATATCGGAATTAAATATCCCAATTACGAGTTCATCTACAGAAGGCTGTTTTCTACGTCTGCGCTTTATGTTGTTAATAGCGTTAATATCTGTGATATCTGGAGGTGAGATACCATCCTTTTCATGCAAGGCAGAGTTATGCTTATTTGGTGTTTTCAAGACTAATGATACAATTTTAGATTATTAAAATCTATACTGGCTATTTCAAAGGTACAATGACCTTTACAATATCCCAAGCCATAGTTAAAGATAAATTATCTGTAGAGTTATCAAAAGCTATGGTAAACTGTTCAACGGGTTTGTTGAGATGAATTACAGGGACTTCAATATTAATAACATCGAAATCTGGATTACGCATGGGTTTCATTGCATCATCAACACCCCAAGGATATTGTTTTGAATTAAAAATAACTTCCCAATGCTCCTCATTAGGAATGGTCCATAAGGTATAACTGCCTTTAGCTAAAGATGTGTCGCCAATTTTGAGAGGCATATTAGTTTTAAAAGTTGTTGCTTCATTAGCTCCTGTTCTCCAAACTTTATTATAGGCAACTAACCCTCCAAAAATTTTACGGTTACGTTTTGATGGACGATTATAAAACACTTTCAACTTGAGCTCATTGAGCTTAAACTCAACGGTGTCTTTAGGACTCAAAGGTTTATTGAAAACACCACCATTAGCATAAGCATAAATAAAGACGCCTGCTGCCACCACGGTTAATGTAATAACAATCCACTTTAAAAATCCATTCATAATGTGAAGTTTTTCGTGTAAAGATACGTAATACCTTGTGACTATATGGAAAAGGTCTTATCTATTGTTGTTTTTTTGAAAAAAAGCGAAAAAATAGTATCTTTTTGCAACATCCTTTTTTTTTGTCGTCTTTAAGATGAACTAACCAAAAATCAAATAGTGAATTTGTAGAGTAACTACTTTTTTTGGTAGAGATAAAATAGAGACTTTTGAATAAAATAACTATTATGTCAAGACGTAGATTTGATAAAGAATTTAAAACAACAATTGTTAGTTTGTTGAATAATAGTCATCATGTAGATGCTTTATGCTCTGAATATGATTTAAAACGTAGTACTGTTTATCGTTGGCAACAGGAGTTTAAAACCGAAACAGGAGCTTTCAAAGATGAGGCTACCTTAGCTTTAGAGGCAGAAAATAGATTGTTAAAAAAGGCAGTGAGCATCTTCTCCAAGTGAGACCGGAAAGGTATAAGTTTATAAAGGCTTACACAGGTACCTTTCCTGTCGAGAAGATGTGTAAATGTATGAAAGTTAGCAAAAACGCATATTACATCTGGTTAAGAACTAATACTACAACAACACAGAAAACATCATTAATGTATTTAAAAACCAGAATAACAGCCATATTTAATAAGAGCAAACAGGTTTATGGAAGTCAACGCATTCAAAAAAAACTAGAAAGAGAAGGCTTATTTTACAGTAGATCATATATTGCTTTATTGATGAAAGAGCTGAATCTTAAAAGTGTTGTTAACAAGCAATTTAAAGTCTGTACAACAGATTCTAAGCATAATTTACCAGTAGCTAATAACACACTTAATAGAGACTTTACTACCACACGATTAGGTGA